>CAUJGS010000048.1 GCA_963170185.1 Bdellovibrionota bacterium
AGCGAAGGCCTTGGACTAGAGAAAGTCGGAGTCAAAGTCGATGCGCGCGGTATGGTCGAAGTCGATGATCACTTCCAAACAAGTGTTCCTGGAATCTACGCGGTCGGCGATTTGATCCGCGGTCCGATGCTTGCGCACAAAGCGGAAGAGGAGGGCGTGGCGGTTGCCGAAATCTTGGCTGGAAAACCGGGTCACGTGAACTATGACACGGTTCCTTCTGTGATCTACACATGGCCAGAGCTTGCAAGCGTCGGGAAAACCGAAGAGCAGCTAAAGGCACAAGGTGTCGCGTACAAAGTCGGACAGTTTCCGTTCATCGCCAATGGCCGCGCTCGCGCGCTTGGTTCGACCGACGGTTTTGTAAAGATTTTGGCGGATGAGCGCACCGACCGTGTTGTCGGCGTTCACATTGTAGGTCCTAGGGCGTCTGACGTTCTTGCTGAGGCTGTTGTTGCGATGGAGTTTGGTGCTTCAAGCGAAGACATCGCTCGCAGCTTCCACGGGCATCCTACGCTCTCAGAAGTGATGCGTGAGGCGGCTTTGGCTGTCGATAAGCGCGCACGTCAGGGGTAATACTAAAACCGCTTGAGAATCGGCGGTATTTTAAGGGGCCTTTTGGCCCCTTTTCTTTTTTGCCTCATAAAGCGCTTCGGGAAGAATAAGCCTCGCAATGTCTGGCTCCTCTGATGACATTTTAGGCGGGCGAGTTTAGTTTGCATCCCCATGGTGGGGTTAAAATCTCGGGCGAAACTCTTCGCTTTTATCTCGTTGGTCCTGGCGATGTCGTCGGTCTTGCCTCTTTCGATCGGGTCAGCGTCGATCGGGTCGGCGTCGACATCTGCGTGGCCCAAAGAGCTTTTGCCTCTTCAAAACGTGATCGAACCGCTTTGTCAGATTTCGCCGGGGATCGAAGAGGCCAGTGCGGCTCTTAAGATCCAGATGAGACGAGAAGAGTTTCAAAGTCGCTACTGGATTCCAACGGTGCAAGCGTTTGCGGACTACGGCCTTCAAGACACCGATAGCACGGGTGTTCGCCGCCCCAATATTCTCGACAATTCACGTGGTCGGCTCGGTCTTTTAGCGGAGCTCAACTTGAATCCTCTTTTGGGGCCGCATCTTAAAAGTCGTCGAGAACACATGAGGCTTGAAAGCGCGCGCCTTGCCTCGACATTGACCTTTCAAGAAAAACTCGCCGAAGCCATTGATCTGGTATTGAACCTCGTTGTTTTAAAATCTCGAGACGAGGATCTCGAAGTCACTAGAACACGTCTTGATAGGCAGTATCGCACAGTACAAGCCAACGTGCGCGCCGGCGTTCAAAAGATGCGCGATCAGAATCGCTTCGAAGCGGATCTTCTGCGAAATTCCGAATCACGCCTGGCTTTGCAGCGCTCGATCAAGGAAGTGGAAGAACGCCTCACGGCCCTAACGGGCGGTGGCTTGGCACTGACCAAGGCGTCGGACTTGAAGTGGAACTCGCTTTTAGATCTGAAAATCGATCCGGTATCAACGATCGTCACTTCGCCGAAACTTGAGCAGACGCGGTTACAGGCGGAAATCCGCGAACTCGATCGTGAGCTCTCGCTAAAGGAAACAGGCCTCACGTTTGGTCTTAGCTCGGGGCTTGAGAGCACAAACTCGAATCTCGCCCCAGCTTGGTCTTTGGATTCCGCACGGGAGCCGTTTCAGAGTTCCTGGTTTGTGCTCTTAAGCCTGAAATACCCGCTTTGGGACAATGGTGCGGACTCGCTCAAGCGTCTTGAGGCAAGCGAGAGTGAACGGGTTTCGCGCCTTGAGGCGGCGCAAGCCGCACGCGAGTTTGAATCGACAAAGGTGCTTCTCTTGGATGAACAAACAAGGCTCGAGGAGCGTATTCGTTTGGCCAATCGCTTGCGTGAGCTTGAGCTTCGAAGCTTCCAGCTCGTGGCGGCTGATTACCGCGAGGGGCGTGCCGGGTATCTAGACTGGATCGGTGCAAGCCAAAGTCTTCAGGAGTCCGTTCGTGCGCAAATAGATCTCGCAAGCGAGTGGGCGAAGCTTTGGATGAAAGTGAAGCGTCTAAAGGGCGAGATGGCGGGGGGTCTTTGTGAAGATCGCAAGTAAAGCGGCTTTTGGGTTGTCGTTCATGCTCTTGGCCGGCTGCTTGTCGAAGGGTGCAAAAGACCCGTCGGTGGTTGCGCAAAAGGGTGATGTCAGCCAGATCGTGGCTCTCAGCGGAACTGTGAAACCCTACAAAGAAACGATGCTCTCGATTCCTTACAGTGGGTACCTTCGTCGGCTCTACGTGGGTGTCGGCGTGAAAGTGAAGAAGGGCGATCCGCTGGTGGCGTTTTCGCAAAACGTCACGGATGTCGGAGGCGAAGGTCTCTATCCGCTTCGCGCGGCTTACGAAGGAATCGTGAGTCAGGTTTTAAAGTCAGAAGGTGACTACATCGTTCAGGGCGGATCAGACGCGAGAGTTCTTAAGTACGAGGATCGCTCGAAGATGTTTATCGATTCGGATGTTCCCGAATCGGAGATCGCGAAGATTCGGCTCGAGCAAAATGCTAGGATTCGTCTCAATGCGGTTCCCGGAAAAGAGTATCAGGGACAGATCGTTCAGATTTTTCAAGCCGCGCGCGAGGCGGAAAATAGCTGGGACCGAAAAGGCGGGTCGTTTCCGGTAAGAATTCAGATTTCTAATCCGACAGCTGACGTGATGACGGGGCTATCGGCCGTGGTTGAGATCTTGGTGGCTGAGAAAAAGGATGTCGTTCGTATTCCTCAAGAATATCTCGATCGCAAAGGACCTGAGTTTATCGTCTACCGCAAAGCGGGTGGTGACGAGGTGAAGGTCGAAGTGGGTCTTAAGAGCGAGAGCTTTGTTGAGATCACCTCTGGCCTGAAAGAGGGCGAGACGATCTTCTACCCCAAGTCGCAGTCGGAAGAGGATGACGATTGATCCAGGTTTCGGGTCTTAAGCTTTCCTATCGACACTCGCCCGAGATCGACTCGCGTGTGGAGGTATTAAAAGGCGTCACGTTCTCCATTCGGCGTGGGGAAAAGGTCGCGATTTGTGGCCCGTCGGGTTCGGGAAAGTCGACGCTTCTCTATATCCTTGGCGGTCTGCTTAAGCCAGATTCGGGCGATGTCACGGTCGCGGATCGCAAGGTCTGGGAAATTGACGAGTACGAGCGAGCTTGGTTTCGTTCGCGTCACATAGGTTTTGTCTTTCAGAGCTTTCATCTGATACCGGGCTGGACGGTTTTGCAGAACACGATGCTGGGCGCCGAGTACCAACCCGATGATAAGCGCGATTTGACGGCTCGTGCCCGTGAAGTTTTAAAAGCCTTGGGGCTTGCCGAATTGGAAGATCGTCTTCCTAATCAGTTGTCGGGTGGTCAGGCTCAGCGTGTTGCAATCGCGCGTGCGCTTTTGATGGAACCGGACATTATTCTTGCCGATGAGCCCACTGGTGCTCTTGATCCGCAAACCTCTGGCGAAATTCTAAAGGTCTTTGATCAGATCCGTGCCAGTGGGAAAACCGTTGTCCTCATCACGCATGATGAGGGTGTGGCAAAAACATGCGACCGCGTGATTCGCATCAAAGAGGGTTTGATTGTCGAGGGAGCGGAACCTGGTTCTTTAAAAAAGTCGGACGTGGTCACAAGCCAAACACCGGGCTTAGGCGGTTTAAGCACGAAGTCTGAACAAAGAAACAAGGGTCTTATCAACCTTTTACAGTTTGTTCGCTACTACTCGCCCATGCGTTCCATCGACACGTTGAAGCGAAGTCCTTCTCGCAGCCTGCTCACGATGATCGGCGTGGCGGTTGGGGTGGCGGCTGTCGTGTCGATGATTTCCGTTGGTCGATTTGCCAAAGACCGAATTTTGGAATCCTATGGTTCTCTCGGGGTTCGAAACTTCAAGCTTTGGGGTTATCCAAATTGGCGGCTATCGCTTTCTAAACCGCTAGAGGTGTTTTTCCGAGAGCTCAAAGTCGACGATCTTGAAACCTTAAAAAAACTCTTTCCTGAAATCGACTCTTATTCGCCGATGGCTCGTTACTGGGGGCCGGAGGTTTCTTTTTTGGGAAAAACGATTTCGCAAGATCTCAACATGCTTGGCGTGAACGAACACGGAATTCGCTTAAATCAGTTTAAGATCGATGTCGGTCGTGGTCTCACGGCTCTTGATATCGAGGATCGCAACAGTGTTTGTGTGATGGGCGCGGGCCTTGCCCAGCAACTGGGTGTCACAAGAGACCTTGTGAAGAATTCGGATCTTCGGCCTTTGATTTTTATCAAAAACCGCGACATGCGTTTTGCTTGCCGTTTGGTGGGGCTTTTGAAAACAAAAAAATCTTCGGGTGAGGGGCGTTGGGATAAACCGGGATTTGAGCTGTTTTTGCCGCACACGTTTTTACGTGCCGTGCGAGGCGAGTCTCCGAACTCAAACGAGGGTGATCTCAACCAGGTTCTTTTCGAAGTTAAAGAGGGCGTGATTCCCGATGTTTTAGCTAAGCGGGTAAAGAATCATTTTGATCGCAAGTACGGGGCGGCAGGTGATTTTCGAGCCGAAGCCAATGCCAAGGTTATCAACCAGATGCGAAAGTTCCTGGATATTTTCAATGTGCTTCTTATCGGGATCGCATTTGTCACGCTGGCCGTTGGCAGCAGCGGCGTGACCAATATGATTCTCGTTTCGCTTTCCGAGCGTCTTCGAGAGCTTGGGATTCGGCGTGCGGTAGGTGCCGACCCGAGGCATTTGCGCGAGCTTGTTTTAGGTGAGAGCCTCACGCTTTGCGGAGCGGCTGGTATGGCGGGGATTGCCGTGGCGCTGGTGGCGTTACACGCCACGCTTTATCTGGTTTCCTTGGCGTTTCCGAAGATTGCGTTTGAATGGGTCTTTGATCCACTTGCGATTTTCGTAAGCCTCATCGCAATTCTCGGAGTGGGGTTTTTGTCAGGACTATATCCCGCACTCCGAGTGGAGAAGTTGGATGTCGTGAGCGCTCTTCGCTCAGACGGCTAATCTTAGTAGTAAACACTCACTAAAAACGAAGCCACGCCCGGGTTTTTCTTGCTGACCGATGTTTCCGCCAAAAGGAACGTGTAGTTCGCTTCAAGACCGAGGTTCACCGTCGACGTGCGGAAGAACTTCATTCCAGCTCCAACCCGCGCGGCCCAGCCGTTTGCCGTGTCGTCATTGAGAATGATCGCGGAATCCGAAACACCTGCCGTTGCTCGACCAAGACCGGCCGTTATGAAGGGCGCGTTTTTATCTTTGTTAAAGTGGTAGTTGGTTCCGATCATGAATTCCGAGAAGTAGGCACTCGATGAGTTTTTTCCGTCGATGCCGGTTGCGCGAAATGAAAGATCGAGATCCCACTGTGGATCAACTCCCCAGACAAACCCGAGATGAAAAACAAGACCACTTTTCTCGGTGTTGAGATTTGTTCCCCACGCTGGTCCAAAACCGATTTCCCACTGTCTTGTGGCGATGTGGCGACGAGTTCCGCGAGAGACCTCGTCTTCCGTGATGTCATCGACTTGCGCATTGCTTTCTGCGCGAACTTCCTTGAGAACCGAACGCACCACTCGACTTGAAACAGTGTCGAGGTCCTCGGCATTGGAGGCTCTCATCTTTGAAGTGAAGAGAACCTTGTCGGCCTTGATTTTGTCGATCGTGAGAATGTAGGCCGAGCCGAGTTTTAGGATACGAGGGCGCAAGACGAGATCCGCTCCCTCGGCCGTCGACGCAAGGCTATAGCCGGATTGCTCGGAAACGGCCGCTTTAACCAATTCCTGCACGGTTCCGCGTAAGCTCGCTTCTTCGCCTTCGGCTTGCGCTGTTTGCACAAAGACGGAATCGGCTTGGGCGTTTGCTGCAAAAAGCACGATGAGTAGTGCGAGTGCGGAAAGAATGAGTGACGGGACTTTCATAGACAAATCTCCTTTAATCCGACGAGAGAGCAGATGAGACCTGCTGATCTCATAGATTAAAGGATTTAACAGAACCGACAATTTCAATGAAGTGTTTGCGACCTTTGCCTGGCTTCAAAAATGGAACATCTGTTCCAAAAGAGGATCGAAGAGATCAGTGCACGCGCGAGAAGGCAAGTTCGCAGCGTGTTCCAACAGATGTGAGAATCATGTAGTTGTGCGTTGCCGGCATCATGGCTCCGATGTGATTCACGAAAAACCCTTCGCCACGTTTCATGATATCGGAGATCCACCGATTCGGATCGGGAAGCGGGGCTTGGTAGACACGTTGTGCTTCTTCGAATGCATTCACGGAATTTAAGAGAAATGATCCGCCGAAATCTGCGATGTTGCCAGCTAGAGAAAAACCTTCGCTTTGATAACCGCGCCCTGTTTCGAAAACCGGCGAGACGACGGGGATAAACATCGGTGGATACCAGGCTTGGCCACTGACTTTGGCATGATCACTGGCGCTTCCGCCTTGTCCATAGGCGGAAGACGTGTTGAGACGGTATTGTTTGATTTCGACTTTTCCGCCAATGCTTAAGTTGCTTCCATCGGCCATCTTTTCCATTCGGAATCCGCGACGGAACACGAGACTTTTGCTTTGACGATTGTAGCCAGCCGAAATGTTCAAGCTGACCGAGCGAGCGACATTGAGGCGTCCGATGCCGACCATGAACTCCAATTTGATGCCGAACTGAACGCCGCGTTCGTCCCAGTTTCGGCGAATCTCATACTCGCCGCTCTTGTGTGTGTTCCAAGCGCGTTTGGTAGAGATGACCATCGCATCCAAGAGGAACTGCAAGGTTTTCTTCAGCATAGCTTTAGGGCTGCTTTTTGCCGGAGAAAGCATGGCTTCCTCGACCCATTCCATATTTTGAGGTGTGGAGGAGGTCGACGGAAGCTCAAATGCCACCCGATCGATGGTCACACGCTGAGGTGTCGAGTAATTGCCGCTCGCTGGTTGCGCGGAGAGCTGTCGAAACAAGAGTTGAAGAGGATCAAATTGAAGGAAGCCTTTTTCACGTAAGCGGTCTTGGTTGATTTCTAAGGTGTAAAGTGCGCGACCTGCTCCTCCGATGGCGGCGAAGTCGAAGGCCGGCCCGGCTTGAATGAGTTGAGCAAAGCCTTGAATGGTTGCTCGGTAGTACTCGGCCTCGTTTTTAAGATCGCTTGTTTGGAAGCTTGGGTAGTGGCGTGCCGGAAGATCGAACGCGGTTTTAAGATCAAAGCTTGAGCCGTCTGGCATTGTGACTTGATAGCGGATTTCTTGCGTGTTGATAGACGCGATCTTCACGTCGAGGTTCGTCGTGCTGTAAGTTCCCGTACGATAAAGTTCGGATTGGTTGAAAGCCGGAAAGGAATGAGCTTTGGAAATTCCGGCGTAGGAGCCGACCAAGAATCCCATTGCGAGACCCAAGAGACATATTAAAGGAAAGACGACCTGCTGAAACCGACGTGCCACTGGCCACCACTCATGGTTTCCAACCATTGGAAACCTTCACGTGGCAAAAAGAGATCAAGAGCTGAGCCAGCGATGGCGTCGAATTGGAACCATCGCCGCATCAGGAGAACTGAGAGAATTTCAATAACCTACGTCGCCGAGTGCCGAAAACCGGCAAGCTGCCAAGTATTCCGACACTAACGGAAAGCAGCGTAGCCGGGTAGGGCCCCGGCGAAGCGCCATCACATGAGATCTTTCCGCGCCACTGCACGGAAAGCAGCGTAGCTGGGTAGGGCCCCGGCGAAGCCGCCATCAATAGAGATTGACGTGCGTGGAGGAGCCGTCGCCGCGAACGTGAAACTGATCCACGCCTTGGGACTTTTTAAGAACGGAGCTCATCGACCATTCAAGCCCCAAGTCCACGCCTGGAACTGGGTTGGCCCGGGTGCCAGTGTTCAGCGGTTGGCCGACATTGACTTGGCTATTGAGCGTGAAGCCCCAAGAGACGTCGACATTGGTTGGAATGATCGTGGCGTTGGCGAGAAACTGTCCGCGACCCTCAAGGCTTCCGCCATAGTGGAACGCGACGGTGTAGGTGTGCGAGATCACCGTGACACCATAGAGGTTTTTGGCCGCGATCGTGTAGCTCTTGGCCATCGGCCCGCGCCATGTTTCCATTTCATTCCATGCCGGTGCGAAGTCGGGCAGCACGGAAACCGACTGCGTCTTTACGTTTACGACAGGTTGGTTGTTGCGAATCACTTCCCAAAGTTTTTGGCCGACTGTGATCCAGCGTTTGATGTCGCCAAGATCGCCAGCCAAGTCGGTCAGTGCGTCGCCAAGCGTGCCTGTAGGTGTGTCTGCAAGCGTGCCGGTGGCAGAGAGTGTTGGACTGTTTGTCGAGTTCTCCAGCAACCAATCTGTGGCTGAGAGTTCATCGGATGTGAAGATCTTGAGATCCTCACTAGAGGTCACTTCGCCGATCGTGAGATAGTTTTTGAGTTCAAAGGAGTTTCGAAGTCCTAGGCGCTCGGCTTCCGTTTTATTGTTCGACCAAAGCCACTCGGAGATCTCGGATTCCGACGGCGGTTCGGCTTGCGCTGGACTGACGAAAATAGCGGCAGACAGTGCGATGACTGCTGAAAAAGAAGACAGACCTGATAGAAAACGACTCATAAGACTCCCCCCTTAAGAGGAAGTTTGAATCGACTTCAGGTGCATGAAGCAATGAAACGGTAGGCTTTCGTAAAACTTACCGGCTGGCCTGGGGTGTCAGGCCGGCGTTCCGGGGTGAAAACTACGTAGAAAACTACTTATTCGAGCGTCCACGCTTCGAGGCGGGACCGCGCTCGTCCGATTCGGATTCCTTTTCGATGGCCATCGCGCGCTGGCGATCGCCCTCTTCCGTGATCGCGAGCAGTGAGGGCTCGAAGACTCGGCGGTCGAGTCGGTATTGTTTGCCGCGATATGTGAGTTCCCCGGACGAACAGAACGTGACGGCCTCTTCTGGCTGTCCGCGTGGAACCACTTTGATCCGAGCGCTATCGAGATCCGCTTGGCTGCGGATGGGTTTGAGCTTTTTCAAGCGCACACGTACTTCATCGAGATTGGAATGCTCGGAACAGAAGACAAACTCGGCGTGATCTTCAAGTGGAACGGGCGGAGTAAAAAACTGTGTCGAGGGATCGATGTAAAACACTGTGTACTTGGAGCAGTTGAGTAGGCTTGCGGGACCGCGAAGTGGTTTTTTGAGTTCGGCCTCGTACGTCTCTTGATCCATCGGCTGGATGTCGGCTTGTGCGAAATTTGGTGTCGAGTCACTTGCCGATTCGTTTTGCGTAGCGGACTTTTCGGAAGAGGAGCAGCCGACGGAACTCGCAGCAAAAATGGAAATGAGAGTGAGGAGAGGTAGCGTGAATACAGACTTTATTCTCGACACTTTGAAACCTCCAAGAGAAAGAAAAGCGAGTCGTCTTGGTCTCGCGATCAGGATTCTTTCATTATGAAGGAAAAACGCCTTGCTGTGAGGTCGAGATTTTTAGCGACAAGCCCGGCTTAGGTCGGGCTTGTCGCTAAATGACGGGCTTGTCACCCAATGAATAGAGCAAAGACTTACTTTGCAGCTGGATTTTTGACCCAGCTATTGCACCAGCCGGCTGTTGCGACAAGCTTCTGCGGGAAGAGCGAGCAGGGGCCGTCTTTGTCTGTTGTGACTTTGCCGCCGTTGAAGAGCATGCAGTTGCCACAGTTTTGAGTTTTGCCGTCAGCTCCCCCTTTTTTTGCCCACTTCTTGACGTCTACTTTGGCTGCGTCGACGTGGTAGCCAAGAGCTTTCGCCTGCGGCTCGGACTCCGCGACCATAGGGAGCTTCTTGCCGGCCTGAGCGTGTGCCATAGAGGGAGTCATGAGACGTCCCAGAGCGGCTGCGCCAACAACGGTGAGAGTGGAGAGTTTTAGGAAATCACGACGTGAATTCTGATTCATGTTTGTAGCCTCCTTCAAAGCACAAGGCAGTGATGTTTCTGAAAGGGGATTATCAACTTGTTTTCAAATGCTGTCACGTGGGCGTAGGTCTGGCAGTTGTAGTTGAGACCGGGTTTCGACTGCGATTTGACGATTCCTAAACTGCGTTACGCCTTGTCTTAGGTGGGTATTTGCATCGACCCTATGCAGATGATGACGCTCTTAGAACGCGATGTTTGGATGGCCCGACACCTTGAGCGAGTAAGCCGTAGCTTCGCGTTTTGTATAGCGAAACTCGAGACGCCACTTCGTCACCAGGTGGGACTTTCGTATCTGATCTGTCGAATTCTCGATAGCATAGAAGATTCCGCGTGGGTGGATCGAGGAGCCTTGGAGGCTCGGTATTCTCAGCGTCAGGCGTTTGAAGGCTTCATTTCGTTTCTTAAGACGCAACCAAATGATGCAGCCATTTTGGAGTGGTCGGAGCGCTTGTTAAGAGACGCGGTCATGCCAGAGGGCGAACAGGTTTTGGTTCGCGAAGCGCACATGGTGTTTGGACTTTACTGGCAAGAACGTCCGCGTGTTCGCGAAGTGATGAGCGGCCCGATTGAAAGCATGGCGCGCGGGATGCTGGAGTTTCACGGGAAGCCGGAGTTTCGCGGCCTAAAGCTTAGTTCGCTTCAGGAAGTGAACCGCTATTGTTTCTTTGTCGCTGGTGTCGTGGGGGAAATTCTCACAGGGCTTGTGCGGTTGATTGGCGAGGATCGTGGCATGAAGGTCGCCTCATCGTTGGTGGAAGGTTTTCGCTTCGGCCTTTTTTTGCAGAAGGTGAATCTTCTGAAAGATCGCGAAACGGATTTAAAAGAGGGGCGTGATCTTGTGCCCTCGCGACTTGCGGTTTTTCGAAGTGCCTTCGAAGACGCTCGTCAGGCATTTTCTTATCTCACCTCGGTTCCCGTCGCGCTTGAAGGTTATCGTCTGTTCTGTGGATGGAGTTTGTTTTTGGGCCTTGCAAGTCTTCCGCATATCGCCGGCCGAAAAAAAATCGGTCGTTTGGAGACAGTGGCACTCTTGGCGGCGGTCGAGCGACGAGTGCGCTCGAATGTGGAGCTTGAAGTTTTGTTTTTAAAGTATTTAAGAAAAGCCGAAACAGCCTGTGAAAGGCTCGTCGAACCAACAAAGATGTCGGCAGTTGACGTGAGCAAAGGCGAAGAGCTCTTAAAGTACCGAAGAAACTACGTCGGCCTCGCCAAGGACGAAGAGCTTTGCGCGATCATCGCCAACGGTTCATCCCGTTAAGTCTTCAAGATCCTCCGGCAGGGTTCCAAAGCCCTCGTCCATGATGCCACTTAAGTACACCTTCCAGGACTCCGGAAGGCTCTCAAGTTTGAGACTGGTTTGAATCGGCGGGAGCCAGTTGGGAACGCGCGGTTCCGACAAAAGAGGCATGCCGGCGGCAAGCGGGGTGCGGTTGGCTTTTCGGTGATTGCACTTGCGACAAGCGGTCACCATATTCGTCCAATCTTTTCGTCCCTTTTTGCTGGCAGGAACCACGTGATCGAGCGTGAGTTCTTTGGCGTTAAACTCTTCTCCGCAGTATTGGCAGCGGTAGTCATCTCGGCGGTACACATTTTCGCGGCAGAATTTGACTCTCGTGAAGCGGCGATGATTGATAAATCGCTTGAGTCTTAAAACGGAGGGAACTTGGAATTCCTCTCGTGCGGATCGGACGGTGACTTGGTCCGATGGATGGTATTCAAGAACTTCAACTTTACCTTGGAACCAGAGAAGAATCGCCCTCTGCCAACTGATTAGCTTTACGGGTTGATAACTGGAATTAAGAACCAAGGCCCTTATATGTCTAATCGGGTGGTGCCTTGTTTGGCCGATCCCGATAGACCGTCTTTGATTTGGATTGAAGACCACACCCCCATGAAACACGAGACGCGAGAATCTACCTCTTTTATCATCCCAAACTGATTCGGTTTCGCAAGTGTCTTAAGGGGTCTAGTCTCAATTTGGCGTAAGTTTTATCCAGAACTCGAGCCAAGCTCGAACTGAAGCGAATGGGCCCTTTGCCTGACTTATAACTCTAAGTTTTGTCTGAAAGAACTTTTGCTTCTAGGAGAACTTGCTACCGGAAAGTGTCGGGACTAATCTCTGTAAGCGTGAGCAATAATTCGGCATCTCAGACGTCCCATATGGGTGAGCACGCGCATTCTAAACAACCACTTCACGTGATGGCTTTGGCCGCACTCGGAATCGTGTACGGCGATATCGGAACTTCGCCTCTCTACGCATTGAGAGAGTGTTTCTCCGGCTCACATGCCATGGCTTTGACGGAAGATCGTCTCTTGGGAGTTCTCTCGCTGATTCTTTGGGCGCTGATCTTAACGGTGAGCGTGAAGTACATGATCTTTATTCTTCAGGCTGACAATCGCGGCGAGGGCGGAATCCTGGCGCTGTCGGCTCTGGCATGTCCAGCGCGACTGAGAGATCGCAAATGGCTGCTTTTTGGAATGGGGATTTTCGGCGCGGCGTTGATGTACGGGGATGGCGTCATCACGCCGGCGATTTCCGTTTTGTCGGCGGTTGAGGGATTAAAAATCGCGGCTCCTGGCCTGGGGCCATTTGTCGTGCCGATTGCGGTTGCCGTGCTTGTGATTTTATTTCTCCAGCAAAAGCATGGAACCGGAAAAATCGGAGCGGTGTTTGGCCCTGTCATCCTGCTTTGGTTTTTGGTGCTCGCTGTCTTAGGCGTTCGCGGGATTCTTTTAAACCCGTCGGTTTTAAAAGCTATCAGTCCTCACTACGCGATTCAGTTTTTCTTTGAACACGGCAAAGAAGCTTACTTCGTGCTCGGTTCCGTTTTTCTTGTGGTGACGGGGGGAGAAGCGCTGTATGCCGACATGGGGCATTTCGGAAAAAAACCGATTCGTCTGGCATGGTTCTCGGTGGCTCTTCCGGGTTTGGTTTTAAACTACTTTGGCCAGGGTGCCTTGATGCTCTCAAGTTCGGGAGCCAGCGAAAACCCGTTTTACTTGCTTGCGCCAGATTGGGCGGTGATTCCTTTGGTGGTTCTTGCGACCGCGGCCGCCGTGATTGCAAGCCAAGCTCTGATTTCGGGAGTTTTCTCGCTCACAAAGCAGGCTATTCAGCTAGGGTTAAGCCCGCGACTTCAGATCGTGCACACCTCTTCGCGTGAGATCGGGCAGATCTACATGCCGCACGTGAACTACGCGCTCTTGATAGGAACGCTGTGGTTGGTTTTGTCATTTAAAACGTCATCTAACTTGGCTGCGGCCTACGGTATCAGTGTTTCAATGACGATGGTGATCACGACAGCTCTGGCATTCGTCGTCGCTCGCCGCCGTTGGGGATGGAGTCTCGGGGCGGCCCTTGGCGTCTGCGGATTTTTTATGGTTATTGATTTGGCGTTTTTCATGGCCAACGCCCTTAAAATCGCGCAAGGCGGATGGGTGCCGTTTGCTATCGGTTGTTCGATGGCGCTCCTCATGGCGACTTGGCGGAAGGGTCGAAAGATCTTGGGCGCGAGGATGAAGGCTGCCACACCGCCGCTGAGTCAGTTTATCACCGATGTTTTGGCGGATCGAAGAGTTCAACGCGTGCGCGGTGTTGCCGTGTTCATGGTTGGAGACCCGGAGGTGACGCCTCCGGCTTTGGTTCATAATGTAAAGCACAACAAGGTTCTTCACGAGAAGGTGTTGATTCTCACCGTGCTCACCGAGGAGATTCCCTACGTCAAAGAAAAGGCGCGTCTTAAGATCGACAAGGTCGTAGACGGAGTCTTTAAGCTAGAGGCGCACTACGGGTTTATGGAAACTCCTGATGTCATGGATCTCATGGAGAAGATTCGCGGCACGGGGCTAAAGTTCGAAATTCCCGACATCACTTTCTTTGTAGGTCGTGAAACGTTGATCGCCAGCGAGACGCCTGGCATGGCGATCTGGCGAGAGCATATCTTCGCTTTCATGGCGCGCAATGCGCACCGAGCGACGGCGTTCTTTAATATTCCGGCCGACCAAGTTATCGAAGTGGGAATGCAGGTTGAATTGTGATCAGCGGCGACGATTCGGGTGTCAGGCCCGAATTACCTCGTTCCACGCATCGTTTGGTGAAGACGATCTTGCATCGACCGCCAAAACCCGATGCCATTTATGTCGCAGTCCTCGTTGCGGGAATCGTGGCTTTGGTTTCTGTTTGCGGCTGGCAGTGGCCACGTTTTGGTGAACTGCTTCCCGTTTCTCGCATTTCGGTTTTCGAAGAGCATCAGTGGTGGCGACCTTGGACGGCGTGTTTTGCCCATGCGGATGTCGGGCATTTGGTAAGCAATCTGTTTTTGTTTGTGATCTTCGCTCGTTTCTTAGGTGGCCATTTCGGGTTCTGGCTTTTTCCGTTTTGGATCTTCTTTTTGGGCGGTCTTGCCAATCTTGTCGTCTTGCCAAGTTACGAGCCTGAGGTGCGAGTTCTTGGAGCTAGCGGGGTCGTAAATGTTTTGGGCGGAGTGTGGTTGTCGCTATATTTTTTCATCAGCCGCCAATACCGATTCGCCGGAAGGGCATTGAGAACGATTGGCGTTGGGCTTTTGCTGTTTGCTCCGCAGGAGTTTCGCCCGCAAGTAGCGGAGCGTGTGCATATGGCTGGTCTTTTTTGGGGATTGGCGTTTGGCGCCATTTGGTTTCAAGTCTTTAAAAAAGAGATACGGTCTTTTGAAGTTTGGGAGCCACTTCCGGTGGATGACCCTTTAGATGATCTCCCGCCGCCCGAAGGGTTTTCTGACGGGGCAAAGGACTAAAAGAATGGCCAAATCCGCGACTCCCAAGACAGCGAAAGCTCCGAAGAACCCAATGACGTTGATGCCGCTTCCTGTTCGTAAGGCAAAAGAGCTTCGTGCCGCTTCTTGGAACGTCAACGGTTTGCGCTCGGTATGTGGCAAGGGGTTTGCGGACTGGTTAAAGCAGAGCGATCTGGATGTCGTGATGCTTCAGGAAGTGAAAGCGAAGCCAGAGGTTTTAGAGGAACTCGGCGCTTTTTACGAAGCTTCCGGGTACACGTCGTTGTACTGGGCGACGGCTGAGAAAAATGGCTATAGTGGTTTGTTGACGATGCTTAAAGCGCCCGCCGACGCGGTCCGCGTGGGGCTGGGGATATCGGAGTTCGATAGCGAGGGGCGCTGGTTGGAAGTCGATGTCGGTCCGTACACGTTTGTGAATTCCTACTTTCCAAATTCTCAGCGAGATCATGCGCGGCTTCCTTATAAACTCAAGTTTTGCGAGGCCGCGTTGAAGCGACTAAAAAAACTTGTGAGCCAAGGAAGGATTCCGCTACTGGCGGGTGATATCAATATCGCTCACACGGAAATCGATCTCGCCAACCCAAAGACCAATAAAGACAATGCGGGCTTCTTGCCAGAGGAGCGCGCTTGGATGACCGAGTTTTTGGAGGCCGGTTGGGTTGACGTATTTCGAAAATTTGAGCCGGGCGCTGGGCATTACACGTGGTGGAGTTATCGACCTGGCGTGAGAGAGAAGAACATCGGATGGCGTCTGGATCATTTCTTCGTGTCAGAAAAACATGAGGCGATTTTGAACTGGATGATTCACCAGCCCGAGGTGCGTGGGTCTGACCACTGTCCGATCGTGCTTAGCGTCCCGCGCGTACCCAGCCTGTGATCGCCAGCTGAAGTGCTCGTTCTGCAGGGATGCCGGCATCGCGAATCGAGTCGGCTTGTACCAAAAGCGTGTAGCCGCCAAAGCCATAGCTCAGCGGCACAAACACCGCCACCGTGCCTTGTTGCATTCGCACATTGGGTAGATCATTGAATGTCTCTCGCATCACGAGGCCAACGAGTTCAATCGAAGGGCTCACGCGAACGAAGACGACCTTTTGCGCCTGATCGGGGCCTTGGGTGCGGCTAAAGAGATCCGTTAAGTCCTTTAGCGGCGAGTAGATGGCGCGAATGACAGGGGCTCGCTTGAGATACTCCTCAAGCCGTCGAAGAAGTGATCCTGCGAGGTAGTTCTCGACCAAGAGCCCAGTCGCGATGATCGCAAAGAGAGCCAAGAAAAGGCCGAGGCCCGGGATGTAAAATTCGGGGGGCATCATGGATGTCAGCACGTCACCGAATGTGCTTTCAAGACTTCTCACGATCCAAATAAGAAGCGAGATCGTCAGAGCAATCGGGAGAAGTGTGAGGAGGCCTTTTAGAAAGGCGGAATTGAGTCGTTTGATGAGTGCTGCCACGCTTTACCTCTTGATCCCCGAGGCTCGAGAAGTACGCTAATACCATGATGAAGGCAAAGAGATGTTATTTGAGGCAGTTTGCAGTTTCGACTCTTTTCACTAGCGCACTCGCTTTGGCACCAGTGTGTGCCTTTATTCCGCGTGCCGCTCTTGGGGCCGAGGCAGAGGGTGGCGAGTCGGGAGTTCGTTTCACATACGATCTCAGTGCTTCAACGGGTTCAACTGGCGGAACGAGCTACACGGAGATCGCGCTTGGCCTGAATACATTCTTCGCCGATTGGTTTGTTTGGCGAAACGCCGGGTTCTCGCGAATGGGAACCGGTTATGACGGGACTTACGGTCTTGATACGTCGGCGCGGTTTCAGTTTGATCTCGGAGATCAGACACTTGGGCTTCACACCTTCGCTGGTCCGGGCTACCGCTTTGTGGTGACGCAGAACCAGGACACGGGCACGTCAAACCGCACAGATTCGTCTCCTTTCGTGGAAGCCGGTGCAGTTGTAAACCTTGGAGGGCTTCGTATTGGAGCCGGTCTTAAAACGATCTTGCACAAGCTCCTAGATGAGAACAAACAAGACGAAACGCAGTATTTCCTCATCCTTTCTGGCGGCGGCAGTTTGTGAGCGTGAATCTGATTCGTCGAAAAATCCTAGAGGCGACTATCGAGGGCGAGTCGGCTCAGTGGGTTTGGGAGATTTCCCTTTCAGGGAACCCCGAGGTTGAATCCGGAATGCTCCTACCGCTTCCAGATCTAGATAATTTCCTAAATAGCGAAGTCAGTGCTTTGGTTGGCTACGAGATTCCTTCGGCTGAGATTTGGCTAGAAGAGCGCGCAAAGGCATTTGAAAGCGCCCTAGCAGGCAAGGCTTTTGCTGGCGGATGTGTTCTGGCCTGGCAGTGTTTGAGTTCGGATACGACGGAGCATCGCTGGGTTGCTTTAGGTCGTACAAATTCTCGCAGTCCTATCGCTTAGAAGATGGGATAGAAGATGAGATATAGGACGAGATACAGGACAAGAGTCTTGACATGATATTTGAGGGCTCTGAGACTCTTACTATGGGTAAGTTATCGGATTTTCTTTTGAAGCTTCCTGTTCAGATTACCGCAGAAGAGTCGCGAAAGCTGGTTACGTTCACGAAGGACAGTGGTTTTCCATGTGCGATGTATATCGACGGCAGTCGGAAGTTCATTTGGAAGTCCCATGTCTTTCGCACTCTCAATCGCGACAGTGTCTCTCCTGAGGTTTTGGAAGAGGCCAAAAAAGCCTGGCGGTCGGTCGACTTTGTTCTTCGAAACCGTCTTGATCTCGACTGGGTTTGGGACGAGGCAAAAAACTCCCGAGAAGCGACGGCGGTTGTTAAGGGGATCGTCGAACGGCTATCGCCCTATATTCGCAAGCTTGGACGCATTCAGGTTTTGCTGCAAAGACCAGCGCTTGGTGTTCCGTTTCACACCGACCTCATGCCTGGAAGCTCCTATGATGGCGTTGTCTATAAGCCGATTGCTTCGCTCGATATCGAAAAAACCGAACTGCACGAGAAAAACGGACATTTCGCCATCAAGGTCCCGCTGACCGAAAGGGATGGTGACAATGGATACCCGACGGTTGAGATCGACGGTGAAGCTTACGTCTACGATGTGGGAACCAACGCTTTTGTGATTGATGAGCATCGAATCAAGCACGGGTCTTTGCCGTGTGGGCACTGGCGCGGTGTTTTGGTTATCGATGCGGAGCTTGATGTCGATCGAATCATGCGTGACGCAAAAAGCGTCGACGCCGCTCCACGGAAGTTTGATAAGGTTTTTCGTCGCGTGATGAGGGTTCGCCGAAGCGATCTCGATGCTATGTTTCCCGGGCAGCCGGAAGATGGTCTCGATATTCGAATGATCGTTAGCGACTACACTGTCATGAGGCTAAAGTCTCGGGAGTTTTTAGGCGTGTGCATCACGCGCTCGGCAGACGGTCTCACGCTTACCGGCAATACCTATTGGACCGGCGAGAAAGAGCAAAACGAGTTTTACTTCGAGAATGAGGCTTTCATTCGAGAAATGGCTCAGGTCTTTAACGTGCTTTCGGCTCAACGAGGAATTGTCATTTCAAGGGGTGGGGAGTGGGTCAATGTGGCCGATTTACCGGCCTCTGACCAAAAAGCCATCCAAGATAGAGACTTCATCCGTATCAACGAAGCTGATCACGCTTAAATAGTGAACGCCCAAAGAGGCGTTCACGACATATTAGAACGATTCGTCGAAGCTCACTTGGCCGGAAACACCGACTTGGTAAGCAGAAACGCGACGTTCGAAGAAGTTTGTGAGCTCTTGAACGTCTTGTAGTTCCATGAATGGGAACGGGTTCTTCGATCCGAACTTCGGTGGAATGTTCAAAGTGATCATGCGTTGATCGGCGATGAACTGCAGATACTCACGCATGTCTTTTAGAGAAAGACCTGCGATCCCGCCACCTAGGATGTCTTCGGCAAATTGCATTTCGCACTCGACGGCTTCTTCGAGCATCGCAACAACCATGTCTTTCATCTGGTCGTTGAAAAGCTCTGGTTCTTCTTTGCGAGCAGTCTCGATGACTTTGAAAGCAAAGCCCATGTGTCCGCTCTCGTCGCGGAAGACCCAGTTGGTTCCCGAGGCCAGACCATCTAAGAGGCCTTTTGAACGCAAGAAGTAAACGTATGCAAATGCAGCGAAGAAGAAGAGGCCTTCTACACAGGCTGCAAAGCAGATCAAGTTCATGAGGAAGCGACGACGGTCTTGAGTGGTCTCAAGTTTGTCGAGTTCGTTGATGGAATCCATCCACTTAAAGCAGAAATCTGCTTTGCGCTTGAGGCTCGGGATGTTTTCGATCGCAGCAAACGACTTTGCGCGTTCGTCGTGATCGGGAATGTAGGTATCAAGCAAGGTCAGATAGAACTGAACATGCAGAGCCTCTTCAAAAAGCTGTCGCGAAAGATAAAGACGCGCTTCTGGGGCGTTGACGTGCTTATAGAGGTTCAAAACCAAGTTATTGCCGACGATCGAGTCACCTGTTGCGAAGAACGCGACAAGGCGGTTGATCAGATGGCGCTCGGCTGGAGTCAGCTTGGTTGCCAGATCATTTGTGTCTTTTGAGAAGTCTACTTCGTCGACAGTCCATGTGTTCTTGATCGCGTCTTTGTACATTTCGTAAAAGACAGGATACTTCATCGGACGAAGAGTCAGATTAAAACCAGGTGATAACAACATAACGCTCTCCTAAAACCTCTAAGAACCGAGCTCATCATGAACTCGGCCGAAAATCCCAACTAACTGATCCAACAACTGATCGATCTTACTGGCAGGCTTCGCAAGCCTCTGGGTTCTCAAGCGAGCATGCGATCGCTTCGGAATCCGAGTAAGTCTTCTTCTCCGCTCCTGCAGCAGTCGGTGCCGCATTTGCTACTTCTGGCGTGCTGCCGGTGAGAGCGGCTGCCTCTGTATCCTGACTGATGGTGACCTTTGCAATCGATGTCGCAGGACGTGAACGCAGGTAGTACGTCGTTTTGATACCTTGTTTCCATGCGTACATGTACATCGACGAAAGTTTTCCGATCGTCGGGCTCTCCATGAAGAGATTGAGCGATGCACTTTGATCGATGTAAGCACCGCGATCGGCGCCCATCTCGATAAGAGCTTTCATTGGAAGCTCCCAAGCCGTGCGGTAGATCTCGCGAACGTCGGCAGGAATATCGCTGATCGACTGGATAGAACCTTCCGACTTCTTGATCTCGTTGCGAATGCGATCGTTCCAGAGGCCAAGCTCTTTGAGTTCGCCGATCAGGTACTTGTTCACCTGAAGGAACTCTCCCGAAAGCGTTTCACGCTTGAAGAGGTTAGAAACCATAGGCTCGATCGACTCGTAAGAGCCGACGATCGACGCGATCGTCGCTGTCGGCGCGATGGCGATGAGAAGCGAATTGCGAAGACCGTGCTTCACGATGCGCTCGCGAAGAGCGTTCCAGCGCTCTGGGTTTGTTGGTGTCACGCCCCAGAGATCAAATTGGAGCTGGCCATCCGCCGCGCGCGTGTCTTTGAACGAGGCGTGCGCGCCGAATCTCTCGGCAAGCTCACAGCTCGTTTCCAGTGCATGGAAGTAGATCTCTTCTTGAATGCGCTTAGAGAGCTCACGTGCTTCTTTCGAGTCAAATGGCAGGCGCAGGCGGAAGAATGCATCTTGAAGACCCATTACACCGAGTCCGACAGGACGCCATTTCGAGTTCGACGAAGCGGCTGTTGGAGTTGGGTAGTAGTTGATGTCGATGACGCGATCGAGGAACTTCACCGCTGTGCGAACAGTCTTAGTGAGTTTTTCGAAGTCAAACGCGCCTTCCGTGATGTGGCGACCGAGGTTGACAGAGCCGAGGTTGCAAACCGCCGTCTCCTTGTCCGACGTGACTTCGAGAATCTCCGTGCAGAGGTTAGAGAGGTGAATGACATTGCCTGGAAGTTTTGTCTGGTTTGCCTTCATGTTGGAGGCGTCTTTAAACGTCATCCAACCGTTTCCGGTCTGAGCCAGTGTTTTCATCATGCGAGCGTAGAGATCGCGTGCTTTGACTTGGCGTGTGTGAAGGCCTTTTTCTTCCGCTTCAAGGTAGGCCTTTTCAAAGGCCTTGCCGAAGAGGTCCGTGAAGTGAGGAACCACTTTTGGATCAAAGAGTGACCACATCTGGTCGGCTTCTACGCGCGCCATGAAGAGGTCTGGAACCCAGTTTGCGAGGTTTAGGTTATGAGTGCGTTTCGCCTCATCGCCTGTGTTGTCGCGAAGCTCTAGGAACTCCTCGATGTCCGCGTGCCACGACTCAAGATACACGCAGCAAGCGCCTTTGCGTTTTCCACCCTGGTTGACGGCCGCGACCGACGAGTCGAGAGTTTTCAACCAAGGAACGATACCGTTTGAGTGGCCGTTTGTGCCTTTGATGAGCGAGCCACGCGAGCGAACACGGTGGTAAGCGACGCCGATTCCGCCAGCGAACTTCGAAAGTAGCGCGATGTCGGTGTACTTCGCGTAGATCGACCCGAGATCGTCTTGAGGTGAATCAAGAAGGTAGCAGCTCGACATCTGCGGACGAAGAGTTCCCGAGTTAAAGAGAGTCGGTGTCGACGGCATGTAGTCGAGACGCGAAACGAGTTCGTAGAGCTCGATAGCCTCTTCCGCCGACTGCGAAAGACCGCAGGCAACACGCATGAAGAAGTATTGCGGAGTTTCAAAGACCGCGCGGCTCTTTGGGTCTTTTAGGAGATAGCGGTCGTAGATCGTGCGAAGACCGAAGTATTCAAAGAGGGCGGTGCGCGCTGGATTGATCGACGCTTCCAGTTTTTCGCGGTTCTTTGAAACGAACTCTTTCACGCTTTCTGCGACCAGGCCTTTTGCATGACCGAACTCGATCGACTCCATGAAGTTGCGCACGCCAAGCGATACGACCTCTTCGTCCATGTAAGTCGAAAGCAAGCGAGCCGCGAGCTGCGAGTACTGAGGCTCTTCACCGATCAAAAGAGAAGCAGTTTGAACGCAGAGATCGTCGAGCTCTTTTGTCGTCGCGCCATCGTAGAGGCCCGAGATCGCACGGATCGCCACGCGATGTGGATCGACTTCATTGAGTCCGCCACAAAGACGTGTGACACGGTCGACGATCTTCAAAACGTTGACCGGTTCGAGGCGACCGTCGCGTTTCTTTACTCGCATTGAGTGTGTAGCAGCGCCTTGAGCGCCTGCTCCTGGTGCGGAAGATGTGTTTGGGCGTTGCGTGCCTGTTGCCGTGTCGATCGTCGCTTCCATGATGCGAACTCCTGTTCTCTCGTGAGCCTGTTCTGCCGTGCTTGAAGTGGTTTCTCTGAACTGGTTCCTCTTTGGAACCGTGGCCATTAAGCCGACGCTAATCTTGGGAGAATTTTTCTGTCAAAGAGGATTTAAGATAAATCCCGAGCCTCAATTTCGGAAATTTTGGACCTTAAAAAGCGAGCACCCGACTCCGGCCCTTAGCTCTGCCAAATTCCTTGAATTTGTGACTTTTCGCGTGGTTTCTTGCCCGGTTTTTTGGCGTAAACGCGGGTGCGTTAATGTCGGGGTCTTGACGCTCGAGGCGTCAAAGTCCTGCCGAGCTATTCAGCAGACAAAACTCCGACATCGGTCGAAAAACGCTTGGTTGTGCCTGTTTGCGGGGCACTCGGGTGGTTTTCATGACATTCCCACTATGAGACGCAAAGAAAAAGCGTCCCGAATCGAGAAGGGGTGTCACGTCTCTTCCTTGGAGTACCGATAGGAAGAGACGTATGGGCGCACCGATCTTAAATTCCAATAGCAACTCAAATTACAACCCGGATTGGGCACAAGACTCTAGGAAATCGCGCGAGCTTTTAACGAAGTATGCGATGGCGGGGAAACTGTTTGCACTGCTAGATCCTTTCTTCGACGGCTTTGCTTTTGAGCCCAATCGCAAACTCGAACTTCGCGACACAGACCCGCACTTCTACGAAATCATCGCTTGGGATCGTGTGACGTACGAGGCGCCTCGTTTGGTCCAAGTGCCTCTCGACGGCCTTTCGGTTTTGATCGACGGTCTTTCCACCGAGCGTTGGGGGGTCTTCGTTGTTTCGCGCTACTCACTCTCGGAACTTGCCGAGCATTTGCAGCGTTTCGTGATCGCGCGTGGGCCGGATCAGAATCCTTACTTCCTGCGTTTTCACGATGCTTCTGTTTTGAGCGTGTTATTGGAAACTTGGAGCGAGGACGCCCGCGCGAAATTTTTTGGCCCGATTGATATGTTCGGTCTTCCAGACTTGGAGGATATGCGGATTAAAATGATCGAGTCGCCGTTGGGTGCCAGATCGCGAAAGCCGGTGCGGCCGGAAGCTTGTTTGCTTGATCTTGAAAGCGCGCAACTTGAGAAGTGTGGGGCGGCGATCGAGCGCGATCTTGTACAGGTGATTTACTGGCACTTGCGAAATTACCACGCCAAAGTTGTTCAATTCATCAAACGTGATCAATTGGAGGGGCGAATCGCGATTGCAATCGAACGCGGTCGCACTTACGGGTTTCAAACCGTTTCCGACCTCGCGGGCTTTTCGGCTTTGATGTTTGAGCTTGCGCCAAATTTTGACGAGCATCCCAGCTTCCAGCGCGTCCTTCGCGACACCGGTATTTTGCCGGAGCTAAAGCTAAGGCGTCTTTCGCAGACGATTTCGGAAAGAGACTGGCGTGAAGCGATGAGTCTCTACAATCGCCAAGCTTGGCGAGATCTTGAAGCCGTCAAAAAAGCCGGATGACGGGCTTAGTTTAAAAAATCGACCATTTTGGGCCAGACTTCGCGTCGGGTTCGCGCGGCAATCACGGCGCCGACATGCCCACCTTTTGCGATATGAATCTCATGGCGACTTTTTTTGTGCGTTTGTTTGATGGCCAGCGCAGATTCCGTCGGAACGATGTGGTCGTCCTTCGCGATGAGAGAAAAAATCGGAAGTTCAAGATCGCTGGGTCGAGCCATCGCGTTTTCGCGGTAGAGCGGTATGAGGAGATCTTGAAAGAGTTCCGAGGGGAACGAAACGCCGTCGTTGGACCAGACTTCCATTTGAAGCCAAGATTCGCGAAAATCGCGATCGCCTAGGCGAGCCAGGAGCTGGGTCCATCTTCTTGGAGTCAGCGATGGGCGCTGCAAGAGAAAACTCGCTTGCAGGGTCGACCAGGGAATGAACTCAAAAACGCGTGCAAAGAGTTTTGGGTCCCACTCCGGAATCTGGGCCCACTTGGTTAAGAGCGCGTCGTTTTGTGTGTCGATCGGAGTCGTGAGCAAAATCAAGCGATCAAACTCGTTCGGGTGCCGTTCTAAAAACTGCAAGGCGAGATTGCCGCCCAGGCAATGCCCGATCAGAGACAGCGGCTGGTTGTCGCGACTTTGGGAAAACCCGCGAACGGAGTGCAGGGCCCTTGGAACGCGGTCGCTTAGCAGCTGATTTAAGCTTAAGTCACGCTCGCGGGGCGTGGGGCGGCCCCAATCAAAAAGCATCACTTCGAAGCCGGATCGGACAAGGTGGCCAATGAGGCTTCGTCCGCGCCCGAGGTCTAAGACGTAGGGGCGATTGATGAGAGAGGGGAAGATCACGACGGTGCCGCGAGCCGGGCTTTGCCAGGAGGCATAGTGCCTCACCCTGAGCGAGCCTTCTTGATGAATAACTCGCGACGGGGTCGCTTCAAATAGAGCAAGGCGTTTGGCAGGCCGTAGGCGGAGGCGTTGCGCGACTTCGAGAAGGCGAATGGCGCTAGAGGGAGACAGCGGCTTTTGGCTGCGTCCATTGGCTTCGTGCGCCCGCGCCCAAGAATTTAAGCCAGTTGCCGCCATGGCCAGCATGTGCGGATTGCGAGCGAGCCTCTCGAAAGACTGGTCGATGCGATCGAGATAGGTATGAATTTTCGGCCCAATAAATGAATCGCGCATTTCTTAAATCGAGAGTTTCACGCAAGTCAGACCGCAAGCAAGTGAACCGGTTTTTAGCAAGTGGGTGGCGGTCTGATCTGAGCAAATATTCTAGCGCAAATACTCTAGAGTGAAGGCTCTTGAAATGACGGATTCCGGGACTTTTCCGCTTCTTTTTTGCGTTCGAGGAATTCCAGTCGCAGCATGGTGGCTATAGGGAGGAAGCATGGCAGCTACTGAAACAGCAAAAGAAAAAACCACTCGTGCGACATTCTTTGATTTTGGAGGATACGACATGAAAGGATTCGAAGCGGCTACTCAAACTTGGAAAGAGCTCGTCGGGACTCAGCTTCGTGCGACTCAGACGATCACGGAGCAAACTGTTGCTTTGACAAAAAAGGCGGCGGACTACTGGACGGCGCAAGCGACCGAAGCGGTAAAGTTTCAACAAGAAGCAATGCGTTTCACTTTGGGATTTGCGGACGACGTTCGTAAAACAGCCTTCGACACGGCTGAGCGTGCGTTGAAGTAATTCGAACAAAAAATCGAATCGATTGAAATCCGTCTCAGGTTGGGGCGGATTTTTTTATTTTCTATAGGGCGCGACTGTAGTCGAGTCCAGCTTGCGCCGATAAGTCAGTTGATGGCGTATGATATCCCGACTTGGTCGATAGAAGTGGCGCAAGCCCTCATGGCAAAAGTAAAAACGAAAGACCCCGACACGTTTGATCATTGTGTTCGAGTTTCTCGTCTCTCCAAGCTCTTGGCTCAAGCCGCAGGCCTTAACGAGTTCGATGTTCGCATCGTCGAATACGCTGGCTTGTTTCACGACATCGGGAAAGTCGGCGTGCCCGATGAGATCTTGCTGAAACCAGCGAAGCTCACCACGGAAGAATACGAAGTCATGAAGTCGCATCCGGAGCTTTCGGTCGAGCTACTGAGGCCACTTTCGCATTTGGAGTTTTACGCGAAAACGCTACCCGGTGTGCAGTACCACCATGAGCGTTTTGATGGTCGTGGGTATCCGGCCGGCATAAAAGGGGAGGCGATCCCGCTTGCAAGTCGGATCATCCTGGTTGTGGACACGTACGATGCCATGACGTGGAGTCGCCCGTATCGCAAAGGTCTTTCGCCAGAAGTGGCTTACAAAGAATTGGTGGACTTTGCCGGGCGGCAGTTTGATCCGAAGCTGGTTGAGATTTTCAATCAAGCGCACCCCAAGTGGCGAGTGCGAGATGAAAAGCTGTTTCAAGAAATCAACAATGGGATCTTGTCCGGTTTGAGTCCAAGTCCCATTGTGCATTCAAAAGACCATTCGACAGACGTCGCTTAAAAAGCGCCGCTTAGAAAGCGCCGCTTAGAAAGCGCTTTAGTCGGCCTCATTATTCCACGATGTATTCATCGCCAGACTGCAGCGATTCGTCGCCGCTCGTGATAGCGAAGATCCAATCGGCTGTGCGAGTCGGGGCTTCGTCAGGAAGCGCATGCACGACGCCTTTGAACTCAGCGAGGCTGCGGCGCTGGGCCTTTGGAATCATCGACCAAGCCTTTAGCTGGTCGCGCTTCAGGTTGGCCTCCTCTTTTTCCGAAACCACGAGGTGGACGTTTTTAAGGTTTGCCACTTCTTTTCTTAGGTCGTAGTCGCGAGTGGCGCGAACCAGGTGAAACACGGACTTCTTAAAGAGGCTTGCATCCAGATCTTGCGGTGTGCTTGCAACACGTGTGTTGAGATAAGACTCGTAGAAGTAATTGTAGAACGTGTCGTACCAATAGTCCGTCGACGTGCAAAGCCATGGGTTGAACCAACCGTATGCCAGACAAGGCGCATTTTCCCAGAAACGAACCGTGTCGAGGTAGTTGCGCAGCATCTTTCCGCTAGGCTCGTAGTTGTCCAAAGGGATCACGAGGGGAGAGAGCAACACGAGGTCTTTCACGCGCTTGGGATAGAGTTTGGCGAAGGTCGTCGCCACGGTGCCCCCGTACGACAGGCCGACAACCGTGACCGCGCCTTGGACGCGGTGATGTTTCAAGACGCGCTCGACGTCGTCCGCCATTGTCTCAAGCGAGAGACCGTCTTTGAGAAAGCTTGGGTTTACATCCTTTTCGAGAAGGCGAAGGCTTTCCGGCTGAGCGGTGAAGCTCATGCGAATGACGTGCGCGCCGTTTTCGACCAATGCATCTGCCGTCGGATTCCAGCGATTGATGTCATAGATCAGGCCATTCAACAAAACGACTGTTTCGGCGGATCGACGAATGCGACCTGTTTCGGTGCGAGCCTTGCCGATCTCTGTATGAATGGCGCGCTCGATGCGGCCTTCGCCGTCTTGAACGTACACGGCGCTTGTTTGAAAGTGCGATGACTGGGCTTCGGCCGCCATGCCGAACAGGAATGAAAGTGCCGCGAGAGTGCAAGCCGTGAGCGCGCGTATCCCAAACGTACGAGTTTTTCCAGAATGGATTTTCATCTCGAGTCTCCCAAAAGGTTTTTCGTCTTCGGGCTCGAGTTCAAACACAATCGTCGGCGATGGCGCAAACGAAACGTAGTAATTTACTCTATTTAGAGTACGAACTCTATTTAGCTTCTGTGGCGCTGCTGTTTTGCGAGCAGCTGACGGGTTTCGGACTCCTGGAGCGGGTGTTTAATCTCCCGCAAATCCGCCACGTAGTCAGGTTTTCGCATTCCAACCAAGACGGTGTGGATTTGTGGAAGCCCTGCGTATGCGGCAATCACTCGAGCCGACAAAGATCGCTCGGCGGCCGCGGCCAGTTTTGGTTCAATGGAATCCAAGTTTTCGACAAGAAGCTTCGCTCTTGAATTGGCCAAGGACTCGAGATCGGCCGTCACAAGATCAAGAAACTTCGCGATCGCTGCTTCGTACTGCATGCGCCACGCTTGCGCCTCTTGCGGAAGACGAGCCAGAGCCTGACGAATCGAAGGATAAATTCGCGTCAATGCAAAATCTCGCCAGCTTAAAACATCGCTGAGTTCGGCAAGGGGCTCGCGAAGTTCGTGCGCCCAGCGAAGACCCTGCGGGGCTTCTTTGGGTTTGTAGGGATGGTCTCTTTCAAGTTCTATGGCGCGCCCGAGGGCCGCGTGCAGCTCGCCTTTGATGAAAACCGGATCATGATCGCGAAACGAGCCCAGCCGTACGACGCGGCCTTCGCGAAGGCTGTTGAGTGGGCGATTGGTCAGCACTCCGAGATCAAGCTTCTTTGCGACGTCCAAAAGGATTTCACCCTCTTGCTGAGGAAACAGTGCGGGGTTGGTTTCAAAAATATTGAATGGAAACTGCACGACGGCAAAATGATGATTGTCGCCACCGGCTTGCTTCGCGAGCTCGTAGAGTTTTTTAAGCGGTACGTGCGTTGACTGATTTTCTGGCTCGGGAAAACCATTGCTGGAAACCCCATAGTACTTAATGCGACCGCGCTCGACTTCGCCTTCCAGGTGTTTAAAGGCCGCCGCCATGCGATTTAAAAAAAGCTTACGCTCTTCGATATTGCGACGTGAGGCTTTAAAGAAAACTTCGGGATTGTGAATCAAAAGCACATCGATCGTATCCAGCTTCAGGCGTTCCAAAGACTGCGTGATCGAATAGGTGAGAAAGTCTGGAGAGATGGAATGCCAGACGTCGTTTGGAAGTTCGACAACGTCATTCCAGAGTTCACCACGCTCGCGCATTTTTTTGGCTTCAACCTGAATGGCTCCTTGAATGAAACCAGCCTTGGTCACGACCACGATCTCATCGCGTCGAACGACACCTTCGTTGATGAGATCCAGCAAAGTCTGGCCGATCATGCGCTCGCTTGAGCCATCGGTGTAGTTGAAACTTGTATCGATGAGATTTAAGCCCGACTTGATGGCCTCGCGCAAAGCTTCACGGTGATCGGGATCGTGTTCGTGGACGCGGTAACCGCCAAAACCCACGCGCGAAACCGTAAGGCCTGTGCGTCCCAGTTTGGCAGGTGCCAATTGGAAGCGAGGAGCAGAGCTCGTTTTAAGCTTCTCGAAAAAGCGTTTTGTTCCAGCGACCGTGGCAGACGAGAGGGGCAAGTTCGACATCACTTCTGATGTTCACCCGAGATGGGCCAAGAAGCAAACCTCTACAGATGTTCACGGCCTCGCACGAGTTCCTGGACGACACCGGGATCGGCCAGCGTCGAGGTGTCTCCCAGGTTTTGCAGCAAAGCGCTGTCACGGCTTTGGTCTGGGTTTTTGTTTGAATGCGCCTCTTCGGCGGCCGCCTCCGCGATCTTGCGAAGAATTCGGCGCATGATTTTTCCCGACCGTGTTTTGGGAAGTCCAGGCGCCCATTGAATCGCGTCAGGCGTCGCAATAGGTGAGAGATGTTGTCGAACCGATGCGACGATTTCTTTTTTGAGTTCGGGCGAAGGTGAGACTCCGTCCTTTAAGGTGACGTAGCAGTAGATGCCCTGACCCTTGATATCGTGCGGAAAACCGACGACCGCGGCCTCAGCCACCTTGGTGTGTGCCACGATCGCACTTTCGATCTCGGCCGTTCCAAGTCGGTGACCCGCCACATTTAAGACGTCGTCCACGCGGCCAGTGATCCAATGATCGCCGTTTTCGTCTCGTTTGCAGCCGTCGCCTGTGAAGTAGGTCCCGGGGTATGTCGAAAAATAAGTTTCTTCAAAGCGCTTGTGATCACCAAAAACAGTGCGCATTTGGCCCGGCCACGAATCCAGCAAAACAAGATTGCCATCGGTGGCACCAAGTTTCTCGTCGCCTTTTTCGTCAACAAGACGCGTGTGAATACCTGGCAGCGGTTGAGTCGCTGATCCCGGCTTAAGCGGCGTAGCTCCGGCGATAGGCGAAATAAGAACTCCGCCCGTTTCTGTTTGCCACCACGTATCGACGATCCCGCAACGGGCCTCGCCGACGACATTGTAGTACCAAAGCCAGGCTTCGGGGTTGATCGGTTCGCCGACGCTTCCCAAAAGCCTTAAACTCTTTCTCGAATACTTCTTTACCGGTGCATCGCCGTCTCGCATGAGGGCGCGAATTGCTGTAGGGGCCGTGTAAAGCACGGTGACGCCGAGTTTGTCGACGACTTGCCAAAAGCGCGAGGTGTCTGGGTAATTCGGTACACCTTCAAACATCACGGTGGTTGCGCCGTTGGCCAGCGGTCCATAGAGCAGGTACGAGTGGCCGGTGATCCAGCCGATATCCGCCGTGCACCAAAAGACATCGTTCTCGCGAAGATCAAACACCAGTTCGTGAGTGAAAGCGGCCCAAGCCAAGTAGCCGCCGGTCGTGTGCAAAACGCCTTTGGGTTTATTCGTCGAGCCAGAGGTGTAGAGCAAAAATAGCGGGTCTTCGGCATCCATCTCTTGCGGCGGACAGTCGCTCGCGACGTCCTTTGAAGCGTCGTGATACCAGAGATCGCGAGTCGAGCTCATGGCGGTGGCCGTGCCAGTGTGTTTTACGACGAGCACGGTCGGCTTTAGCTGCGGGTCGGATTTTGCGAGGCTCTCTAGCGCGAGATCGACATTCTTTTTCAAAGACACGTGTTTCCCGCCGCGAAGCCCTTCATCGGCGGTGATGACGAAATGGCTTTTGCCGTCTTTCATGCGGTCGGCGATGGAATCAGGACTAAACCCTCCGAAGACGACCGAGTGCACGGCGCCGATTCGCGAGCAGGCAAGAAGCGCAAAAGCCGCTTCGGGAATCATCGGTAGATAAATCGTGACCGTGTCGCCTTTTTTGACTCCGAGTTTTTTTAACGTGTTCGCAAAGCGCCCGGTTTCTTTGGCGAGTTCGCGGTAGGTAAAGCGGCGGTTGGGTGTGTCGGGAGAGTCGGCTTCCCAGATGAGCGCCGTTTTCTCGGCCCGTGGACCGGCGAGATGGCGATCCAGGCAGTTGAAAGAGACGTTCAGTTTTCCGCCTTCGTACCACTTGATGTCGACGGGGCGATGATAGCTCACGCGTTTGACGTGATCCCATTTTTTGAACCACGAAAGGCGTTCGCCGACCTGCTCCCAGTATTTTTCTGGAGAGTTTTTAGCGAGATCGTGCAATTGCTCGAGAAGTTTTTGACGCTCGGGATTCAGGTGTTTTGCGAATTGTTGCATACCCTTAAGCCAAACTTAACTGTTTGACTCGGACAAGCTGAAAACCCACCGATCATCGCTCCGCACAAAACCGTAGGCCGTAGCGGTATGAAAGATTGCCGAGCAAACCTGCGAGGCGCAGCGCAGGCGAAGCCGTAGCGGTATATTTAGAGTTCGATGGAGACGATGGTGCCGCCGACCGCGATACCAAATCCTTCGACACCTACGACGGTGAGATTGAGCGCAAGCCCTGTGTCCTCGCTAAGAAGAGAAAGGTTGGCGCCAGCACCGCTGGTAAGCGAGCCACGAATATCGACAGTCAGATACTGCCCAAGAAGTCCGCGTGGACCGCCGGATTGAACACCGATGTTCTTGGATTCGCCACGCACGACAACCGAAGGCGCAAAGGCGATCCGAGGAAAGAGAACCGGAGTTCCGACGTTCACTTTTACGTTCAAGCTTTCTTGATTTCCTTGAGCATCCCGGCAAAAGATTTCGCCGGTTCCTTTGAGTTTGGACTTTCCAATCAAGATTTGGATGTCCGTGCCTTTGACTTCAAAGCGCAGATCGCAAGAGGCCGGACCGCTGACGACCGCGAAGGCCGATGAGCTCGCAAATGTGCTCAATATGAACGTGATAAAAGATGCCGCCAAGAATGCCATCCAAGATGCAAACGGAGTCATGCGATGTGTTTTCATGGGCGTTGGAATTAGCGACTGCTCGAACCGGAAGCAAGTCGTACGCGACTGGCCAAGCGCACTCCTGTGGACGACTGAAACTTCCGCCTATGGCTGTAGTGAAATAGCCACGCTTAAGAGGGTGGTTGCTTGAATCGTCTCCATGATGCCTGGCGTTATGCCACGGTCCATGCCGACTTTAACTTGAGTTTCAGGGTCGCCGCGAGGTTTTGAAGCGGAACTTCGCCTTGAGATCCGTCTTTGAGATCCTTCACGCTTACGACCCCTTTTTGTAGCTCCTCGGAGCCCATGATGATCGCCAGTCGTGCCCCGATTTTGTCGGCGCGTTTCATACGTTTAGCAAGGTTACCGGAATATCCCGTTTCAACTCGAAGGCCTGCAGTACGAAGCTCCTCGGCCATGGTTAACGCCGCTGTTTCCGCCTCTGGCCCAAGTGGAACCAGGGCCACCATCGGGTTTTCTGCTTCTCGAGCTGGTAAAAGCTCGGCTAGTCGGTCGACGCCAAAAGCCCAACCGACACCGGGAGTTGCCGGGCCGCCGAGATCTTTTATAAGGCCGTCATAGCGACCTCCGGCAAGTACCGCGCTTTGGGCGCCAAGCGCCGTCGTCGTGAATTCAAAAACCGTGTGGCAGTAGTAATCAAGACCACGCACCAGGCGATCGTCGACAACGTACTTGATACCAAGCCGAGCCAGTCCTTGTTTCACTTCGCTGAAGAAGTTTTTGGCAGATTCTGTGAGGCAGCTTTCCAGTTTCGGTGCGTCCTCAACGATCTTCTGATCTTCCGGGCTTTTTGAGTCCAAAATGCGAAGTGGGTTTTTATCCAGACGCTCTTGAGACTCTTTGGAAAGCGAAGCGCGGAACTGCTCGAGATAGGTTGTCAGTTGTTTGCGGTACTCGGCGCGAGACTCTGTGTCGCCGAGGGTGTTGAGGTGAAGCGTGATGGTGCCCATAACACCGAGGCTTTTGAGAATGCGCTGGGCGCAGGCCAAGACCTCGACATCGGCCTGAGGTTTTTCGACGCCAAGAAGCTCCACGCCAAATTGTCCGAACTGACGAAAGCGGCCGCGTTGGGGGCGTTCACGGCGAAACATCGGGCCTCGGTAGTAGAGTTTCAGCGGCACGTGCTGGCTTAAGCCCTCGTTGATGAAAGCGCGCGCGACGCCGGCTGTCCCTTCGGGGCGAAGCACGAGATCGTCGCCACCGGCGTCAGTGAAACGATACATCTCTTTGCTTACGATATCGCTGGTGTCACCCAAGCCACGTACAAACAGGCCGGTCGGTTCGAGAATCGGTGTCTGAATTTCACGAAAACCGTAGAGTTCGGCGGCATGGCTGGCTGTGGTTTCAATGAAACGAAACTTTTCCGCAAGTTCGGGGAGAAGATCGCGCGTGCCCTTTACGGTTTTTGGTACAGATTGTAGCATCCCGTGATACTACCCACTACCTAACCAAAAAGGAACTCCGACGTGACCAAACTCTCGGTGAATATCAACAAGCTTGCGACGCTGCGCAACTCGCGCGGCAAGAACAATCCCGACGTGCAGGTTTGGGCGGAAGTGATCGAGTCCTACGGGGTTCATGGAATCACCGTGCATCCGAGACCCGATGAGCGGCATATCCGGTATCGCGATGTCGAACTTCTAAAACCTGTGGTGCGAGGGGAGTTCAATATCGAAGGATACCCTGACGAAAAGTGGATGGATCTTGTCACGGAAGTAAAGCCGCATCAGGCGACCTTGGTTCCTGATCCGCCGGGCGCGCTGACGTCCAACGCCGGATTCGATGTGACTGCGTCGCACGCTTTTTTAGAAAAAATGATCGGTCGCTTAAAACGAGAAACGCCAAATACCAGAATTTCGGTTTTCATCGAGCCCGGTCGGTTTTCTAGCGCGGAAGCCTCGGCGCTTCGCTCTTTAGGGGCTGATCGTATCGAGATGTACACCGAAAAATATGCCGACGATCCGAAAACTGTGGGCGAATATCGCCAACTCGCCGATCTCGCGCTAGGAGCCGGGCTTGGCCTCAATGCGGGTCACGATCTCACCAGTGAAAATCTTCCGGCCTTGATTCGGGCGATCCCCGAAATCGACGAAGTCTCCATTGGTCACGCTCTCATCTGCGATGCGCTGAGCTTTGGGATGAAGGACACGGTTGCGCGATATCTGAACGCCCTTTCTTAAGGGAACGGATTTGGGGTTTTTCTTTGGGGTGTTTCTTCGGGTTGATTTTTTGCGCTGATTTTCTTCAGACCAATTCTCAAATGGCTCTCAGTTAGTTGAACAAAGCATCGTGTTTGACGAAAAGAGGCCGATCCGAGTTGCCCTGAGGCCTAGCTTTGCGTGAAAACCATGCCTTAAGCGAAGTGCGGAACATGGCAAACTCGGAAGAATCGATCTCTCTTGAAAATTGGGTGCAAGCACCAGATGTGCGCAAAGCCTTGCGTGCCGATGGGCACGTGGAATTTGTAGTCGTAGGGGTTGGTCTCTCGGGCGCAAAGTCAGAAAGTGCGATGGAGAGTGCGATAGAAGACGCGACGGGCGCCACACAAGGGCGCCTCCAAGATCTTGGATTTATTCCCGGAGCCGTGGGGCGGTTTATTTCGCAAGCGCCGTTTGGCGAACCGATTTACGCAGAAATTTCTGAGACCACCGTCGCACTTCGACGAACCGAGGCGGCCTTGGTTCACGTGTCAAATGTGGCGGTCGCGAAATGAGTATCCTTCTTGTTGGCTCTCCGAACTCCGGGAAAACCACACTCTTCAATCGTCTCACGGGGCTTGGCGCCAAGACAGTGAACTATCCCGGTTCAACAGTCGACCTTCTTGTCGGACGAGTGGCGAAGTCAGACCCTGTCATTGAAGCTGTCGACACGCCGGGGATCTATTCTCTGCACCCGAGATCGCCGGACGAGCGAATTACGGAAAGATCGATTTTGGAACGGCCGTGGGCTCGGATCGTCGTGGTGGTGGATGTCACGCAGATGGGCCGGCAGCTTGCCATCGTTCGTCAGCTTAAGCAGGGGTTGGAAAAGCTCGGGGTCTCGTCGGAAGAGTTTCGCGACCGCGTTCTTGTGGCGCTCACCATGGGCGATCTCTTAAGTGACGGCGGAAAAAGTCTTCGCCTTGAGTCGCTAAAAGAGGAACTTGGGTTACGCGTAATTTTGGTGCCTCACCGCGATCACGATCTTGAAAACTCCGAACTCTGGTCTTGGGTTCATGACGACAAGGCCAGAAATGATACGAGACATGATACGAGAAAAGATATTCGGTGGGAAAAGCCGGAGCTTGCCAAAGCTGGAAGCTCGGTGTTTCCGCCTTTGGAATTAAAAGAGTCCAAGCGACTAAAAGATCTCGTCTTTGGTTTTTCAAGTGGTTCACCAAGCGAAGTTTCGGGTGGATCGTCTGATTCGTCATCGAATCGCTCGCGCGAAGTGACAAGGAAGCTTGATCGGTTCTCTTTACATCCGATTTTAGGTCCCGTGGTTTTTGTGCTGGTCATGGCCTTTGTGTTTTCGATGATCTTTTGGGCCGCTCAGCCGCTGATGGAGATTTTTGAATCGGCGTTTTCCTGGGCTTCGGAAACGGTCTTGGAGCTTTCATTTGTGAACCCCGATCATCCGCTCACTCGGCTTTTCACAGATGGGATTATCGCTGGTGGGGGAGCTGTTGCGGTCTTCATCCCGCAGATATTTATTTTGTTTTTGGGCCTGGTTTTTCTCGAAGACAGTGGCTATCTCTCCAGAGCCGCGACGATCGTGGATCAACCGCTAAAAAAGGTTGGACTCGGTGGTCGATCGTTTGTGCCTCTGCTTTCGGGGTTTGCTTGCGCGGTGCCGGCCATGTTGGCAAGTCGTGCCATCAATTCGCGCCTTGAGCGCATGACAGCACTGTTTGCGATCCCGCTTATGAGCTGTTCGGCCCGGCTACCGGTTTACGCGCTTTTATTGGCTTTCTTATTCCCGACGAGTCCCGGTATCGCGGGTCTTGTTTTGACGGCTCTTTATTTTGGCAGTGTCGTTTCGGGTGTTGTCGCGGCTGGTGTGCTTTCGCGCATGATGGAGAAGCGCGAGCCGGGGTTGATGGCTCGCTCGTTTCTGGCCCTTGAGCTTCCGATTTATCGCAGGCCTCGCGCGCGACACGTGTTTTTTCAAGCTTGGCTTCGGACGAAGTCGTACGTGAAGCGCACCGGACCACTGATTGTTTTACTCTCGATCTTAATTTGGGGTGGGACCAATTTTCCGCATTTCTACTCACAAGATCCGGCTGACCGTCTGGAGCATAGTTATGCCGGTCGGCTTGGGCACTACCTCTCGCCGGTGTTTGAACCGATGGGCGGGGATTGGCGCACGGGGCTTGGGCTAATTTCGGCGTTTGCAGCTCGCGAAGTGTTTGTGTCGACCATGGCTGTGATCTTCCATGTGACGGATGAGGACGAGTCAAAGCTGCAGGCGGGGCTTCTTGGTGAGATGAGAGAGGCTCGCAACAAAGAAGGGGCGCTCTTGTTTACGCCGGCCTCGGTAGCGGGTTTGTTGGTCTTTTTCGTGATCGCTATGCAGTGTCTTTCGACCTTTGCGGTGGCGACCAAGGAGTCTGGCTCTCTCAAGTTCGCGATCGGGCAGCTTGTTGCTTTTAACCTAGTTGCCTATTTCTTGTCCGTTTCCGTCGTTCAAGGCTTAAGAGCCATCGGAATCCCGTAAACGGACCTCTCCCTAACAGAATCCTGACAGAACCTTGGGTCGCCCCCCTGATATGGTCCGGTCATGAACATAAAAGGGCGTATAGCGCCGGGGAATCTCGGAGACCGAACCTTCGGTTTCATCCTTCGCTTTTTTTCGTGGGCCACGATCGCGCTGTTTTTAGGAATGCTCGTATTTCTCGCGCAGCTTTCCTGGGAAGCTATTCAAACCTATGGTCCGAAGTTCTGGGCGGGTACGGATTGGAATCCTCCGATGGAGGAATTTGGCGCGGCCCCGTTTATCGTCGGCACATTGGCTTCAAGTTTGATCGCGGTTTTGATCGCGGCTCCCGTCTCCGTAGGGACGGCTGTTTTTTTAAGGGAGATAGCGCCTCGCCAACTCTCAAGCTTCGTGGCGTTTCTTGTCGAACTCCTGGCCGCTATTCCTTCGGTGGTTTACGGACTCTGGGGGGTGTTTGTTTTGGCTCCCGTTATGCGCGATCAGGTGCAGCCGTTCTTAGCTGAGTGGTTTGGTCCTGAGACCTACTTCGCCTCGGCTCTTGGGCATTTGGCGACGGCTTTCATTTATCCGTTTTCACTTATCGGAAACCTTTTTGGCGTCTGGCAGATTTCGCTCTCTGAGCTTTCCGTAAAAATGATGGCCATCGCGCACGGTCTGTTTGATGGCCCTCCACTGGGCTTAGGGCTTCTCACGTCAGGCGTGGTGCTGGCGATCATGATTATTCCAACGGTGACAGCGCTTTCCCGCGAAGTCTTGATGACGGTTCCAGACAGCGTGCGTGAAGGTGCGTTGGGTTTGGGCGCGACACGCTGGGAAATGATTCGCATTGCACTTCTTAGAACAGCGCGGGCCGGGCTTGTTGGCTCGGTCATCTTGGGGCTTGGGCGCGCGATCGGAGAGACGATGGCGGTCACCATGGTGATCGGAAATCGCAACGTGATTCCGAATTCCTTGTTTGAGCCGGCCCAGACCATGGCGTCGGTGATCGCCAACGAGTATAACGAGTCCGATGGGCTTCATCTCTCGAGCCTCGCATTTGTCGGGCTTTCGCTTTTTCTTATCGCGCTATTTGTGAACCTCTTTGCAAGACTCCTGGTGAGGTATCTGGAAAGAGGGCGCTATGCTTGAACTCTCCGCTCGCGATCGTCGTCGCCGCGTGACCAATGTGATCGCAATTGGCGCGCTCTGTGTTCTGGGTTTTTTGGCGATCACACCGTTATTCTTCATCTTCTCGTACCTGATCCTAAGGGGATGGGGTGGGCTTTCTTTGGACTTCTTCCTCGAGATTCCCAAGCCGGTAGGTGAAGAAGGTGGCGGTATGGCCAATGCCATATCGGGAAGTCTCGTGCTCTTGTCGTTGACGGCGGCTTTTGGTGTTCCGATCGGCATGCTGTGCGGGATCGCGCTTTCGGAGTTGAAAAACAGTTTCACCGCAAGGGTTCTACGGGTCGCGGTGGATCTTTTGACAAGTGTCCCATCCATCGTGATCGGGCTTTTCGCTTATGCGGTGATCGTGGTGCCGATGAAAGGGTATTCGGCATGGGCGGGTGGATTTGCGCTTTCAATCGTGACGGTGCCGATCGTCGCGCGTTCAACCGAGGAAATTTTAAAACTCGTACCGAGAACTGTTCACGAAGCGGGGCTCGCGCTTGGGATTCCTCGCTACAAAGTTCTCTTGCGTTTGATTTTACCCGGAGTGCGCTCTGGGATTCTCACAGGGGTTTTGCTCGCGATGGCGCGTGTTTCGGGTGAAACGGCGCCGCTTCTCTTTACGGCGTTTTCGAACTCATTTGGCTTTCGTGGTCTTTCAAGCCCCACGGCCAGCCTTCCGGTTCAAATCTACACCTATGCGACTAGTCATGACGAAACCTGGCGGCAGCTTGCATGGACGGGGGCGTTGGTTTTGGTCTTTGTGGTGTTCTGTTTGAACCTTTTGACGCGGTTTTTGGTACGAAAGAGTTAATGGTGAAAAATGGCGCTTGATGTCAGCCCCGAATTCAATCAGAAAACCGGTATGGGAAATCTCGACGGGCAAAACCTAGAAGTCGAACAAAAGCAGATCGCTTTGGAAACACAGAAGCTATCGGCTTGGTTTGGCGATCATCATGTCGTCAAAGAGATCTCGCTTTCTGTTGAAAAGAACGATGTGTTTGCGCTGATCGGGCCTTCTGGTTGCGGAAAGTCGACGTTCATTCGCTGTCTGAATCGTCTGCACGAAGAGGGCGAAGGCGCGCGTGTCAGCGGTGACGTGCTCATTCAAGGAATCGGAAAGTCAGGTGGGCGCGAGAATATCTACCGAAGTGGGGTCGACCCTGTTTCGGTTCGTCGTCGTATCGGAATGGTCTTTCAGAAACCCAATCCTTTTCCTGGGCTCTCGATTTTTGAAAATGTCGCAAGCGGCTTGCGTTTGGCTCAGGTCGTGCGTCGAAGTGTCCTGGAGGAGGTCGTCGAGACCTCGCTCAAGCAGGCGGCATTGTGGGACGAGGTCAAAGACAAATTGAAAAAGCCAGGTACGTCGCTTTCCGGCGGCCAGCAGCAGCGACTTTGTATCGCTCGGGCATTGGCCGTTCGTCCGCAGATTCTTCTGATGGATGAACCGACGTCGGCGCTTGATCCCATTTCCACAGCTCGCATCGAAGAGCTTGTGATGAAGCTTCGTGGCGAAGTGACGGTCATGATCGTGACTCACAACATGCAGCAGGCGGCGCGGATCTCCAGCCAAACGGCATTTTTCCTCATGGGAGAATTGGTCGAGGTCGGGCCGACCAACCGTATTTTCACAAAGCCGAAAGAATCCAAAACGGAACAGTATATAACCGGTCGCTTCGGTTGAAAAGGAGAGCGTTTTGCAACGCCAGTTTGAAACGGAACTAAGGGAACTTAAAAACCGCATTCTCGCAATGGGTGGTCTTGTTGAACAAGCCATCGAAAAGTCGACCCTGATTCTTCAAACACGTGATCCCGTGACGGTGACGCAGGTTAAGGCCATCGAACGCAAGATCAACGAAGAGAACATGGCCATCGACAATATCTGCCTCGAGATCTTGGCCCGACTTTCTCCAGTGGCGGCCGATCTTCGACTGATTCTCGCGATTATCAAGATCAACACCGACCTTGAACGCATGGGCGATCAGGCGATGAACATCAGCTACAACGTCGACCACTATCATGAAGACGGTGAAGTGACGATGAAGCTGAATCTTCCCAGCATGGCAGTTTTAGTGAAAAACATGGTTCGCGAAGCGCTGGATGCGTTCATGAAGGACGACATCGTGTTGGCGGAAAAAGTTTTGCAAAGCGACGACGCGGTCGATCAGTTTAAGAACAACGTGTTCAACAAGATGGTGGAATATATGAAAAGCCACCCGGATCGCATCGAGTCCGCGCTCGATATGATTTTGATCGCGCGAAATCTTGAACGCATGGCCGATCACGCGACCAATATTGCCGAAGACGTGATCTTTGCCTGCACGGGAGAAGATGTTCGTCACGGAGTTGGTAAAGCTGCCCGTGAGGGGCAGGAAAAACCTAACTGAGTCTTGATTCAACGAACGCCGAGTTTCGAGCGATAAGTTTTGCAGGCAAAAGCAAAAGTCAAAGCGAAGGGCGAAAGTGACATGGAAGTTGGAACGGCAAATCAGATCCTCGTCGTCGAAGATGAGGGTGATGTCCGGGACTTGGTTGCAATTCATCTGAAACGTGCTGGTCACAAAGTCACCGCGGTCAGTTCCGTGGAAGAGGCTCGAGGCGCTGTCGCTGCCAGAGAGGCACTGGCCGGCGGTTCGAAATTCGACATCTTCATTCTCGATTGGATGCTTCCCGGCGCAAGCGGTGTTGAGTTTCTAAAAGAGATCAGACGCAAAGGCCCTCGCGATCTCACGGCGGTCTTGATGTTGACGGCCAAGGGCGACTCCAAAGATATCGTCGAAGGCTTGGATGCCGGGGCCGATGACTATCTTGTAAAGCCGTTTGACTCATCGGTCCTTCTGGCTCGGGTTCGAGCGCTTTCGCGTCGACTGGCCACTCAGCCGGAAGGGGCGCTTGTCGCTCCTATGGGCACAGAAAGCGGATCTGCGAAGCCTCGGTTCGAGGTGATCCGGCTTGGCGGGCTTTCGCTATTTCCTGAAACCTACGAAGTGAAATGCGGGGACGAGCCGATTTCGTTGACGCCAAGTGAGTTCAAACTGCTTTTGGCTCTGGCCAAGAGTCAGGGGCGTGTTCTTACGCGTGATTCGTTGATTTCACAGGTTCAAGGCGATGGCGTCAGTGTCGTTGGGCGTACGGTCGACACCCATGTCTTTGGCTTGAGGAAGAAACTGGGCGATTGTGCCGATGTGATTGAGACGGTGCGCGGCGTCGGATATCGCGTTAAGACCGATTTAGAGGGTAACTAGCGCTTACAGTGAGCGCATCGGTATTTCGCACCCTCATAGACGACTTTGAACGACGACTACGTCGCGGGAGATTCTTTCTTCAGGCGAGTTTCGCGTATTTCCCATGGACGCTCGCCATTCGCTCTTACGTATTGCTGGCGGCGATTTTTTTAGCGGGCCTTGTCGGTACACTCTATTCGATTCGTCACGTGGCGATTGAAACCTTGGTCGCAAAACAGCAAGCGGCTGTTTCTGAAGAAGCAGGCCCTCAAGCGCTCCTTCAGATCGAGTTTTTTGACGAGGCGATTACGGTTCGTTTTCTGATCTTCCTGACGATGGGGCTCTTAGGTCTCTTGATTCTGACGTACACCGCCTATCGGCCGATGGCTCGTGTCATCCGCGCGACGAAGCGTGGTCTTTCTGGCCACGTGTCCGATGCGGCTCCCGATGATTCGCATTACATCGACGAGCCTGGCGAGTGGATTGAACTCGAGCAATCGATTGCCTCTTTAGCCAAAAACGTGAAGTCCAGAGAAAGTGACCTTGCACGCGAGCGAGAAGAGTTGATCACGATCCTTAGCTCTGTCTCCGAGGCGATCGTCGCTATGGGGCGCGACACGAGGCCTGTTTATTTCAATTCACGGTTCGCACTTTTGTTTGGCGCCGGCTCTACGGGCGGAGACGCTCCACCACTTCGCGAACGTTTTCGTATTCCGGACCTCTTGGGTGCTATTGAAAAAGTTCTGGCCGAAGGTGGAACTCGAACTCTTCGCGTGCGCATGCGAACCGAACTTCATGAAGGTGAACGTGAGTTTTCGGTCGCCATCTCTCCCTTGATCAGCCGAGGTGGCGAAGAGCCGTCGGCTCGTTACGGAGCCGTCGCGGTCTTTCATGACATCACAGAGCTTCGTGCGACCGAGCAGATCCGCATCGATTTTGTCGCAAACGCGTCCCACGAACTGCGCACACCACTGACTTCGATCAAGGGGTATGTCGAAACCGCAAGACAAGATCTTTTAGAAAACCGTTCGGACGACGCGCAGGCGTTCTTGGCGGTTGCCGCGCGCAATGTGGATCGTCTCATTGCCTTGGTCAATGACCTGCTTGATCTCTCCGCTTTGGAAAGTGGCGCGGAGGTCGCAAAAGAGACGGTCAGCACCCAAGAAGTCACAGAGGCGGCTCTTCGAGTCACGATCGACAAACGTTCTAAGCGGCATCTTGTACAAGTCGAGTGCCGAGTGCCGAAGGTCATTGGCGATTTTCGACGAATCGAACAGGTGCTAATCAACCTCGTCGACAATGCGACCAAGTATTCGCAAGAGGGTCGCGAAGTGCGAATTATCTGGGAGGCGGGTGACGGAGCCAATCGTCACGACGTTATTCTTCGCGTTCGAGACTCCGGCCCGGGGATTCCAGAGGAGCATATCCCGCGGCTTTTTGAGCGCTTTTATCGTGTGGATCAGGGACGCGCACGTGAGGTCGGTGGAACCGGCCTTGGTCTTGCGATCGTCAAGCACATCGTGCTCAGTCATGGCGGATCGATCGCGGTCAAATCCCGACTCGGAGAGGGTTCCGAGTTTATTTGCCGCTTTCCAAATAACCCGAATAAATAGCTATTCCGGCTGAATCTTGGTCTCGATCGCGAGATGGTCGCTGAGGCGTGACCAAGGAGAGCCGGCGTGTGTGAGGGCTTCGATGGGCTGATATCCCCGCAGGTAAATGCGATCGAGCGTCAGCATCGGGTAGATCGAAGGGAAGGTTTTGGCGTGAGTCCCTTTGGTTTTTAAAAAGGCTTCGATGAGTCCAAGGCGTGTTTCAAAATTATTGGAGATGAGTCCGCGCCAATCGTTGAAATCTCCGGCCAGGATAAGACGTTCGCGATTTGGAATTGCGGACTCGATACGCTGAACGATGCGATCGCATTGATTTCTTCGGCCACCGGCCGTGAGATCCAAATGAACATTTAAAAGATGTGCCGGTCCGGCCTGCGTGTCGACGACGGCGTGCAAGATTCCTCGGCGTTCGAATCGATTGTTGGAAATGTCGATGTTTTCAGACCCCACGATCGGGTACTTCGAAAGAATCGCGTTCCCATGGTGTCCGGCATCGTAAATCGCATTTTTTCCGTAGGCGAAGTGTGGCCAGATGGAATCCGCCAGATATTCCAGCTGATCCTCGGGCCAGCCGTTGATGCGTTTTTGGTGGCGTGTGTTTTGCGCTTGAACCTCTTGCAGGAAAACAATATCGGCGCCCACGCGTCGGATATTTTCTCGAATGGCTTCGAGAACAAAGTTCTGCGTGAGAGCAAAGCCCTTGTGGATGTTGTAACTTAAGACGCGGAGATTTCGTTCCATCATTAGACCCAGTAGCGGATGAAGTAATTTAGCAATCTTCCAATTCGCGAGCCAACGATGGTGCCGCGATTGAAGATTTCTTCCGAAGACTCTAAATCGGTCATGTAGCTGGAGGACAATTTTTCTAGAGTTTCTGGCGAATCCAGGCGCACGTCGACTTCGAGATCGTGAAGAAAGCTTCGACGATTGAGATTGCTCGTGCCGATGAGGGCTTCGCTGTCGACGACGACACTCTTGGCGTGCAGAAATCGCGGTTTGTATTCAAACACCCGAACCCCGGCCTTTAATAGCGGACGGTAATACGCACGTGCGATGAAAGGCATAAACCACACGTCCGAATGACCGCCAGGAACTAAGACTCTGACATCGACACCGCGCTTGGCGGCCTTGGTGAGCATGCGTGTGATATTGGAAGGTGGCGCTAGGTAAGCGTTGGATATCCAAATTTTGGAGTTCGCGTTTTTCAAAAGTGTTTTAAACTTCACTCGCGACATTCTTCGAAGCCGTCCGGTGTAGTTCAGACTCACGGGGCTTGAGAAATCTCCGTCTCGTCGTCGAAACGAGAATCGAATTTTCAGTCGTCGATTTTGAGCCACGGCATGCGAACGGTTCCAGGCGTGATCAAAGGCCGCGATCAAGTCGGAAATGCCGTGCCCCTCTAAGCGGACAGCGGTATCTCGCCAGGCGATTTTGCCGGAGTATTGAAATGAATGAGTCTTTGACACATTGATCGAGCCGACAAAAGCGACTTGGCCATCGATGACGCTAACCTTGCGATGGTTGCGGCGATTGAGACGTCTAAGGACGAGAGATTTTTTCGGCTTTCTCTCTGGCACGATCATCCGAAGGTCGATCATCAGCCGGCGCCAGAGTTCCGGAATCATCAAGGGGTGATAGACACGAACCTCAACGCCTTGTTTTTCCAGCTCGATTCCGCGAGTCTGCCACCAGCCGGAGGCTCCGATGCCGTCGACGAGGAGACGAACACGAACGCCTCGCGCATGGGCTTTTAGCAGTTCGTGGACGACGTCTTGGCCAATCTCGTCGTCATCGAAGATATAGGTTTCAAAGTCGATCGTGCGCTCGGCCCGAGACCAAGCCTCAAAAAGGCTTCGGAAATAGTCATCTCCGTCGAAAATGATGGTCTCGGTTTTCCATAGCATGTGAACTTAGCGTCCTTCTGTCTCTCCGAACGCTTTAGCTTTCAGTTTTGCCAAGCGACGTTCTTCGTCGGCCGGCAGGTTCGTACCGGAAGATCCCGTGTAGCCAGTGACAACGCTATCGGAAAGCAGCTTGTAGCAAGACTTCGCGGTTTCTGTCTTCGGAGCATCGTCGATGCAAAGCTCATAGTAGCGCTCGTGCAGTGTCCAGAAGTTGAGTTCGCGAGATGCCTCAGCCGAGCGTCCCGCTAGCCACAGAGCTTTAGCGCGTTCCAGGTTGGATTGGCCGGCCTTGGCTGGGTTTTCAGAAAGCCACTGATGAAGAAGAGCGGAAGCACGTAAGTACGGAACGTCCTGTGGGTCCGAGATGTCTTGGCGAGCGTCAGCTTGATCAATCAGTTTTTGCGCCAAGGACAAGGGCGGTTCAGGCTTTTTTGCAGAGGCCTGTTTGGACCATTCGGAAATCGATCTCGACCATGACTTGGCCGCGATCTTTAGGCTCTCCGGTGCGGATTTATTGCTCTGAACCGCGCGCGCAATTTTCTGCGCCTCCGATGGGTCTTGTTTAAATCTGACGGCAATCGCTAGCGCAGATTTCACCGCGCGCTCCCAGCCAAAGACATCGCGCTTTGCGTAGGCCGAATCTCTAACGCCCTCTTGGTAGGCGGAGAGCGCACGATCAAACTGCCGAGTCGCCGCGTAGAAATCGCCTCGTCCAAGCGGCGAGAGCGAAGAAGGGTCGTAACCGAGTTCAAGTTTAGGGAAGTTCGGTCCGCTAGCGGTCTGCGTGTGGCACTGTATGCAATACCCAATAGACTCACGGATTGTGAGGCGGGCGTAATCGCGATTGCCTGTCGCAAGCGCCGACACCGCGCGGGCCAAATCCTCGTCTAGCATGCGTGCGATGGAGTCATAAGCCGGGTCGGCGGCTGGTTTTTCGCTTGCTCGCACTTGGTGGCTAAGCTTTTTCAACCGAGACGCAGCGTCGCGGATGGCGACTTCATTTGCTGGGTCATTGAAAGCCTTCGTGTCGGACATCAAAGGTAAAAGCTTGTTCAGCGCCTGCGAGAGATCTTGCATCTTCACTGACCAATCCGGTTTTGCACCGGAAGCGCTGTGCACCGGGGTGTTTGCCGTCCCGGACTCGGGCTTCGTGCCTGATGAGCAGCTAAGCGTCGCAAGGCTTAAGCTAAGAAGAACAAAGATAGATCCACGCATATTTAGAACCCCGCCTTTAAGCAGCCCCTTCAATGGAGCATGTGCTCACGACGAAATTTTATCGCGCGTTTTTTAAAGATGTCACGCCAGAGATAGCGAAGGCTTTTATCTAGAGTCGCAAAACTCCAATGTGTTCAAGTTCGCGAGCTCGCGACACGAGAAGGCGGTCTTGAGTCTCAGCGGAGGCATCGCACGAGAAAGCGGCCACTTGCTGCTGAGAAACCCCTAGTTCTCTTAGGGTCTCGCGACGAGTTTCTCTTAGGCGCGCAAAAAGGTGGCGGCGCAGGTCGAGATCCAAATGGGAGGCCAGTGTTCGAAGTTCGAGGATTGGCCAATCGAGGATCTGTTCAAACGACAGGACCTTAGTCTTGTCCGCTGGAGTTTGATGCAACATAGTCCCTCTCCTCTGGTCGCCCGAAAGTTTAAGAAACCGACTAAAGTCTTATCGGAAAATCGAACATTTAAGTTAAGGCCCGTCTCAAGCCGAGACACGAAAACCATTTTTGCCGATCAACCGGGCCGCGGGAAGACCAGAAGCTTTGGTTTAAGGTGTTCAGGCACTCTCGCATCGATGATTTCGCGCAGGTCCTTGTTCGAATAGCGCGCAGAGACGTGAATCAGCACAATCCGCTCGGCCTCGATTTTGGGAAGCGCCTGCAAAAGCTCCTCGAAGTGGATGTGGCCCCACTCACGAGCGTTTTCTACCGACTTTTTCCCGTCCCAATAAGTGACTTCCATGACAAGCAGGCGAGATTTTCGAGCTTGTTCGCTATCCAAGAACTCGATTTTCGTGTCGCCGGTAAACGACACGAGGTTTTCTTCAACCTCTGCTTCAAGAACAACACCTTCGCGCCGAAGACGGGCAAGTTCTTGCGGGTTGGTCTTGGCAAGTTTCGTGAACTCGTCTTTGAGTTTCTTTCGCTTGCGAAAGACGGTGTAACCTTGAGACGCGATCCGATGATAGGTCGGAAATGTCCTGGCAAAGTATCCGGGCTTTAGCGGAATCTCTTCGCCGGGCTTTGCGACCTTGAATTCGTAAGCGTACTGAAACTCGTCGATCTCTTCCCAGAGCTTCATGATCTTTGTGAGTCTTTCAACGGCCGCCTCGGGCATATAGATGACCGGCTTTGGCTTTTGCTGCATCGATTTTTGCGAAATCAAATACGGCAATCCACTGGCATGATCCATGTGCGCATGTGTGAGCAGGATCGTGTTGAATGCGGTTTGAAAGGGAAGCCCCTGCGCCACATCAAACAGCACATCGGCTTCTGGAAATGCGACCGAGGTCGACGTGCCGGCTATCGAGTAGCCGACAAGTCGCAGGTCATCGTGCAGAAGAGGGAAACCGGTTGCGAGACTCAAAGTGTTTTTCCGCTAGCCAGAGCCGCGGAAAGAACATCGTGACCGAGCCACCAAACCGGCTTTTCGCAAGTAAAGGAGTCGTGGAACATCACGTGTCCCGTTGCTCGAAAAACCTGTTCCGACAGCACGCTCGTCATAAGGTTTTTCTCATCGATGTGCTGCTTAAACAGTGTTTCGCTTGCGTTGAGCATCGTTTCCATCTGCGTTTGCGAATTGTTCTGCGGCCACTTTTTAAAGACCGAGTGGGTCTGAATCAAATCGCTTGTGATGTAGTTCTTGGTGAACTTCATGATGGCTTTAAAGTCATGCTCCGGCTTTAAAAGCGAGCGACACTCATTTAGCACCGCATCGACACGCGCCTTACCTTCGACAGTCGCCGAGGACTTCGCGCGCTCAAGAGCCCCGAGCAGGGGATACAAGGAGACCTCGACCCCAAGAAAGATCGAAGAGGAGTTGGTGAGAATCTCCGGGCAGTTGTAAACACAGGCGCGCACACCTTGCTTGGCAAAGTGAATCGCGTAGTTTTCAAGGCGCATCTTAGCCCAGCCTTGAAAGTAAGGCGTGTAGGTCTGCCACTGAAACTTTGCGTCGGCCTCGTCTCCGATCAGCACTTCTGTGCCGTGGTAGCCATAGGCGAGATATCTCGCGGTACCACCGGATTTTTCGATTTTCGCTCGTAAGTCAGAGGTCTCTTCGATCAGCGTGCGGTAGGTTTCGGATGTGACTTCGTCGAAGTTCAAAAGGGCAAAGCGACCCAGATCCGATTCAAAGAGTTGGCTTGACGGAACGTGCCGATCGCCAGTGCCTTTGAAGACGCGATTCATAACCGGCATGATGATTTTCGTCCGCGGGACACCGCCAGCCATGGTGTGACAGAAGATAACGTTTTTGCCACTGGGGATGTGTTTCTCTAGTTCTTTAACATATGCTTTCACGGCGTTTCGGAAACGTGTGCGTCCGCGTGCGCGCGACTTTTCGATCGCGGCAAAGTCGGCCTTTGCATTTTGCCATTCGCCAAGCTTCACGCCTTCGAAAAATGAGTTTGGCGTCGGGCCACCATCTTCTGAAGGTTCCAAATCAAAGCCGGCTTCTAGCGGAATATTGATGAACGGTGTTTTTTGACCAGCCAGTTCTTCCGCGTTCAGAGCGCGAAGTGCACCGCTTTGATCGCGCCGGCCAACCGTGGATCGAACAACAGTGAGGCCGTTTCGTTCCGCCTCGTCGACGATGCCGTTGGCGTAGCCGCGGGCGAAGAGTTCTCCGAATACCACAAGAACATCGCCGGGTTTGTAACCAGCGGTGGCTGGAACCTTGCGCATTCCGGGAAGGCTTGCGAGGTCAAAAGAGGTTTCGTTGGAAACAAGAAAATCGGTTTTGGTTGTGTCTGCCATAGCGGAAGACGCTCCCCCATGTGCGGAGCGTTAGGCAAGGGCATGTTGCAGGTGCCCAAAATCGTCGCTGATCTTCACCATTTGGGCCTTGTTGAACCCCAGTTTCTCATTGAAAGTGCCGGAGTTTCGGGGAGGTTCGTGGCATCACACTTGTACGGCACTAACCCCGCGAGGTAGTGGCATGACAAATAAATCGCGAGAAAACGTGAAACTCAGTCTGGCTTTGGCCACTCTTGCTTCGATGTTGCAGCTGGCCTGCGCCAAAGGTGACGACCCACAAACCATTCAGACGGCTCCACCAAGTGCTCTGGCGACTCATCTTCGTTCATGCGCGGCTCGTGCTACTGCCGCTGGCCAGGTCGTGGTTCGCAAGGCCGTACCGGTCTGCCGTCGAAACCCGTCCGACGGGAGTTTGCAAGACGTGTCGTTTGAGCCTCGCTATCAAATGACGCATTCGTCTTCACGCCGAATCGAGCTTCAGCAAGTCATCGCTCTTCGCCTTGAGGACAAGTCGGAAAAGCCCACGGAAGCAAAGTCCCCGGAGCGTTCGCTTGTCGATCAACAGGTCTTAAAATTCGTAAGTGAGACATGCCAGCCGGTCATCGACCAGATTTTTCGTCGCTCGGGCCTTCGCGCGGAACATCAGTTTCGCATGTTGTTAGAGGGTGATGCCTTCGCGCCGGCTGGTGTTATTGCGGCCGCAAAACCTGAAGAGCTTAAGCGAGTTCGCCTGAGCACGGATCGCGCCGAAAAAGAGCCCGCGAAAGCGGAACAAGCTAGCGGTCGCGGCTTTCACATGCTTCTTGACGTCGACTTCTCCTTGGAAAAAGGCCTCGTTTTAAAAGACGATCCGGCCTCCACTTACAGCGGTTCGCTCGTGGCGGAAGCGTCTCCCGAGTTAGAGGCGTCCAAGCTTCAGTTTTGCGGCCAAATCGCCATGCGTGTTGCGGAAAACTATGGGTTAACAAAAGGCCGCGATTGCCAGACACTTTCCGAGCAAACCACGGACAAAGCCGACGTCAAAACCGCGGACAAAACCGACGCGAAAGTCGAAAAGAAGTCGACGGCTCATATCGGTCTCATGAAGCCAGGGCGTCTTGTCGAAGATCTTGGGAAGGTAAAACTAGCTTCCGATGAAATCGATGAAGTATTCTTCCCGGTATGCGGGAAGATGACCAAAACCGTCCACCAACGCTAATTGCGGGTCGCGACTTTAGCGAACGCCCAGATGGGCGTTTGATATTTTCGCGTGAGTATCTCTTGGCGCGTGGCACATGCTGTGGTTCGAAGTGCCGAAACTGCCCATATGAAAACCGCGTGGCTCCTCCTCGGGAACCGACGTCGAAAACGCCGCTGATTTTGTCCTTTGTTCCCAGTTGGACCGAGACGCTCTTGGGAATGGGGACAGATCTCGGCGTCGATGTCGTCGCTCGAACCCGGTTTTGTATTCACCCAAAAGATCTCGTAAAAACCATCCGTCCCCTAGGGGGAACCAAAAACTTCTCTCCGCAATTGGAGGATGAAATTCGCGCGCTTCGCGAGCTGTCTCCCGAACGACCTGTGGTCGCGATTTTGGATCGCGAAGAAAACCCGCGCTCATTTTACGACGAGCTTCTCGGCCTAGGTGTTGCTCCGGTTGTCACGCACGTCGAGACCCTAGAAGGTCTTCCGCAAGAGATCTCGCGGCTTTCGCAAGCCTTGGCGGTCGACGAGATGCTAGAGCTCAAGGTGCGCTATGAGCGAGTGCTTGAACAGCGTGCAAAGGTTCGCCCTGAGAGAGCGCTTCGAAGAATGATTTTGAAAGCTTCAAATGGCGTCGATGTTTCCGCGATTCTTACCACCCGGAAGCTAGCGTACGTGATTTGGAAAAAGCCTTGGATGTGTGTTTCGCATCAAACGCTGATCGCGCAGGTTTTGGAGTTTGTTTTAAATCGCCCAGTGGGAAGCGCCGAGGAGTTTCTCTTTGCTCCAAAGGGGACTCGCTATCCGGAGTTTGAAAGCCTTCCCGAGGGCGTTCTCCCGCTTTATTCGTCGGAACCCTATCCCTTTTTAAGGGAGATTCACGAACTCCCTAAAGGCCTCTTTGTCGATGGTGAGCTTTATAGCTGGTTTGGGATCCGTTTGCTTCGGTTCCTGGAAGACGTCTTAGAAGCCTCCAAGTGACTGAAATAAGGCTTAAAACTGTCACCTGTGTCGTGCAACTAACGTCCATCCACCTGGCGTAGGCGACTGTGAGGAATCTGTTAAATCAAGTGGTTTTAGGTACTTATGTCAAATGCATCGGGTCTTTGCTGAGGTCTTGCCGAGAGAATGTTTCTTGAATGTTGCCTAGCTCGAGGTAGGTGGGCATGGCTCCAGGCAATCGGTCTCTCTCTTATATTGGTTCCCGGTTAGGGTCGATCTGGCTTTCGAGCCAGGGACTCTTGGGGGCTATGCTTCGTTCGACCGTGGTCGCAGGCCTCGTTTTAATTTCTTCGAATTCGGCATACGCACAAAAAACCGACGCGCAAAACTCCGACGAACCAGAAGTGGGCGGAGCTCAAGCGGCACTTTCAACCAAGACAGAATCATGGCGCCGCTCTCCGGAGACGAAGTTCGCCTATAAAATCGGCTCGGACTTTGATTCTTTCGCCAATGAGCGCGAGCAGTCGCAGTTTTTCGGTATGTCGCTCATGGGTGATTTCCGAGCGCAACTGCTTTCCAATCTCACGTTCCGCACGAAAGCAGGCGTGAGTCTCTCTTCGGGATACGCGCAATCTCGGTTTGGCGACAATGTCGGAGCTTCCAGCGTTTGGTTGGAAGAGGCGTACTTAAACCTTCGCGCATTGAACTCGCGTTTGGCGCGTTTTTACTTCACCGCCGGTGCTCTCGACCAGGGTGATCTCAATATGAAAATCCTAGTGAATGGGCAGCCGTTCCCAGGTGTTCGCCAAACTCTTGTGCTCGGTCAGGATGCCGACACGAAACTCAAGATCTGGGCGCAGCAGACGATTCCGACGTCGAAGACGCTTTCCACAAAGACAGTGGATGCCGAAGTGATGCCGACCTTCATGTCGGAAACCATCGAGTTAAGCTTGCGCCCGGCGCGAAGCCTGAAACTCACAGGACAGGCGACTCACTACGCGTTCAACAATCTTCCGTCGGCGGTCGCTCTTCAGAGTCAGATCTACGGTAACACGACGACCGAAACCGGTCCGAACACGGCTCGATTCCAATATGGATTCGAAGGTTTCGGTCTGGGTGGTTCGGCTCGTTACGACTTCATGCCGTCGTTTGGCGTGCAGGTCGGCGGTTATATGTTGCAAAACACGCAAGCTCCAGAAGGCTATCGCAACAGCCAATACGTCAATGGTGGTCTGATCATCGGACTTGAGAACGAAATCGAGCTCAACGCCGGTGGTGCGGTTTTCTTCGTGGAAGATGACGTGACGCCTGGCTTTTATAACGATTCGAAAACCGGGCATAACAATCGTCAGGGTTATTCGGCTCAGGTGGACGTCGATTTCAAGCGTCAGCGATTTAAGCTGCGCGCGGCGTTCACGGATGCCGACGTCTTAAATTTCAATATCAACCAAACGCGTCAGCAGGCCTTCTCTATCGGATTCGAGACGTTCTATGAGCTATTCTAATACTGCTTTCATATCCTCGAAGTTGGGCTCCTTGGTGCTAGCTGTAGCGCTGTTAACCACGGCTTGTGTGAAGCCGGGGCCACGCTCGGCAGATCCCAATGCGAACTTCTCGGATCCGACAAAACCCGACGCCAATCAGTCGGCGGCGACGTTTTACAACGAAGAAGTCACCGGCAACGCCATTGTGACTCAGAACTTAAAAGGCTTTTCGATTCCGACAGAAAAACTCTTCTCGTTTAAGACGTGTGTTTTTGACAAGCGCCTTCGCGAGACGATCAAGGGTCATCTTTTTGTCGTTAAGGGCGGAGAAAAAGACATCGAAGTTCGCAGCGAAGAGTCGGGCTGTTTAAACTGGTCCGAACCAATTGCTTTCAACGGAACTCAAAACGCGAAATATATTCCGCTGAAGCGAACTATCGTTGCCAAGGGCATGCACACAGGTGCACGCGATCTTTCTATCTGTATCAATCCATGGAACTTCGACGGCTCCGAGGCGGTTCGCGACTGCGCTCGTCGTCCGGTTCCGTCGGAGATGTTGGTTGCGACATCGGCGGCGACTTCGTACCTAAAAGGCGAGGAGAAATCCGGCGAGACGCTTAAGCGTTACCTCTGGGTGGATGATCTTCGCATGAACTCCATCCATAATCCGGGTGGTGCGGACGGAAGTCTTATCGACTTCAGTATCTCGGTCGGTCCAAAGGTTCTTACCCGCAACATCCGTGGCGACGAAGAGGCGATGCCATTAAAAGACGGCGTCTTCAGTGTTCAGCTTTGGATCGTTGCAAAGACTGGGATTCAAAACAGTCGCTGTATGGTCATCGCCAAGTCCGATCCATCTATGGAGCTTGCGATGGTGGGCGGCCGTTTGCGCGAAGAACTCAAGATGAAGGTTCGATACCTCATCTCTTACGGTCAGCTTGAGCTGGTCGGCGCTATTCGTCCCAAGAACGGACCTGAGTCCATTCTCCCGTATGACGGCGTATGGACGCTTGGCGATCACACGGGGCTTCTCGGTATGAAGTTCGGTTTCGAACGTCCGCCGGCTTACAAAAATGCTCCGGGTGAATTCAGTGCGACGAAGTACGTCGAAAACTGTATCGATGTATCTGATGGCGTTCACGAAAACGACGCGGTCAATCTCATCGGCGCGCAGGCGGCGGCGAAACGCCCTGTTCCTGCAGCCGTAGCTCTTGGTACGCCCGAGACTGTCTTCGCAGGTGGCGGGCTCAAGGTTTCGCAAGTCGGTGGCGGCAAGGTGGAAATCGAGGCGCCGCGTTCGCTTCTAAAAGCCGAACAAACTGCGCCGGCAAAGAAGATTCATGTCGACCAAGACTTGATGCGAGACGAGTGTCCGGATGCACGTGATCTTCCGCGCCTCTTCCCGCAAGATCACGCGAAGCAAGCGATCGTTCCTGGTCCAGATATTTTGACGTGTGTGAACAAAAATCTTCCCGGTGGCGTCTATAAGGTTGAACAGTTTGAGTTCAGTCCGGTGGATGTTCGTCCGGAACCGATCATGGACCCGGTCGATAGCGAAACCACGATCGATCGTAAAATGAAGTATCGCGTGATCACACGTGTGACGAATCCACTTGCGCAAAACTCGCCGGTTCGTGACATGGAATTCACTGTTGAAACTCAAGACGGCGCCGCGAGACAGGTTCGAACAAACCATCTGGGTGAACTGATTTTCAACGACACGATCTATCACGTGTACTATCAGCCCGAACGTTTTTATCTGAAGCTTATCAAGATCTCGCATCCGTCGGGTTTCTCGAAACGTTTGGCTGTCGTGCTTGTTCCTTGGGACAACAACGGTTTCCAGTTCGCTCGTGATATCCGAGGTCTTTCTAAACAAACCATCGCACAGATGAATCTGGTTCCGCGTCCGGCTTCTCAGATGATCCTCACGGATTTCAACTGGGGAACCATTGGATTCCGCTATCAGGTCGATAACTATCTCTCGCTCAAGGTGTACAAGCAGTACATGCTTCGCCTCGATCCTCGTGCCATTCGTTACAGCAGTTTCACGCATGGTCGAATGATGAACGAACCTCTTCGTGACGGTCTGTACCTCATGAAAGTTGCGATCCAAAAGGACTATCAGCCCTTGGGTGGAGAGCCTAAAGAGTTTATCAACGGCATTCGAACTCTGGTCGCGGTGCGTGCGGGTCGTATCAACGTTCCGGTTGAAATCATGTTCCGTGACTTTAGAGTTCTCAAGCTTCGTTCGAATCTTCTCATCGAGCTTGCGACGGTCGACGAGCGTAAACTCCCACGGGAAATTCGCGAGGCGGCATTCAATTTGCGCAACTCGGCTGCGAACAAGGATGCAAAGCCTGAAGCGATTCAGCAGTTGGAAGAGGATTTCTACAACATCGCTCAGAGCAAAACCAAAGTGAAAATGGATCCGCTTGATACCTATATCGCCGAAGGTTCCGGTATGGCGGCTCGTACGTTTGTCGGTGCAGTCGTTCCATACTCAAATGGTTTCTCGGCTCAGGTGCGTGCAACAGACGAACTTCTTGAAGTCAGCTGCCCAACGGGTAACACGGTTGATTGTGACGAACTCAAGTCCAATGATGTGATCCCACCGTCTGAGCGCAGTGAGCGCGCGAAACTCTTTGGCGATCTCAAACATCTTTATCGCATGTCGGTCACTCGTCTTCTTGAGCGTATGCAGACGCTTGAGCGCCGCTATGTCACAGAGATGTCGGATATGACCAAGATGTCCAAGCTCCTTAAGATGGGGAACCTAGAGTACCTTTCGTTTAGCAACGAAACGGCCTTCTTGCAGCAGTCCTTAAAAGCTGACCCGGAGCTTGCGAAGAACAACCAGGTTCTTCCAATGGGGACGAGCTTCCAGAAGTTCGCAAACCAGTACGTGAAGTTCCAGCCGGCTGAGAAGTTTGATCAGATGATGTACATCCAGTCATATAACCAAATGAAGTATCCCAACAAAGGATACGGCATGATGGCTTTTGACCGTAAGCCACCCGAGAAGGTGACGCCTCAGCAGGATCTCGAAAATCTCAAGACGGCATTGTTTGACGTCGGTTTCGTGAACTCCGAACAGGCGACAAGACTCTGTGTTTTCCTCATGGAGAACCTGGTTTTACGGCAAGATCCGGATGCGGAGAAGTCGTTGGCCCGTGTGCAGCGAAATCTCTCTCGTATGCAGCGTACAGAAATCAATCGTCATTGTTTGGTGGCTGGTCAGCTTCAGATTGAGCGCAAGCTGCGTGTCTTTAACTTGCAAGATGCCGAGCGCGGAGGCGGTAACTTGATGGGGCTTAACGTTGGCGCCAATACTTCATTTGGTCGCAGCGAAGGCTGGTCGTTTGGCTATAGCTTAAGTCCGCTGAAGCCTTTGACAGGTGCTTTGGATGCCGCTTCGACGATCGTAAAAGGCCCAATCGGCCTCGTGGCAGGAGGAGTTTCCAAATTCATCGACGGATCTGGCCTCGGCATCAATATGTCGACTTCGAAATCCGGTGATGTTTCGGAAGGCGCTTCGGTTTCAAGCGGTGCGAACGTGGCGGTCGAACTTCGTCGTATGGATCTCACGATGGGTGGTTACGAACGCTGTGCCATCGTTCGCTTAAGTCCTGAGACGGCGATCTCGGTATCCAAACAGCTCGGTCATTACCTAAAAGGTAAGGGCGTACAAAACGCTGTCGGCCATACGTCGCGTGGCCTCATGGTCTGCGAAGGCTTTGAACGGAAAGAGCCGTTCAAAATCGAAGAGCGTTACTATCAGTTCTCACAGAGTTTGGGTGAAGAAGTGTTGAACGACCCGACGGCACTCGAGAACCAGCCGTATATCTTCGGTCTTCGTGGACGCTCCGACTATGTTCGCTTTGTTCGCACGGTTGAAGCGCGTCCGAAGTCGATCTTCAATCTTCCAGGGCATATTTCGATCGGGGAACTTCCCAACGATCGTCTGATGGGAGTCTTTGGTGAAGCGACTCCGACATACCCGGGATTGATTAGTCTTGAACCGCAGATGGCGTCTCGCTTAAAGCCCGTGAAGAGCACACGCGAGCTTGAGCAAACCGGCCAGAGGTAGAACGATCAAAGGCCTTCGAGCCACTCGAGGGCTTTTTCGCTGGCGCCTCCGCGGGATTTGACCATCTTCTGGATGGCGCCGCGCACGTCCGGCTGGCCGTCTTTGATCGCTTCGATCGCCATCAGAACGCCGTGGAGTTTTTCTCGAAACTCCTCGGAATCCTTCGTGCAGACCACAGGTGCGTAGGTAAAGACAGGTGCGTGGCGAGAGTCGAGAATCTGTTCGAATTGAAACTCTATAGCTTCGCGATTGTTGAGATGTTTTGGTCCGACAAAAGTGATGCAGCCAGCAGCAAGCGGCTCCATCACCGAGTGTACAGTTTTTCTAAATGAGCCACCGACGAAGGCCAGCTGGCCGATCTGGTAGAGCTCGGCCAAGATTCCAACTTTGTCGACAATCAAGATATCAAGCCTGCCGTCACTTGGCCCCGTCGCCGCTTCAAGCTGCGAGTAGGTCGCAAACTTGAGACCGCGAACTTTGATACGAGCGCTTAGCTCATCAATCATTTCCGTTGAAACTTCATGTGGAACAAGGATCGCCGAGAAGTTTCGTCGTCCTTCGATTTCTTGAGTCAGGCCAGGAAGAATGTTTTCAATGTCTTCCCTCCAGACGCTTCCAGCGACGAGCACCTCTTGGTGCAAACGATCTCTTAGGCCTGGAATCAGCGGCTTTGCCGACGAGAGACGAGCAAGGACCTGATCATAGCGTGTGTCTCCGGCGGGCACCGTTTTTTTGACGCCAAAACTTTCAAGCAAACGGCAGTCCTCATCGGTCACACCATGGGCGCTTGTGAGGTAAGGGTACGTCGCCTTAGTAAGAAGGCTTGCCAAGCCACCAACGCGCCCCGAGAGCGCATGAAAGGTTGCCGAAAAGAGCAGGGTCGGGACACCTTCACGGGCGCACTCGTAAATCAAATTCGGCCAAGTGTCGGTGCGTGCAATCATGAGACAGCGAGGGTTTAAACGTTTGATCAGATCTCGGATCTCAGGCGCGTTATCCAATGGAAGCGGGCATGAGGCCGCGACACCGGGGTCTTTTTCAATCGCTCCGCGATACGTCGGCGAGAAGTATGTGACAAAGACCGTTTCCCCACGCTGTTTCAAGGCGCGCACCAAAGGTTTTGCATACTCGAATTCGCCACTAGCGGCATGAATCCAAATAGGCTTTTTGCCACTTAAGGACTCGTAGTCGACTTCCAGATAGGCCGGGACTCCGCTTGAGCGCCGCATTCGATAAGTTTGAATGAGTTTTGAGAATTTCTCCTTAAGACTCGGTTTGAGGCGAATAAGAAGTTCGAGAGCGAAGACGGTTAAACCAAATAGGCTCTCAAGAAGAGGCTGTAGGAGTCTATAAAGCGAAAGAATCACGGCGTAGCTCCATCAAGCGCTTCGCCAAGTCGCTTTGCTACAAGCTCGGGTTTGATCTGCTTAAGGCACTTCAGATTCTCGGCGTTGGTGCACCGATCGCGACCATCTTTTGAGCAGGGCTTGCACGCGAGTTCAGAATTGTCCACTTCGGCCACGAGCGCATGAAGGCCCGAAGGGTAGCCAAAGGCGGTGGGGCCGATGATCCCGACAAGAGGTTTTTGCAGGCGATCCGCGACATGAAGAAGGCCGGTGTCATTTGCAACCAAGGCATCGGCTTCCGCGAGAAGTGATGCGGATTCTAGAAGTGTCGAACGGCCAACAGCCTCAAAACACACTTTGGGCCCGAGTTCTTGGTGGATCTTTTTTAGAAAGCTGTCATCCGGTCCGCCCAACAAAAGAAAGCGTGTTTGCTCCGACTGCTCAACTAGGACTTTGGCAAGCTTTAACCAGCGCTCCACCGGCCACCGTTTGTTCGGCCAAGCCGCGGAAGGAGCAAATGCCACGATCTTTCCTATGCCTTGGTTTTTCCAACTGAGAAATTCCGAATGTATGGCGCTTGGCCGCGCCGAGCGAGCCGCCTCTGGGGTCCAAGTCACTTGGCGAAACTCAAGTCGAAGTCGTGGATACCACTTGGTCAGTGGCTTTACATAGCTCTCGGCGCCTCGGTAGGGCTCCGGTAATACTGCGAAACGAAACTTCGCGAGACGAAGTTTGAAGTAAAAAAATCGCCGAATCCGCTCCTTGGAGCGCACCAAAATACGAGAGGGCGAGAATCGGCCCATCAAGAGCCACCGCATTCGGACCACTGTGCGTACGACGAAGCTCCGTAAGTTCGAGTGGGCATCGTAAACATGCGTGTAGCGAGGTGCGAGTGTCCACGCAAGCCGGATCAGGTGCAAAACCGAGTCGCTTCGATCAAATGCGTGCACGGATGAGATTCCATTTTGATTCGTCAGAAGTTC
>CAUJGS010000049.1 GCA_963170185.1 Bdellovibrionota bacterium
AAACCAAGCGAAGTAGGCCCCATCGAAAACATCACGATCAACTAACGATCGAGATCTTTTCCGTTGCTCCCGAGAGAACCTTTGAGGCTCAATTGAAGCTATGAAGGTTCTCGTCTTATGAAGGCTCTCATTTTAGGCGGCGCGCAGTTTATCGGGCGACATGTCACCGACGCCATTTTGAAAAATACCGGCGGCCGTGCCAACATCACTCACGCCAATCGCGGAAAAACCAAACCCGACGGAATTCCTGGCGTCTCACATCTTCGCTTCGACCGATCGAACGAAAACCCCGATGAGCTGAAAGGCCTCCAGCAAGACTGGGATATCGTCATCGACCTGAGTGCGTACTTTCCAAGGCAGGTCGAATTTGTATTGGATGGGCTCAAGGGCCATATCGGTCGCTACGTGTTCTGCAGCACGATCAGCGTGTACCGCGAAAGCCTCGGCTCGACTCATCCCAAGAAGTCCTCGGTCTGGATGACGGAAGCTTCCGAGCTTTTACCATGTTCGCCTGAGCAAGCCGTCGACACCAGCATGATGACCTATGGAAATAAAAAAGCGGAGTGCGAGCGCGTGATTCTAAAACGCACTCACCAAGCAGCCACGATCATTCGTCCAAGCGTCGTTTACGGGGCCCACGATCCGACCGATCGCTTTGCATACTGGATCGCTCGCGCGACGGGAAAATCTCGCTATCTACTTCCTGAAAACGGGATCACCATCACACAAAAAACCTACGGCCCCGATCTCGGTCAAGCTTTCTGGCTTGCCGCCACGAAGCCTCAAGCCGTCGGCCGAGCCTATAACATCGCCGATCAAGAACCGCTCTCACTAAGAGACAGCCTCAAAGTCATGGGGTCTCTCGACAACGCGGTCAGCGTCTCGGCGGAGTTTTTAGAATCCAGCAGTGTCCGCCCCTGGATGGACCTTCCACTTTGGATTCCGTCCACGCATTTCCTTGTCGACACGTTCCAAGCGAGATCCGACCTAGGATTTACTTCGACACCAAGTGATGTCGCTGCTCAAGCGGCTTGCGATGCCTTTCTTGCCGAAGCCCGCGCCCCAAAGACCGGGCTAAGCCTCGAAGCCGAGATCGAGATTCTTAGAAAGTTGCACATATGAGACAGCCCGGTTCTTGCTCGCTCTGGCTACCAAAGTAAGAAAGCGGGAGCCCTAGATGGCTATAGCAAGCGCGTTTAAATCAAAAGCCGTTTTAATCGCTTTTGCAGCGGTGCTTGTTCTTGCCGAAGGCGCAATCGCGGCACCTGCCACGCGGATTTCTGTCGCGCGCTGCGAAGCCCAGTTCGTTACGACTCCGTCGATCGAGGTGGTTTCGTCGTATCGCATGCCCGCGAGATTGATTCGCCCCGTGGCGGTCTCGGTTCAATATCAGTACCTGCAAAGCCTCAACAAAGTGGCCGACGCGGTCAGATCGCTGCGAGCCAAGCCAAGCCTCACGCAAACTGTGCTCTACCCGCTTTCAGGTTACGACCTCACTGCCCCGATGGCGCTCTTTCCAAACGCAAAAACCTATATCCTGATCGACCGTAATTCCGTTGTCGAAGCATCGAAGCTTCAAGAACTGACGAGGTCCAAACTCGAACTCTACGGCGGAGATCGCAACAAAGACTGGGTGTTTTGGCGTGAAACGGGAACCGATGTGTTTCGCAATCTCGTGGCCTCGATTTTTTCGGTGAGTCCAAAATCCAAAATTCAGCGCATCGATTTCCTTTTGGACTCCAACAACATGGTTTCTCTTGAACTGCGTTTTCTGGACGGTCGAAATGGCCTAGAAAAAACCGTTCACTACTGGGTCGGGCAGGTCGCCGACTTGCCTAGCGAAATCCGTCGCGAAGTTTTTGATCAGGGACCGCGACAAGACACGTGGTGGAACAAAAAACTGCCGCAGCTTAAGCCGACAGTGATCTTAGTAAAAGGCTCACACAGCGTTCTGAGAACCACCCGTTACCCCGATTCTCCCGGGCGTCAAACTCTCATCTCGGAAATTCTAAAAAGCGGCGGAGTTGTCGTCGAAGGAGCCTCCAAACAGTCATCCATACACGACCTCGATTGGGCGAAAGAGCCAAGCTCAGGCCTAGCCAGTGACCGACCGTTGTGGGAACTAACCGATGGCGATAGGATCTTCGCCAACCCCGTTCGCACAGTCGAACTAGAGGGTGTCCCCTTTAGCTACACGGACCGAGTTCGCGTGAGCCTGTTCTCGCCGCAGCAGTAACCCGCGAACGAGGGCATTTAGCGGCAGTTCGATTGTACAAAATGTCCTGCCCCACACCTATTTACAGCTCAGATGGTGCCAGAATGGTTTTAAGCGTCCGCCGTTCGGCCTCAGTCCTGCTTTGGAAGCGCCCCGTAGCTTTAAGACGAACTACGCTGGCCGAGAGGGAGTGGATCTTGACCGACGTGAAGCGCCTTTTTTTAAATTCGATTCGAGCGTCGATGCTCGTACTGAGCTTGATCTCGCTCTTTGGCCAAAACGCCAATGCGCAGATCACGTTGGCATATATCGACTACGACGGCACAACCGTCGAAAACCGCCAAAGCCAAGGCGGAACGCATTCAACGACACATGTTTTGTTTCGCGTTCAAGAAGCAGGTATGCACCTGCTAGCGGGCGTTACGCCTGGACCCGAAACTCTCGAAGTCTCTCAGCAAGACTACCACAAAATCGAACAGTACCTTGCCAAAGGCCACGGCCAACCAGGCGCCATCAACCGCAACGCCACCCTCGAAGATGGCCGCGTGATTCAGCCTGGCCTTTACTTCCCCCGCTTTCCCGAAACATTTAAATACTTCCGCGAATCGCGCGAATCGGGTCGCAACTACCTACTCGAAGACTTCAAGAAGGCCGAAGCGAAGAGTCCCAATGGCGAATTCAAAGGACGTTTCTGGGAAGTCTTCGCAGCTTGGTGCCAAACCAAAGAGACAGCTGAACGCTTCACGATCCTCACAGCTCGTGGACATTCGGATGCCGAATGGAAACAGCTTTTCGATTATATGATCGAGCGCGGTCACATCAAACATGCTCCTGGCCGTGTGATCAATCTCAGCCGTCCAGAGTTTGACCGCCTCGGGCTTCCAAGCGACATGCCCGAGCGAAAAGCAAACTTCCTGTCCGAACAAGCTGCGGAGCTCGCACGTGTGGATCTACCAAAAGGTGTGAACCATTCGATGGTGATCGCCGATGATGAACAACGAAATCTCGAGCGCATCACGGCACGACTCAGCTCGCTTGCCAACTCTGGCCGTTACCCGATCGAGTTCCTCGTTGGAAACGCAGGACTTCGTACGGAAATCCGCGCGAGCATCCGGCCTGAACTCGCAATTCTTCGTCCCGAAGGCAGCTTCAAGCCCGCCCAGATGGAGCACTTCATTCCTACGCCAAACCCGGTTAGCTACTTCAACGAAGGCACTCAACAAGTTCAACGTCGCGGCAATCAACCCGTGCTTTCTTCGGCTGGCGGATTGGGGCGCTGTGAGGCTTCCTTTGTTCCTACGAACACCGTCGCGGGAGGTCGCCCATGAATTCCCTAAAATCCTTGGCGCCAGCGCTTGTGACGACCTTGTCGCTCTTGGCGCTTACGCCCAGCCAAGCTCTGGCGCAAACATGCGACGACCAGTTTAAGCCGGTTCAAAACCAGCTCTCCGCGCGCGAACAAAAAGCGCTCGACAAGCTTCGCAAAGAGGCTGCGAAATATTTCGCCGCGAACTTACGTCTTCCGGAAGACAGCACGGCTCAGCAGCTACAGATGATCCTGCAAGGCGAATCGACGGCCGTTCGTCCAATTACAGTCGAAGAGATCGTGCTTCGTGAACCGCAGGCCGCGCAGTCGGCTCGTGGAAAAATCGTAGCGGCCTACATGAAAATCGTTAGAACCTATCAGCGTATCCCGGACGCAAAAGAACTCGCCGAGTCGCTGGGTTTAAAAGAGGCCGACATCCATGCTCTCTTAGGTGATGGACGTTTGTTCCAGGATCTCCTTGTCGTTCGCGACCAAGCCACTCAGAAAAACCCTCGCCTCTTTGATCGCGTCGTCGACACCCGATTTTTAGACGCAGCCGCCATGGCTAAGACGGAGCAAGTAGTCCGCGAAGCTCAGACGCTGCTTGTGACAACTGCGGTGCCCTACACCCCGGTAAGCGAACACATGTTGGCTTCACTCAAGGTTCTGGCGAAAAAGAAGAACGCAAAGATCGTCGTGATGCCGGCTTTCATGCAAACGACAGGGCTTGATCCGAAACTTTTGAACGATCCCGACATTCACATCTTAGTGAACACGACGATTTTGAATCCGTATTTGCGACTCGACAACATCAAGATCATGCCGAAGATGCTAAACCCTGACGCGGGCCTTGATCAGTATGGTCCCCGTGGACAATCCGTCATCGTCGCCGCTCCTCAAGTTCGCCTCAAAACGGTTCCGACCATCGAAAACGATGCGTTCCCACACTTTGTGATGACGACCGGAGCCATCACCGAGCCGATCTACAATACGCGGCTTCCGATTCAAGGTCGTACCGACGCCCTCGCTGCGGATCGCCACAACATGGCTGTTCTCTTGGTCGAAAAGAGCCGAGGCAGCACAGCCAGCGCAATCCCTGGCACGTCGCCTACCGGGATCTTCCACTTCCGCCATATTCACTATGTCGAAGGCAAAGGGATGGTTGATAAAGCCACTCTCTACACGCCAAGCGGTTCGCAAACAGCCCGAATTGAAGCCCTTGTTTTACCGGACATCCACGTCGGTATGACAGATCCCCGGTTTTTAGAAAGCGTCGCTGACGCTGTGAAGACACTAAAGCCCGAATACATTGTTCTTCACGATGTATTCAATGGGCATTCGATCAGCCACCACGAAGCGAAAAACGTTTTAGATGCGGCCGTGAAGTATCCGACAGGCCAGTTGGATCTCGCTCGTGAGCTTCGCGATGTTTCGACATTCATCAATTCACTTCTTCGCCTTGATCCAAAACTCGAAATCCGCGTGATTCTGTCGAACCACGATCTCTGGCTAAATCGCTGGCTTTCAGAAGGCGCATTCATGAAAGAGACTCATAACCGCGCCATCGGCGTTGAACTTGCGGCGGCCGTCGTTCGCGGCGAATCCGCCTTCGAGGCTGCATTGAATCGTTCGGGTCTTGAGTATCCAAAGCGCGTGAACTTCGTGACAAACGGTTCTTGGACTGTCGCCGGCGTTCAGCTTGGGCAGCACGGTCACCAAGGCGCCAACGGCGCTCGCAACTCGCTTCTAACCATGCGTCGTGCAACTGATAAGACCGCTTTCGGCCACTCACACACGACTCAGATTCTTGGACACATCGTCAACGTCGGAACGGGCTCGCTCCTAAGACCTGGTTACAATGGTACGGGCCCAAGCTCTTGGAGCCACAGCATCGCCGCGATTTCCGATATCGGTGTTTCGCAAGTTTTCATCGCACAAAAGGGTCAATGGTGGACGGACGTCAATATCGGAAACGATCCGACGTTCTTCCCAAATGGCTTCCCGAAAGTGATTCCACCAACCGACCCTAACCTCGGCCCCCAAACCGACCAATATTCGCGTTCTACTCGCTAAGGAGTTTTTGACATGAACCAACCAACACGCGCAAAACAACTCGGAAGACAGCTCATCGTGGCTTTTGCTTTCCTGATCTCGCTCACAGCGGGACTTTCGGCAAAGGCGTCGCCGGTCGATATCGAAGTTGAAAGCTACAAGCAGTCGATTCAGAACAAAGGAACCGGCGGACTTAGTCTTGAGGCCAGCATCGGCCTTGGACTGACGATTGCTCACTGTGGCCCGGGCTTCGCGGTCGACGTTTATCACTCTATCGCGAACTCCACAGACCTTGAGACATTTAAGGCAGAGTTCAAAAAGACTTCGCCCAGCGAAAAGTGCACGATCTCTTCGATCAAGCTCGGCATGGCGTTGTCGCTTCTAAAAGAGCGTAGCGCAAAGGCGTTTGAGACTTTCATGACAATGGCTAAAAACCGTTTGGCCGAAGAGCTGAAGTCTTCGGAATCAAAATGAGCCATTCAGGCTAGCTCATCCGTTTCATTTTGGGACCTTGCTTAAACGATGGTCTCAATAAACCGATGAGCTTCCATGCTCCAAAATGTCGAAACGAAATCGGTTTTGCCGAGTTCCCCAAGGTTTTGTCTAAAAATCGTGGCGACGACGTTTGCGCTCGCGCTAGCTCTATTGGGCTGTACAAAGAAGACCGAACTCGGTTCACAGGTTGTCGTCCAACTGCCGATCGCAGCAGGACAGGCCGAATACAAGCCTAGCCACTTCGACAAAATAAGAAAAATCGAAGCTATGAGCGAACTCTCTTGGGGGTTCACGCGGCCATCTTCTCTGGCCGAAACACGGTGCTTTGCCGTCGTTGTCGAAATTCCGGCCGCGGAACGCGAATCCGGCTCCCTATTGCCCGGAAACAATACCTCCAAAACCTGTACGACGGTCGCTGGAACGAACACGATTTACGTTCAACAGTTTGCGGGCCTCGCGGCGGCTGGCTCGCAAATCGAAATCAATATGTCTCCAGGAAGCTCACGAAAGTTTCATTTGTTTGCGTTCTCTGCGGAATCCGCTGGCGAGTGCACGTTAACAGAAGCAGGTTCTCTTATCCGAAAGGCCTCGCTCAGTGGCCCGCTACACATCGGCTCGGCAACTGCAGACATCGTCTCCGGCGTGAACAACGTCGAGATCGTGGCGAGCTACGCCTCTGGCCTTGCCTACGAAAACTGCGAATGGACCGAGCCTCCACCTCTTGTGGGCGGAGCATTTCAAATCAATGCCGGCGCCACGCACACGAGACTGACTTCCGTGAATCTCACGCCAAGTCTTCCGTTCGTAGCAAGCCAAGCTTTCTACACGCTCGATCCAACTTGTCGCACGGGCGGATCTTGGGAATCCTATTCACCGACTCGGACGGGGTTTGTTATCTCCACCGGCGACGGCCCAAAGACGGTTTACGCTCGCTATCGCGATTCGGCGGGCTCAACCTCAAGCTGCCTGCAAGCTTCTATTCTGCTTGATCAAACAATCCCGGCTGTGAACATCAACACGCCTCCTGATTCGAATATAAATATGGCAGGTGCTTATACGTTTAGTGGCACTTGCTCCGAAGAGGGCACCCCAGTCACCTGGACGCTCGGTTCGCTAAATGGCACCCAAACATGTATCAGCGGCAGTTTCTTTGTAGGGCCCTTGAACATCACTTCGATTGCTGACGGTACGGTCACCCTGACCGCCACACAAACCGACATTGCAGGAAACGTCGGAACCATGCCGAGAACGATCTTAAAAGACACAGTCGCTCCAGCAATCATGATCACGTCACCGGCTCCCGGTAGTTTCGTAAACTCGTTCGACCAAGCGGCCTTTCCGGTTACGGGTACATGTTCGGAAAATGCTCAGCAGGTTTTTGTTCGCGTCGATGGTTCGGTGTTTAGTTCGGTGGCATGTGCGGGCGGAACATTCAGTGCGACTCTCTCTTTGAACGCAATTTCCGAAGGTGGCCATTCTATCGAAGCGGAAATTTCGGATGCGGTCGGGAACTTGTCTTCCACTTCTTCTGTCGTGACAAAAGATACGGTCGCACCCATGGCTTTCATCGACTCACCCGCACCAAGTATCCACCTCAACCCCATGTACACGACGACCATTTCCGGGGCGGATGTTGTGTCCTACCGCTGGAAAAACGTCGGCAACCCAGTAGATTGCGCAAACCCCGGCGGATACATGGGGCCATTTGGAATTGCGACTCCTATCAACCAACCGACTCCGACACCACAGCTTCATGTTATTTGCGTGATTGGAACCGATGTCGCTGGAAACGAACAACCGACAGCCGCCGCTACGACGACACAGTTTACTCAAGGCCCTGTGATCATATCGTTTGTCGATCGATGGACGTCACAACCAGACAGTGTCGGAGCACGCATGCTCGGCATCACGATTTCTCCTCCTCTATCGGCTGCGGCTACTCTTAGTATCGAAGCTCAAGGAACAGCTCTATTCGGAACCAACTTCACCGGCTTCTCAAGCGGAATGCAAACGACATCAATTCCTCCAGGCGTTAGCAGCCATTCGATTCTGGTTTCGGTCATTGGTAGTTCTATCAGCCTGACCGAGAAACGACTGGCCGTGACTCTTAGCGGTTCAACCATTCCCGGAATCCAAATCGGAGAAATCGACACGCACCAGGTTTGGATCGAAGATAGTGTAAGTCCGATGTCGCCTTTTACGAAGGTCGCAGTCGGGCCAAGCTCCGCCTGTGGACTCAATGCCACCGGTGCAATTTACTGCTGGGGATCAGATGCTTCGGGACAAATCGGAGACGGAGCAGGAGCCACAAGCCAAACTTCACCTGTGCGAATTGATGGGGCTTTCACGTATGCGGATGTCGCTGTCGGGAATGGTTACGCTTGCGGAGTCCGAACCAGTGGACAGCTATATTGCTGGGGCTCAAACTCGTCGGGCGAACTTGGCGACGGAACCTCGACGACACGCTGGGTCCCGACTGCCGTCGCGACAGGCTCGACCTTCATCAAAGTTGCCACTTACATGTCCACGACTTGCGCAATCACATCGGCCAACGAACTAATGTGCTGGGGAAGCAAAAGTTATGGTCAAGTCGCAGACGGCACGTCATCCGGCACACAACTCACGCCGTATCCCGTGGATCCGGTCTCAACATACACGGACGTTGCCATGGGGTGGAACCATGGTTGCGCGCTGAGATCCACCGGCGTCGTCTACTGCTGGGGACGTGGGGATCTTGGCCAAATAGGAAATGGTGCCAACATCGATGCCACTACGCCTACGGAAGTTTTAGTTCTTAGCGGCATCACATCTATTTATGCAGGACAGTTCTACTCATGCGCGATTAACTCGGCTCAAAAGGCATTCTGTTGGGGTGAAGGTGCGCAAGGCAAACTGGGCACTGGCGCAGTCGCAAACTCCAACACCCCTGTACCCGCTCAAAGTACTTTAAACTTTGCATCTCTTTCTCTTGGCGCCAACACCACTTGTGGTATCGAGACGACCAACAACACACTAAGATGCTGGGGTTATTCCTACTACGGTCTTTTGGGAAATGGATCGCGCGGCAACCTTTCCCACACCGCCCAAACGGCGATTTTACCAAATCCCGTCACACAAGTTTCCTCCAATGGCACGGCAATCTGCAGTGTTGCCGCCGGCAAAGGTTTTTGCTGGGGTAGCCCACAGCATACTCATCTGGGTCACGACGCTGCCGTATCGGTCGAATGGTCAGAGCCTAAAGTGAATAGAAACTACCAGTCGGTCGCCTTGGGCCGGGGCGGTTGCGGCATCAATGTGTCTGGAAACCTCAGCTGCTGGGGCCCCAATGACATCGACAACCTTTCTACAGTTGGGCAGGTGGGTGATGGCTCTTCCGTTCGCCGTGTCGGGGCTATGATTGTCGACTCCGGGATGCAGTATCAAAGCGTTCAAGTCGGAACTCAACATTCTTGCGGCATCAGCGCGACTGGCACCTTGAAATGCTGGGGCCTAAACTCGACCGGTCAGCTTGGAATCGGCAACACCATCACACAGTCCACACCGACCGTCGTTGGAGGCCCTTATATCGACGCGGCTGTCGGTCTTGGATCGACTTGCGCCATCAACGTATCCAACCAGCTTCAATGCTGGGGGCAAAACACCTACGGTCAGCTGGGCCTCGGAAACAACACGAACTACAACACACCTCAGCTTGTATCGGGCCTTGGAGCGGTTACAAAAGTCAGCGTTGGAGCGGGACACGCGTGTGCTCTGAACTCGACCAACGAGCTCTTCTGCTGGGGACGTAACGACTGGGGACAAGTTGGAGACGGTACACTGTTCGCACGCAATTACGCTATACAGATTGCCGGGGCATGGTCATCGGTTTCGGCAGGAGCATACGTCACCTGCGCGCTCAATATGTCAAACGAACTGCTTTGCTGGGGCCGTAACGCTGACGGCGAGCTTGGCCAGGGCAGTACAGTGCCTGACCGGTACTCCGCCCCTACAGTCGTGAATTCCGGTACAACCTATACTCACATTGCTGTCGGAAGTTCGACTTCGACAAGCGGAACAGGCACTCACGTTTGTGCGATCACGGCCATGCAGGGACTCCAGTGCTGGGGATCTAATCGCAAAAATCAAAACGCCTACCCAGCCGCGCCTTTTCAGGTTCTAACTCCGACCGCTGTTGACGCCTTCGCCTACTCCTTCTTGGCAGTTGGTGAACTGCAGACTTGCGCACGCCGCACATCAGGCGTGTGGCTTTGCCGAGGATCGACGCAAGAAAATCATTTGCCCAATGGTATGACTGCCACATTCCCGCAAATGATCCCGCGTGTGAGATTCTAAAATGCGAATTGCGTTTCAAGTTTTCATTTCGTTTTTGCTGGCCTACTGGCCAATCTTCTCTATGACATCCGTTATGCTCTTTGCGGCCCCAGGCAGCACCGACAACGCAAGACTCTTGTTGATCGCGATGGCCGCGATGCTCTACCCGGCCCTCATCACCGGTCTTCTTCATGCGTTTAAGTTCAAACTTTGGGGCATGCCTAGTGACTGGGTGTTCTACGCCAGTCTGTCGATCTGCCTAGGTGGGATCTGGCTTTTCGGTTACCCACGTCTTTACTTGAACACCGTTCGCGGAATCGCCAACAATGGCTATTCCGTGGTCCAAGCTCTCGTCTATCACGACGGCCGAAAAATCGAGGCCGATGCGGCCACATTTCAGGCTCTTCCAAGTCGCTTCTTGCAGTATGGGAAAGATCACCGACGTGTTTACTTCGACGGAAAGCCGATGGCCGACGTCGATCCGGCGGCGTTTCGCACTCTCGAACGAAACGAACCCAAGCCAGAAGGAATCCCCCAAGACGCCGACGCCACCGACGGCAACTCCTACTTCCGTTTTGGCCGAAGGCTTGAACCCGGTGGCTCTTAAACCGATTTAGCCGAAAATTTAGGCTCCCGCTGCTTGTTAACTGGCCAAATACGCGTTTTTTGGTTGAGTCTTAGCCCCCCCAGACCGTATATATTTGCGTTCTCACACCCGTCTCTGGCCCAAGCCTGGACGCGCCCTGTATGGTGACTGTAGCTCAGTTGGTTAGAGCATCGGATTGTGATTCCGAGGGTCGCGGGTTCAAGTCCCGTCAGTCACCCCATTTTTCCCAAATCCTTTTGGCGAAATAGACGGCAACTACGCAAAATTCCTCACAAGTGTTTTCAATGAGTTACGACGGCGCAGACCTCTGAAAAGGTCCTGCGGGAGTCGCTCGGGTCCGGGCGGTTTCCTACTTTTTCCTACGATTTCCTACTTGGAAATCGAGGGACTTCAGCGCCGAAGAATTTTTCGAGAGTGCCACTTCATCTCTTTAACCATCCCAACCGTGGGCTGCTTTGGTTCCAAGGCCCACCCTCTAACTGCACGCAAAGGCTTGGCTTCTTTAGCTGACTTTTCAAGCGCAGCTCCTGACCACCCACCCTCAACGAGTTGATGGCAGGTGGTCAGGAGCTGCTTATTTCAAAGTCTAAGAAGCCAAGGAAGATGTGGATGAGGGTGGGCCTGGGAACTTTTTTATTTTTAGGGAGATTGAAGATGGAAATGGAAACAGGTGCGGTTCGGATTCTGGAAGGTTCAATATGTAGGAAGGAAGAGGTGTCGGCTGTTTCGCGCGAAGGTGTCGCATCGGTTCGTGAAGAACAGCTTTCGTTTTTTGGGAAGCGTCGTCCACGAATTCGGGTCGAACTCGTCGAACGCGATCTGCGGGTTCTTGAATTCATTCTTGAAATGAAATTCGCCGGAAGCGCCGAGGTCTTCGAAAGATTCTTCTCACGCGTTCATGATGGCGAAGTAAGGGCTGCCTCTGGCGAATGGACTCGGAAACGCCTCAGGCAACTCACGCAAGGCGGTTTTCTGCGGGCTGGGGTCGGCATTCATGGCGGAGCAAGTGTCTACTTCGCGACATTCAAAGCGTATTACGCATTGATCTCAGTTTACCCCGAGCGCGTCTTTCCGAAACCCACTGGTGGCTTGGATCTTCGCACCTTCGTTCATGATCGTGAGCTTCTCTTCGTTCGTATGGAGTACGAGCGGACAATGCCGGGTTTGTCGTGGGTTTCGGACCGTCGACTTAAACAAGGCTTCGCTTCGGACATCGGGCTTGCGGGCGTGCATGTTCCCGACGCGCTGATCGAGCTACCCGGCGTCGGCACGACGGCACTCGAACTTGAGATCGCAATGAAGTCCCGTGACCGGTACCGCGACAAGGTTGCTCGCTACGTTCGACTCATTCGCGAATCGCGAACGAAGCCGAATGGTTTGCGAAAAGTAATCTACCGATGTCTGCGTGAACCTGTTTTTGAAGCTCTATCAAAAGAGTGCCGTGTCTACGGCGATATGTTCGAGGTTGTCCTTAGTAAATTAACGATCACAAAGCTTCGAGGTGGAAAGTGAAATGGATCGATACACTCGGCACTTATATAGGACGCCGCCCAAGTGACGCCGCGGTCAATATCGGCCGCGCTCACAGTTTCCTTTATCCAAAGGAATGGATCACCGAAAAGCAACTGAACCATCACGTCCACATTGTCGGCGCGAGCGGCTTTGGCAAAACGGTTTTGATTTCTCACATCTTGAAAAGTCGCATCGACAGCGGCCGAGGTGTTCTATTCATCGATCAAAAGGGCGATCGTGAAACGATCGAACAGTTTAGCTCCTACGTTCGGGCCGCAGGTCGAATCGATGATCTCAAGGTGTTTTCGTTGAGCGCTCACGATCAGTCGGCAAGCTACAATCTGTTGTCGAATGGTTCGGCGACGCAATTGCGCGACAGAATCATGATGAGCCTCAACTGGAGCGAGGAATTTTACCGAAACCAGTCAGCAAGTTTCCTTCTTCGGTTGCTGACTGGGCTTTGCTGGCTTCGTGACAACCACGGCGTTCGACTCGATTTGGCTACGATACTTCGATGCGTGAAGCATGGCGACGCGATCGAAGATTTATTGAGACAGATACCCTCGGAGCACGAACGAGAGTTCGAACTGATGGACGAGGCACGTCTATTTCTTGGCGGGAGCGACAACTTTAATTCGCTCCAGGGCTTACGTACGCAGCTCGAATCGATCGTCTATTCTGAATTCGGCGAGCGCATTTTGGGATCAGAAGCTAGCATCGATCTTTTCGAAGCGGTACGCGCCGGAAAGATCGTTTTCAT
>CAUJGS010000050.1 GCA_963170185.1 Bdellovibrionota bacterium
GAATCGCGATGGTCGGCTTTCTCTGCATGAGGCGGACAAAGCTTACTTCTTGTTTAAACGCCTGCTGAAAGACGCTTCGGGCTTTAAAAAAGACGACGAAGTGCGCGCGTTGTTCCACTACCTCTTGGCCTACGGTGAGCCACCAGACGAAGGAAGTCTTGGTGACATCGTGAAGTGGCTCTGGTGGAAGTCCAATCCCGATCAATGGGAATCTCGCGTGAGCGCGAATCGCGAACGCTTGGCCAAAATTTTCGGAAATCTCGCCGCAGAGCTATAGTGTCGTGTTGGGCTCCGCCCAACACTGCTTTCCGTGCAGGGGCACGGAAAGACTTGGGCGTCGTGTTGGGCTCTGCCCGATTAGGTGATGCGGGTGAGGACGGCTTTTAGGTCTTCTTCCGTGTAGGGGCGAAGAAGATAGTCGGTGGCACCGGCGGCGAAGGCTTCGTCCTCGAGCTTGGGATCGGCATCTTCCGAAATCACCACGACGGGGAAACTTGCCCAGCCGGGTAATTGGCGAACAGTGCGTACGAATTCTACCCCTGACATCTCGGGCATCACGCGACTGATGAAGACGGCCTTGAACGGACTAAGGTTTTGCGGCGTCGCCATGAGCAGACGAAGTGCCGAGATACTGTCGCCGGACTCCTCAATGAAGTTCACGCCTTGCCGGAGTAAAAATACTCGCAATAACATGCGTGCGGCTCGTTGATCGTCGACCAGAAGGTATCCCATGCGACTATCGTAGCGTGGTCCGGGTCTAGTCGGAAGGTGAACTTGTTCTCTTCATCGAAACTTCTCGGCAAAATGATCCAATGAGTTCGGAAGGTCGCCCGCGTATCACGGTGAAATCGCTTTCTTTGGAGCAGGTGAAGACTTGGGTCACAAGTCCTTACAATCTTTATATGAAGCTCCAGGACGGGCGATTTGTGACGGTGTTTCGGATCGGAAGCCCGATCGATCAAGAGCGTCTGGCGAAATACGCGGCCAAAGGGGTTACGACCTTTTACGCGAGTGAGCAGGACCTTGATCAGCTGGGAACCGAAGAGGGGGCCGCGGCCGTCGCGTCTTCCAACAGCAAGCTCGATGCACTCGAAAAGATCTCGCAGACGGTTTTTGATGACCTCTTGGCGTTGGGGGTGTCGGAGGCGACGTACAACAACGCGAAAGCGGTTTCCAAAATCGTACGAGGCATGGTCGAAAAAGATCCGAAGCTTTCGGATGCATTTTCAAAGTTTCAAGAAGTGGCGGCCGGCGATGTACGCCACGCAATGACGGTTTCCGCAATGAGTACGGTTTTGTGTTCGAGCATGGACTGGGTGAAACCTTCGACTTACGAAAACCTGGCGCTTGGTGGGCTGCTTCATGACATCGGGATGTTGTCGCTTCCCAAGGATTTGCAAGACGGCGATCTCACGAAAATGTCACCCAATGATCGCAAGATTTTTGAGGGGCATGCCGAGTCCGGTCGAGCGCTATTGATTCAGTTAAAAGCTGTGCCAGACGATGTGGCGATGATCGTGGCTCATCATCACGAGCGCAGTGATGGCTCGGGATATCCACTTGGTTTAAAGGACATCTATATTCATCCGCTCGCGCGCATCGTCGGCCTTGCCAACGAGTTGGTGGAAAGCTTTGAAGCCGACCGCGAAGCGGGACGTGCGACTTCGGTTCGCCTCTTGGTAGAGGGACTTATCAATAGTCAGGCGTCGCGCTTTAACCGTGACGTGATCAAGTCGCTGAAGGCGCTACTCGCGTCAGACGCTCTCAAGCGCTAATTGCCGCACCGCAAATCAAAAAACAAGGCGGTACCTAGAGTATCAGGATCGAGAAGCCGGCTATGAAAAAGCAGAAGGCGATGCCGAGATATTTGCTTGGGCGCCGTTTGCTGAGAATGGATTCCAAAAGGGCCGCGAACATCGGGCCGGTGATGGCGATCGCGGAAATCGAGGCCAAGTGGCCAATCTGAATGGCCGTGAGATACAAGCACAAGGAAAGATAAGTTCCCGCGAAACATCCCAACAGAATAAGGGCGCGAGACTTTGTATCGAAGCGTAAGAAGTTGGTGACGAGTCCGACGACTGGCGTGCGATCCGTCGACCCCGTGAGGCGACGTCGGCTATGAATGAAGGCCGCGATCAGCACATAGGCCGCAAGGGCTCCGAGGCAACGAATGAGGTGGCCTTCCAGGGGCTGAGTGTGTGGGGAGTTTTCAAACGCGACCCGGGTGAGAACGACGCCGGCGGAATCCATTGAGACGCCGATGATGGCCATCACGAGGCCGCGAATCTCCCAGGATTTGGACTCGCGATATTTTTCGAGACTGAACACGATCAAACAGCCGACAAGAAAGACGATGGCAATCAGTCGACGTGAATCAAATGATTGGTCGAATAACAGAAGTCCGGTGAGCCCCAAGATGAGCGGTTGAAACCCATAGAGCATCAAGGTTCTTGAAACTCCGATGCGGATAAAGGCATCGAGCAAAAACAGATCGCCAATACCAAGCCCGATGAATCCCGATAAAAGCAGGAGGCTTGTCGCAAGCTCTTTGGGAGCTTCCCAGGTCGTGACGCCTTGAAACCAAAACAGCAAAGGAAGTGTCACGATCAAAAGCAGCATCGCCACGAAGGCTTTGGCCGCGTTCATCCAGATCACGGAAACCGATCGCGAGAATTTGGCAAAGATGAGGCTTGCGCTAGAAAAGCTAAGCGCCGCGCCCAAAGTGAGAAGGTATGGGAGCAGAGACAGGTCCTTCAATTGACCTCAAGGTCGATGTAGGTGACTTCGGGAAACTCTTGTCGAATCTGCGCTTCGAGACGGTTGATCTCGCGTCCCATCACACGCACCATGCGCTCGGCTGTTTCAAAGAGCACGGGCGTTGGGTCTTCGCCGTCGCGGATGCGTTCGGCATCGCGCTCGATCATGTGGCGGTCGATGAAGGTGCTGCCGTGAAATTCGATTTCAGCCGCTAAACGTACATTACCGGGGGCCATGACCGCTGTTTTTAGCGAGGTCACGCGCTCGATGGCGGGGAGGCTCTCCAGGTACTCGCGAATTTCTTGTTCGCGGTCTTGCCCCACGGACGCACCCATCAGGATGCGAGCGTTGGCGACGGCAAGTGTGATCGCCATGATTCCCAAAAGACAGCCGATGCCGATGGAGGCGATCGCGTCTGGTACGGGCGATTGAAGGTGACGCGAGAGCAAGATCCCGACGAATGCGGTGAGAACACCAAGCACGGCGATCGAGTCTTCCAAAAGCACGGCGACTCCGGTCGGATCGTCACCGTGGCGAACGAAATCCCAAAAACCGGTTTCGCCACGCGCTTCATTTACTCCGCGAAGCGCGACGAAAAAAGTGTAACCTTCGATCGCAAGTGCGAGGACGAGAATCGCAAGTGGCAACGGGCCTTCGTAAATGGCGTCTGTCGATTGCGCCGACATCAGTTGCTCGACACCGTGCCAGGTCGTGAAACCGAAACCCAAAAAGAAGATGCCGACCGCGCTGATGAGATTCCAGATATAGCGCGCTCGCCCCTTTCCGAACGGGAACTCTTTGGTCGGGCGTCCTGTGCCGTGACGGATGCCGATGAGAAGCAAAACCTGGTTGGCGGTGTCGGCCAGTGAGTGAATAGATTCGGCCAACATCGACGGACTTCGGCTGATCAGCCAGCCTAAGAACTTTGCGACTGTGACGATCGCGTTGCCGCCGATGGCGAACAAGACAGCGCGAATCGAAGCATCATCCCAGATGCTAGCGTTGAGAAGGTTCGGTTCCGTGAGATCGGTTGGGGGCGAGGAGCGAAAGCCCCTACTGTCTGACTCCATAGAAGAATTCAGTCTAGAGGAGCTTTGGCCGAAGAACAATGGCGCTTTGCATTAGGGGCCAGCGCTTAGTCGAGATTGCAGGGTCTCCCGGTATTCCGCGGGGATTTCGAGCTTCTGACCGGTCTTGGCGTCCATAAAGACGTGAACAGAGGAGACCGTCGCACAGAGAGTCCCCTTGTCGTTGAGCTGCTGGGACTCGAGGGTGAACGAGCTTGTGCCGAGTTTTGTAATTTTTAAGTCAATTCGGACACTTCGACCAGGTGGAAACGGACCAAAGAACTCGGCCTCCGACTTTCGTACAGGGACGGCAATGTCTTTTGAGAGAAACCACTTCTTGTAGTCGATGCCGAGCTCGTCGCTGACCCAGGCTTCGTAGGCTTGGTGATGCCAGCGGTAAACGTTGGCGAAAAATGAAATTCCGGCCGGGTCGGCTTCGGCAAACTGCACGCGATGCGTAAGCGAAAATGTGCTCATGACCCACGTCTTATCCTAGCTTGCGCGCAAGAGACAATGAGACAGGGCCACAGCGTTTGACTTTAGGAGAATGCGGTGCAACATGGTGCCCGCACTATGTCGATAAAGATCTACAGCTCTTCAGACTTTCCCTCTTATTTGCCGAAGTTGAACCTGCTCTACGACGACTTGTTCAAAGACGGAAAAGGCTTTCGTTCGAAACTCGTGGGCGGTCTTGGTGAGCGCATTGGCTTGGATGAAAAAGTCATTCAGCTGCTCGCGCAAACGATCGAATTCATCCACAACGCTTCGCTCTTGCATGACGACCTGATCGATCGCTCGGTGCTTCGCCGCGGAAAACCAGCGGCTTGGACCAAGTACACGCCGGAGTACGCGGTTCTTGCGGGCGACTATCTTTTGGCGCGCGTGATGGTGAACCTCTCAGGCCATGGAAACGTTCAGCTGATCCAGTACACGGCCGAAGTGATCTCGGATCTTTTGGAAGGTGAGTGGATTCAGGATTCGTTGGTGAAAGACTTCTCGATCAAACTGGAAGATCTCAACCGCGTTCACAATTTGAAAACTGGATCGCTGTTTAAGTGGTGCATTCGCGCGCCGTTTATTGCGAAAGAGCGTTACTCGTCGGAGCTGCATCAGCACCTAGAAGAGTGCGGTACGGCCTTGGGACTTTTGTTTCAGCGAAGTGACGATCTCTTGGATTTCGATATTCGCAATGACGAGGGCAAAGCTGTTTTGGGTGATCTCAAGTCGGGTTACCTGAATTCGTTTGCGGTGTGGGTTTTACGCGGACTTTCCGATGCGGTCTTCGCCAAAGCCATACAGGCTCAGGCGTTGGGGGAATTCAAGGCGATCGTCGGCGAAAGACATTTCGAGATGCGAGCGGCGGAGTTCGACGCCGAGAACAACCGGGTGATTGAACTCTACTTCCATCGTCTTCAGGAACTCGAACCGCTGCTTCAGGATGGCGAGCGCAAGGTGCTGGAAATTTTAAAGCAGCTCCCGCAGCCGCTTTACTGGCGAAAGAAACCCTGATGTCGTTTCCGAAGTTTCTTACGGTGAAATCAGGTGACGCGCGCTTGGCCGATCTTTTGGATGGCCGGCCGGTGGTGCCCGCGGACTCGGCCACTAGCAGTGTCGGCGGAGAGCTGCGACCGCTTTTGATTTCGACATTGAACCCGGAAAACCTGATTCCGACCGATTGGACGTTTGAACTTGTTCCGGTGGGAAATCTCAAGCGGCCGCCGATGCTCTTGGTTTGGATCAAGGCGCTTCGCCCCGAGACGTTGGTGCTTTCGATTGCGCCGATGCTTGCGATTGCCAGTCTTTTGATTCGTGAAGGTGTATTTGATGCTGGTCTGACTCTTCAGGCGCTGATCGGAGTTTTGGCGCTGCACGCGGCGATCGGACTTTTTAACGACTATCACGATCATGTCAGCGGTTGGGATCGGATTTCCGAGCACGGTGGCGCACGCGTGATCGCGAGAGGTTGGCTTCGTGCTGTCGACGTGAAACGCGGAGCATGGACGGCATTCGGGCTTGCGGTTTTGGCGGGTCTGCCGTTGGTTGTCACGCGATTCTCTGTCGGTGTGGTGATTGCGCTTTTGGCGCTGCTTGCGAGTCTTGAGTTCGCGGTTTCGCGCTTTGGGCTTAAGTACAAAGGTTTTCATGAAATCGCGGCTTGGTTCATGTTTGGTCCGCTTTTGACCGGCGGATTTTACTGGGCTGTCGCCGGGCGTTTTGAATGGGCGGCCCTTTTCTACGGAGCTTTGTACGGATCGTTCGCGCTTTTGATTCTGCACCTAAAAAACTTCGAACGTATTTTGGTTGATGGTCGCGCGGGGTTTCGCACTTGGCCGGTTCGCGCGGGTTTTGATGCGTCTAAAACATTCGCCTACTTCTGTGTGGCTCTCGTGGTTTTGTCGGCGATCGCGATCAGCGCTCTTGTCGATCCGATTCCCGAGAGGACTCTTTTGCCGGCGGTTTTGATTTTGGCCTCGCGCACTTTGATCGGTCGAGTGAAAGGGCTTGAGAGTCCTGTCGCTGGGAAAATGCGTGGTCTGGCGCGCGAGGGATATGCCCTTGCGTGGTGGGGACTCTTGGCATTCTTGTTGGGCGAATTCGTGCGCACGTTTGAATCCTGGTACATGGGTTGGTTTGGCGCATGAGCGCAGGCGAAGACTCGCTTGGTGCCCCTGGCGTCCTTGGTGAAACGGAACCGAAGTTTCACGTCGTGGAAACCGAAGACGAAATGGGCCGACCGGCAAAGGGCCTTGCCCGTGCCGTTTCAAATAACACAAGCGACGACTCCGTTCGCCCTGTTCTTGTCGATTTCTTAAGTGGTAAAATGCGGCATCGTTTACGCCCCGGTGCGGACCACGAGTTCCTGGTAAAAGCCATTGGTCTAAAAAAATCCGATCGTGTGGAGGCCAGTGGGCGCCCAGTTTTGGTTTGCGACTTCACGGCGGGTTTGGGAACCGACGCATTTTTGATGGCTCAGGCCGGCTTTCAAGTTGTGGCCTTTGAAAGAGACCCACTCGTCTATGCTCTTTTGCTCGATGGTCTTAAACGGTATCGTGCGCATGAGTCCGAGCTGGGACTAATGCCAATCGGACTCGAGTTTAGACAGGCCGATGTCGCATTGACCGATGTGGCTCAGCGCAAAGCGCTCGCGGAACGTTTGGAACTCGATTTTGGTCGTCGCCCTTACGCCGTCGTGTTGGACCCGATGTTTGAAGAGGGGAACACCAAGACCAAGTCCAAACCCAAAAAGGAAATGGCGACCTTTCGCGAGATGCTGCATCCTTCTAGCGAGAGCGAGCTTCGGTGCTTGCTCGAGACGGCTTTGCAGGTCGGTGAGAGACGAGTGCTGGTGAAGCGCCCTGTGGGGGCGCTTCCGATTTCAGGCGATATTCGTCCGCTGAACAGGCGCGAGGCAAAAACCGCAGCGTATGACGTTTACGCTTGTCGGGAAGTTTGATCCTGGGCGACGCTTGTGAGTGATGGAACACTCGACAGGTTTTTGGCGAAAAATCGTAGGCGGAACTTCAGATCATTTAAAGTCCATATTCAATTGGCGAAGCGGTGGAGTCGGCTTGCTGGTTCTTGCGATGGGACTGTACGGTTGGCTGCTCTACTGGTTGATGCCGGTGGCGGTGCCGTCTCGGCTAACGGCCGATCATCTGCGCTGGGTGTTTTCAGACAGTGCGGCGGATCGGGCGGCGGTTGTGCCGAACTCTCTCAATGCGCTTTGGCTTTTGATTCTTGAAGTCGCCAAGCTTTTTGGTGTGTCGGACGCTGACTCACAGCTTGTCGCTTGGGCGGCCGCGATTTCCTCTGGAGTTTTGGTAACGGCCTTAGGGCTTATTGTCTTTTATGGACGGCGCAAGATCACGATTCCGATGCTCGTGACGTTGCTCTTACTTGCGTTCACTCCTGCCGTTCTTTGGACAGGTGTTGTGCCAAATGGTTTTGTGCTGGGCTTTTTCTTTGTCGCCGTGTTGGTTTTTGCGCGTGGCGCGGGGCGGGTCGGCTACGGGTTTTCTGTCGTGGAAGGTTTCGCCGCGGGTTTGACTCCGGCGGCGTGGGTCCTTTCCTTGGCGTTGGCTGCGGGCGCTGGCGAATCGGCCGGAGATGTCGACAAGCGTTTTGCGAAATCACGTCGGTTGCTCAAGGTTTTCTGTTTTGTCATCGGAATGGCCCTGCATCCGCTTTTGAAGTTTGTGATGGAGAGTGCGGCCGGAGGGGCGGCACACGGGTCGATTTCTTGGCTTCCGGTATATGATGCCCTTCGAGCGGTTCGCTACGAGGAGCTCTTGGGTGGGCCAATGGTTTTTCTTGGGCCTGTTGGAGAAACGGCGGCTGGTCTGATTGCCTCGATCGCGTTTGCGGTGGCGATCTTGATTCACTGGTTCGGTTTTAAACTGGTTCGGGTCGCGCTTTTAGCTATTGGCTTCTTGCTGCCGCTTTCCGTGGGGAATCTGCATGCGTGGCGACTGGCGCACCCAGGATGGAACACGATTTTAGAAGACATGGCGCTGAACGTGGATCGAAGCTTGGCCGAGCCGACCGTGGTGTTGGCGGATAGTCTGACGGACGAAGCCGTGATGCGTTTTGCGAGTTCGCTTCAGCTTGCGGCGAGGCGGCCAGGGGCTCCGAAGCCGACGATGGAAGCAAAGCAGTCGTTCATGGAGGTTGTTTCTTCGCGAAAGATATTTGATGCCGATAGCGTTGCACGCTTACAGGCGCGGCTGCCGAAATACTCGCTCGACGAAGCTCGCAAAGCGAGTGAGCTTCCTGAAAACGAAATCCGCAAAACCTACAAGGATGCGCTCGACATGTACATGCGAGCCTATGTCTTTCCCAATGTGAGAGCGGGGATTCCGTTCTTCGTCGGTGCGGAGTTTGTTTCGCGACTAGAAACGAAAACCTCCGACCCGGATATTTTCCATCGCTACTTCATGAATGGCGTTCGTGTTAGCAACTCGGCCGCCGACAAAGACTTGCGCCTAGTGCGTGAGAATCTGCAATCGGGGTTCATTCGCTCGAAACTCAATTATGACGAGGGCCAGCTTCACAAGGCCGCCGAGATCGGCGCGTACGAACGTTACGCGATTTACCATCTGGCAATGGCGGCGGAATACACGCGCGCTAAGGCGTCAGCGGATTGGCAAGCTCGTGCAAACGGAGAGCTTTACGCCTCTTTAAAGAAAGTTCCATGGCTGGAAGAGCCATATCGTATCGTTTGCGAGGAGCCGGAAAAGCGGCCGAAGTCGGAGCTTGAACTAAAAGGCAACGCTCATCAAACAGCCGCCGAGCCGCTAGATACCTGCAAGGAAATCTTCGCGGCCAAAGGCGTGTTTGGGTATCGTCGTTGAGACGGGTGTCGCGTAAGGCGACTTAAAAGACTGACTGTCAAAGACTCACTTCCAAAGACTCACTTTCAAAGACTGACAGTCGCTAGCGCTTTTCTCCAGTAGTCTGGATCGCGAAGGTCTTCACCGAAGTGCTTCATGACCAAGGTCTCCGCGGTGGCGCCGCCCGTGCCGCGTAGCAGTTCGTTGTAAACCTTCATAAACTCAGGTCCCTGTTGCAGCCGCTTGCCGTAGATGCTTAAGGAGAAGAGATATCCGAAGGTGTACGGGAAGTTGTAGAAGCTCACCCATGACATCGCGAAGTGAAGTTTTGATGCCCAGAACAGAGGGTCCGGACCAGCTACGGTATCGCCGTACCATTTCATCCACGACTCGCTCATAAGCTTCGATAGTTCGTCAGGAGTCACGGTTCCTTTTTCGCGAGCCGTGTAGAGCGCTTTTTCGAAATCGAAACGCACAGGTATGTTGATCAGGAAGCTCGCGGCGGTTTCGCAGTCTTGCCATTGGATTTCGTATTTTTCGTGCTCGCTTCCGTGTTTACGAACGTAGTCGGCAAACGCGGTTTCGGCGAAGACGCTGGCTGTTTCCGCAAGTGTCATCGGTGTGCCGGAGATCGCGCGCGGAAGATCGCGTTGCACCCACGCGTGGTAGGCATGGCCGAGCTCATGCGCCAGGGTGCGGATGTCATTGAGTGACCCCATGTAGGTTTGAAACACACGTGGAGTTCGCGATTTCGAAAAACCCGTGCAGTAGGCCCCGTTGCGTTTGGTTTCAAGGACACGGCCTTCGATCCACTGGTTTTTCAACATCAGGTCGCAGAACTCGCCGAAGTCGTTGTCGACTTCCATAAAGGCGCTGCGAATCATGTCGAAGCCTTCGCGAAATGGTCGTTTTCCCGACGAGTTCACGGCGGCAGGTGCTCCCGCCAATGTGTCCCAGGGATCAAGACGATCTTTGCCCATGCCTTTTGCCATGAAGCGAAGGCCTTCGCGGCTCTTCGGTAAAAACTCTTCGACCGCAGTCATCATCGCGTTCAGGGTTTCTTCCTCGATCTTCGCCATGCGAATGGCTTGCGAGAGGAAGTTTTGCTTCACCGTGTGTGAGCGTTTTTTTACGACTTCAAGGCGCCAACCCGCGAGCGCATTCAAGATAGCAGCGGCGGATTCGCGTTGCCCGTGCCACGACTCTTGGATCGCTTTCCAGGCCGCCTTGCGCGATGGCTCGTGGTCGCCCAAGAGAAGGCCGGTGGTTTGAGAGTAGCCCAATGTTTCTTCGCGGCCGTCGTCGTATTTCAGATGGCACTTCATATTGCCGGAGAGTTGACTGTAGAGTGTGCTCCAAGCGTGATGGCCCGTGGTCGCGAGAGCCGCGAGTAGCTTCTCTTCGTTTTCGCTTAAAAGTGTGTCGCGATATTTGCGGCTGAGTTCGACCCAGAAGCGATCGTGTTTTGTCTGTTCGCTGGCGAGATAGGCTTCGACGAAGGCGTCGTCCGCTTGCGCGAGATGAATTGTGTACGGAGTCGTCACCTGTTGCAGGCGCGAGTGCGAAGAAGAGAGTGCGCCATTGAGTTTTTGTGCGACCTGATTGCTGCTATCGCAGCTAGAGATACATGAAACATAAGTCATCAGGTTTCCAAGAACGATCCCGATATCCTCGCGGTGTTTGGCGACCTCTTGAAGACGGGGTACGAGCTGAGACGGATCGCTCGAGCTCTGAGCAAAGGCCTCTGTCACGCGTTTTTGGAGTTTTGTGATCTCTTCGTCGACCCACTTGTGGTCGGCTTGGAACTCAGCGCTTGTGAGCGAAGGGTATTCGGTTGAAAGATCCCATGCTGGGCCCTGAAGGGCGTCGTGCGAAGGTGCAGGGGACTTAAGAGTTGTCGTCGTCTTTGTACCGCTTGTCAGTTCCATTCGGGTCCCTTCGGGTTTGCTGGGTTATTGAGAGTTTCAAAGAGAGAAACGATTTCTGCGGGAGCTTGAGACTTTTCGTGGAAGGCGAAGAAGCGCTTGAGATCGTCGAGCGCGCGCTGGTTTTGACCAAGACGTGTTTTGAGAACCGCTCGGTCGGCAAGACGTTTGGTTTCACTGGGTTGAAGGGCGATGATCATATCGAGGATCGCCAGTTGGCGCTGGAGACTTTCCAGCGCTCGCGTGTCGCCAACAGCGCGAGATGAGTCGGTGTTGCGAAAATCAAGACTTACAAAGAGTTCGGTAAGTGCGGCGATCAAGGCCTCGGCCATGGATTTGGTCACAAAGCCATTGGCCGATTTTTCGGCCCAAGCGCACCAGGTGCCGTCAGCCACTCGGTGGCCCTTGTTGTCGAGATCGAGCAGAATCACGCGACCGACATCATTGGAGGGGCAGGGAACCGCGCGCACAACTTCCGCCGGCGTGTCGAAAACAAGATCGATGCGCTTGAAAAACTTTTTGCCGCTGCCGCACTCGTCACTGTCGTTGCGGTTTTGTTCGCGAAGCGCGCGGAAAAACAATTCGGCCACCCAGGCGTAGAGCATGGCAAGCAGTGCCGGGGGGGCGATGCGCTTGGCGAGAACCGTGTCCAAGGCGGCAATCCCTTTGTCGTTTCGAAATCCGAGGTCTTCGAAGAAAACCGCGTTCAATGCTTCGAGTTCAAGTTCGGGAGAGGTGGCGCCGCTAGCGTATTCCAGCGCGGCCTGTTCGACACGCGAGGCGATTTCCCAGCGGAAAAACTTGAGGCGACGGTCGAGATCTTCTTCTGGATTCGATAGGCGTGCGAATTCGCGAAGCGGGCCTTCCCAGCTTCCTAGCTCCGACCAAATCGCGATTTTGGTCGCCGCTTCCGCGCGCTGCAATTTTTCCAGCGAGGCCGTTTCCTCGGAAAGCCCGGTCATGAGTCTGGGTTAGCGAACCGGCGAGGCACATGAAAGCACCAATGCACCTCGTCGCATTCTTGACGCCTGAGGCCACGAAACTCAGACTTGAAGGTGGTGAAACACGACTCCAAAACTCTGAAAACCTACAGTCACGAACAGCTTGTCGAACTTGTTCAGGAACTCGAACGCGAGGTCGACGCCCGTGAGAAAGATTTGGCGGTTTTTCGAACACAGCTGCTCAAAGCGAACCAGTCGCTGGAGTCTCTGATAGAAAAAGTCGCAGAAGAGGTTAAGACCGCGGCCCTCGTGCAGAAGGTTTTGGTGCCTACCGAGTTTCCAAATATCCCCGGGTTCGAGTTTTCCACAAAGTTTGTTCCAAGCCCGATCTCCGGGGGGGACTACTTCGATATTTTCGAGCACGAAGATCGACTGAAGTTCGGTGTGGTGCTGGCGAGTTCGAACGGCTACGGAATGTCGGCTTTGCTTTTGAGCGTGCTTTTAAAAATCACTGGGCAACAAGAGGCCAAGCGCGGGCTCTCTAGCGAAAAACTCCTGCAAGCAATTGCCGTCGAGCTTGAGCCTAGCTTGGGGACGGGGCCTAAGGGCGCCGATCGCGCGAATGTTTTTTATGGGACTTTGGATCGGAGAACTTTGAACTTCGCGTATTCGGCGGCGGGTCCGGTGTTTGGTGCGATTTTGCGTGCATCGTCCGGAAGTCTTGAGCGTTTGCAGGCAAGCGACCCGGCGATTGAAAAAGGGCGCGGGACGGTTTCTGGAACGCTGCATGAGGTGGCGCTCGAGGCGATGGACCGAGTCATTCTGGTTTCCGGTGGAGCGATGGCGACGAGGAATGCCAAGGGCGAGACCTTTGGAGAGGATCGTCTGGTGCGAGCGCTTTCGGTGAAGGCTCCGACGTTGAAGCCGGGCTCAGGAACTGTGCACGACGCACGCAATGAGATTCTCTACGCCATCGAAAAGCATGCGGATGGACAAGATCTGCCCCAAGATGTCACGGTCGTGGTGTTTGAAGTGAAGGATCGCGTGATTCGCCTAGCACCAAGACGCTAGTGCAATCGCTTCGGATCGCGATCGCTAGTGTATCGCGTATAGTATCGCGCTGCGAAAAAATTGAATTCTAGCTTCATGCCTTTGGCCGCAGTATGACCGTCGCGGTAATATAGAGCACGAAAACAGATGGCAAAAAGATTCGATACGAAGAAGTGATATCGGATTAGTTAGGAAAGGAACTCTCATGGCTGCCCAAGTAGAAATCTTCGAAGGTGCAGTTGATCGCGGACTCGAGGGAGTCGTCGCGTGTTCAACTGGTATCTCCTCTATCCAAGACGCAACTCTCACGTATCGTGGTTACACGATCGAAGATCTCGCAGCCAAATCGACATTTGAAGAAGTCGTTTTCTTGCTATGGAACGATCGTCGCCCAACGGCTGACGAGCTTGCGAGCCTGAAAAAAGACCTCGGCGCGAACATGACTCTCGATCCGGAGTTCGTGAAAGTCTTGAAGACGATTCCGGCAAAAGGTGTTCATCCGATGGCCTGGTTGCGTACGGCGACATCGCTCTTGGCGCACTGGGATTCAGAAGCGCAAGACATGTCGGACGAAGCTAACAAGCGCAAAGCGGTTCGCCTAACGGCGAAGATGACGTCGCTTGTGACGGCGTTTGATCGCATTCGTAACGGCAAGGACGTTGTTCAGCCAAAGACGGACAAGTCGGTGGCTTACAACTTCTTCTGGACTCTCACGGGTGCAGAGCCCGATGCCGAACTCGTGAAAGACTTCGACACATGCTTGATTCTTCATGCCGATCACGAGCTCAACTGTTCGGCGTTCGCGGCACGCGTGACGGCGTCTTCGCTTTCGGATGTTCACTCGGCAATCGTTTCGGCGATCTCGGCTTTAAAAGGACCTCTTCACGGCGGAGCGAACGAACAGGTTATCAAGATGCTTCTCGACATCGGTTCGATCGAGGCTTGCAAAACGTGGATCCAGCGCGCTCTCGACAACAAAGAAAAAGTCATGGGCATCGGTCACCGCGTTTACAAGAACGGCGACCCGCGCGCGAAAATCCTGCGCACGATGAGCGAACGCCTCACTAAGAAAAAAGGCGAAGCGCATCTCTACACGATGTCGACAATGATCGACGACATCATGCGCGAGAAGAAAGACCTGCTTCCAAACGTCGATTTCTACTCGGCGACGGTTTACTACTCGATGGGGATTCCAACGGATCTCTTCACGCCGATCTTCGCAGCATCGCGCGTCTCGGGTTGGCTCTCGCACATTCTTGAACAGTGGAAGAACAACCGCATCTACCGTCCGCGCGGTAAGTGGGTCGGAAAAACCGGCTTGAAAATGTAAGCGCCGGCTATTTATAGGCCTGGTATGAGCCAGGAAAAATGCGCAGCCCAAGAGTTCGTGATTCGCGGATTCTTGGGCTGTTCTCGTTTTTGACATTTAATTTGGAAATCAGGAGTCGGGCTATGGCCGGAGTCCAGCTTTTAAAGTCGGTGAGTCTGATTCTCGTTCTGAGACGCTCGAGGCCTTCGTATTTCTTAGCGATTTGTCGATAGGACTGTAGGACAGACTTGCAGGAGTCGAATCATGAGCCGAGGCTACATTCCGGAAAAACCGAAGCAGATCGTGATCGCTAGTCGAACCGAGAACGAGAACGAACTGCTGCGAAAAAAACTTCAGCCACTGCTTTCGACTCTGCCGGGCGGAGCGCGGGTGTCGACCACGCGTCCTCAGGCTACGAAGCTGGAACTCGCGGTTCACCCGGATCTCATCATTTTCAATTTCAACGAATGGAACCAAAACGAGCTGAATTGGGTTGAGACTTTGCGGCACGAAGGTTTTGATCGCATGATCATGATCTTGGCTAAGGCGGAAGCGCCGAAGGCCGTGCAGAATCTCGCGCTCCTTGAGCGAGTGGTTTATCTTGAAAAGCCTTACGAGCAGCGAGACTTGCTCGGCATCGCCGAAAAAGCCATTACCGAAGGTCGTGTCGAACAACGCGTTCATCGGCGTTTTGATACGGAGCAAGCTGCCACTGTGGAGTTTGGTGCCGGTCGATCAATTGGTTCGCGCATCTTCAATCTTTCAAAAACGGGTGCTTACTTGGAGCTCAATGCTCTGCAAGACGTCACGGTCGGTGAGACCGTCAAGCTTCGCATGGAGCTTGATGACGTAAGCCGAACTTATGTGATGCCGGCACGGATCGTGTGGGCGAGCATGATGGGGCGCACTGGCGGAACGGGTGTTGGTGTACATTTCACTGGACGAGGGGCCGTTCGCCGTCACATCGTTTTGGCATGACGAAGAAGCCTAAGCCGAAGTCCGAATCTGTATTTGAAATCTCTCAGCATCGGTTTACTCGTGGAGAACGGGAGCTTGTGATTCTCGAGCTTCTGTTTCGCGATCCTGAGTCGCGCAATAGTTTCTCTGTCGAAACGGCGCGTGAGCTTGGAAAAATTCTGGGAACTCATAAGAAGATCGACGGTCTGCTTTTACGGGCAGAAGGCCGCGTGTTCTGCTCGGGCGGGAACCTTAAGGATCATCTGCGTCTTGGAAAAGCCGAGAGCCTGAAAGCCAACCGTGACATCACCAAGGTTTTGAATCAGCTAGGCGACTTGGAGGTTCCGACCTTGGCGCTGGTGGAAGGCGATGCGTTTGGCGGTGGCCTTGAGCTGTTATCCGCTTTTGATTTGGTGTTCGTGACTCCGCACGTACATCTTGGCTTTTGGCAGCGCAAGATGGGACTCATCTACGGCTGGGGTGGAGGCGCGCGTTTGGCCGCTCGTGTTGGCGCCAAAGCGGCTTCGCGATTTGGAATTGAGATGAAGAGTTTTACCGGGCGTGAAGCCTTTCAGATGGGCCTCGTGGATCGTGTGGTGGCGCCGTGGTCGGCGCGGCCCGAGTCGCTGGCGGAGATTCTTCGTCTTGCCAGTATGCCACGTCGATCGGTCGGCGCGTTTAAGCGCGCCCGCGATGCGCGAAGTGAGCAACGCGAGTTTTCAAAGCTGTGGTTTGGTCCGGATCACAAAGAGCGCCTCAAGCATTTTGCCGGCAAATGATCGAAAAAATCT
>CAUJGS010000051.1 GCA_963170185.1 Bdellovibrionota bacterium
GCTCCGTAAGTTCGAGTGGGCATCGTAAACATGCGTGTAGCGAGGTGCGAGTGTCCACGCAAGCCGGATCAGGTGCAAAACCGAGTCGCTTCGATCAAATGCGTGCACGGATGAGATTCCATTTTGATTCGTCAGAAGTTCCGCGAAGTCTTTGCGAACCAGCCAGTCGACCTCGGATTCCGGCGCGACACGTTTGATGTGCGGAACAATTTCGAGAGCTTGAAAGATGTCCCCAAAACTGGAGAAACGAACGACTAGAAGGCGCATATTGATGGATCGAAGTCTATCTATGAGGCCGTGGCTTTACAATCTGCTTTGGTGCGTCGGGCCTTAAAACGGTATGAAATACAGTCGAAGACCGATTTGCAACTCAGAATAAGTCATCCCGCCGATCGTTCCCATTCCGTACTTGCCCTCGATCACCGTTCGCATTTTATTTTCTGCCGGCAAGGTGAGCTGGCCAAAAACCTGATAGGTGAGGCCGTCGTAGCTGGTGCGAATACCATTGGAGTTGCTCTGCACGTTGTCGATGTCGATGCGGTTTTTGGCTAGTCCCACGCCTATGCCCAAGACGCCATAAAACAGGCCCGCTTTTCCGATCATCGCGGTGTTGGTGGCCTTCTCAAGATAAGTCGTGCTCTGCAGGGCATTTAGCATCTCGTGACGCGTGTATTCGCCTTCGATCATGAAGCCGATGTCTCCTGAGAGTTCAAACTCCATCCCAACAACACCGGCAGCACCCCAGCCGGCGAAGTTCGATTCATTGGAATCGATTTTATAGGCGTTGATCTCGCGAAACAAGCCGCCGCCAACATAGATCTCACCACGTCCGCGGCGTCGAGCTTCGGCTGTTTCGTGCAGAAGACTTAAGCTTACAAAAGCGATGATCATAAGAGCCAGGCAAGATCTTTTCATGGAGCGATCTCGAGTCCCGACACGCTGCGTGTGTAGTTATTGGTGTTGATAAACGGTACGGTCCCGACTTTGTCGAGCTCTCCATTCGAATTGAGCGTGAATCTTTCGATATTGTTATAGGTGCTCGCGCCATTGGCGACAAAGATGTCGCCAGTCGATTGGTCGATCGTCATTTCGCTAGGGCCGTACACGATGGCGGTGTCTTGCCAAGCTTCGGTTTCGTTTGAAATAACGCCCGAGTCGAGGTCGACATCATAACTGTAGATCGCGTTGCTGCTAGATGTTGTCGACCCGTAGGCCACAAGAAGTTTTCCCGAAAGCTGATGATAAGCCACAGCGGTCGGTAGGGCTGTGGCGACCGGAGCACTTTGAGCTGCCAAGCAATCGGCACCGGCCGCGTACCCGGTCTCCGAAATCACTCCGACTTTGTTATTGGGGCTTGCCGCCGCGTGCGCGTAGACGATTTTCCCATTGGGGAGTGTGATGGTCGATGTCATAGCGGTGGTCGATGTTGCACAAGAACCAGCCGGCGCGTTGACGAACGCGCTTGCGCCTTGCGTGACCCGCGCGCGACTTGGTGAAAACTTCTCGATCGCGGAGGCCTTGGTTACGAGCAGTGACGAATCCGCCAAGACTACAAGGTCGCGAAGGATAGCGTTTAGTGCCGTCGTGTTGGTGAGATAGGTAGTGAGTTCGGTGCCGTCGTTTTTCAGAATGTCGATACGCCGTCCGGCCGTGTTTTCGACGCTTACAAGGAAATAGTTCGCTCCAAACTGTCTGAATGCTGCGGGCTGGTCGCCGGGTCGGGTGTTGTAGTCGGCGACGACTCCCGAAAACGCTCCGGAGTCCAGGTCAAACTTTGCCACCGTCGCTGATCCTGTCGAGACCGCAACGCCGCCCGTATAGCAGGCTCCGCTTGCGACGTAGAGATACTTTCTTCCTAAAACGACCGAGTTAAACTCTTTGCTGGGAAGTGACTCTGCACATCCGATTATAAGCGAAACGGCAATTAGCAATGCGAGGATCGCGGGGGAAAGTTCATTCTTAAAAATGCCGTTCCTGTATTCCATCATCCCGTTTTCGACTTAGTCGAAATTCCTTAGGTCATGGTGTGACACGTCATTGTGTCTCATTTCATATCGGCTTGCTTCGTACGGGATTGAATCACCGGCACACAATTTCTCGGCAATCTCGACCAAGCGACTGGGGCCACCTCAAGAGATTCGAATTTGACCTCGGACAAAGGGCTTGCTCTACTTTTCGGCGAAACAGCGAAAGCGAAAGCCTGAAGGGCTATCTTAAGAGGTTGTAAGATGAAGTCGAAAATCGATTGGCTAGGAAAGATGAAGTTTGCCGGAGGTCCGGAGGGTTTTTCGATCCCGCTGGATACCACGCCTCCTCTTGGCGACAACACAGGCATGAGTCCCAAACAGATGCTCTTGGTCTCAATCTGTGGTTGCACGGGTATGGACGTCGTCGCTCTTCTCAAAAAATACAAACAGCCGCTTGAGTCCATGTCGATCGAAGCCGAGGCTGAAACGACGGACGCTCATCCGCGTATCTTTCAAGAGGTTCACGTGCGCTACACGCTGACAGGCGAAGTCGATGTCGAGCGAGTGAAGTCAGCCGTCGAACTCTCCATGCAGCAATACTGCGGTGTTTCGGCGATGATCGCCAAGGCTTCGCCGATTCGCTACTCCGTGATTCTGAATGGGCGTGCGGTGCATTCCGGGCAGGCCTTCACTCAGCAGTCGTAATCAACTCTTGTTTTCCATGGCGTGGCGGAAGGCTTCGTCTTTCGCCGTCAGTGCAAAACCGATGCGTTTTGCGATCATGATCCACAATGCCGCTTGATCCGGCTGAAGGCGGTCTGTCAGCGTCGCCTCAAACAGTCCAAGCCAGCGCTCAAGCAAGTTCGCATTGAAGCCAGCGTAATAGTGTTTCGCCACCGGGTTGTACTCGGCAAACATGTACGGACGGCCGCCAAATCGAATCCACCAAAAATGCGTCAACCTTCGAATGTGATCTGGCCAATCGTGGACGGACAAAAAAGGAATCGAAAGTTCCGCATCCTGCTGCACGCGACCGTAGAAGTCTTCAACCACTTGATGGAAGTCGTCATGGGAAAACGAGACGCCGTTCACGATGAGTTGCTCAGTGGGGAGTGGTGCTGGATTAGACACTTGCGAAGCCTTCCTTGTTGAGATAGGACAAATGTTGTATATCATATACAACATTTAGTTACAATAAATCGTCAATTCCCGATTCACTTAGGATCGCGGACACGGGAAAGCGGGAACTGTGTCGATGAATCTTGCGCCGTACCAGATTTTCTTTCCGTTTGGAGTATTCAGTGCGCTGATCGCGGTCGGTGTGTGGAATGTGCAAACTCTGGGTTGGTTTGCTGCGCCAGCGCTGTTTGTGCATTCTCGTCTCATCGCGGGTGGGTTTCTTTGGAGCTTCATCGTGGGTTTTTTGATGACGGCGATACCACGCATGACAGGCACTGAACCGGCAAAAAGGCTCGAGACACTAGCTGCGATGGTGTTGATGTTGGTTCTGTTCGGAAGTTCGTGGCTGGTGGAAAGTCAGCCCTTTTATGGCACGGTTGCGGCGATCAACATTTTTTTGGTGTTTTATGCCGGACAAAGGCTCCTACGCAGCGTGAAACGGGTGCCCGTGTTTTTCTCGCATGTCGGACTTGGCTTGGTGGCGTCGTTATTGGGAGCTTTCTTTTATTTCGAAGGTGACAGTTTCAAAGGCCTTCATCTCTTTCATGTCGGCTCGGTCTTGCTTTTGGTTCTTGGAATCGGTGCACGATTTTATTCTTTTCTCTCAGGTCTTCCGTCGGACTTTGAATCAGCACCGAGGTGGCAGCATAACATCTTCCATGGCCTCGGTGTGCTGACAGGGACTTTCTTGTTCTTAGCGGGCAGTGGGTCTCATTTGGCCTATTTGGGGCTCACCGCGGTGTCTGTGATCTACCTCGTCTTTGTCTGGAGAATTCAGCGTCCAGCAAACCGGGTGTCTCCGTTAAGGTGGGCGGTTCAGGCCGTCGCCTGGATGATTCCTCTTAGCTTCGCCTTGTGTTGGTTTCAGCCGTCGCTGATCGTGACCTGGCTTCATCTGATATTCCTCGGGAGCTTTGCGATGATCACTTTTTCGGTTTCGACCCGAGTGATTCTCGCACATGGGTCCTATCCCTTGGAAATGGAGCTTAGTTCAAAGGCCTCCGAAACCGATCGCGCCGTCGACACATCCGTGTCGACACCACTCAAATGGCTTGTCCTTTTCTTGCTGGCGGCACTCGTCGCACGGGTGGGGTACGGGCTCGCGAGCGGGGTCTGGCGAACGGTTTTTTTGCATCTTTCCACGGCGTGTTGGTTCCTCGCAGTGGGAGGCTGGATGAAAGCGTGTTTTGCTAAAATCTTTGTCTCGGGCCCCCTCAAAAAGCCAGGATGCTGAGATGTGCAGGAGGTTGTTATGTATTTAACCGACCATACAGATTACTCGCTTCGGGTCCTGATGTACCTCAATCAGCGGCGCAACCTCGTGACACTCAATGAACTGGCGGTGAGTTTAAAGATCTCAAAAAACAATTTAATCAAGGTCTCTCATCAGCTGGCAAAAATCGGCCTCATCGAAACATCGCGTGGCCGATCGGGCGGAATTTGGATTCATCCAGGGGCGGGAGAGAAAAGCTTGCGTGAGATCGTTCTTCAGACGGAAGAAAGTTTTCGTCCGGCCGAGTGTTTTTCTGGCCGGAAATGCGAGTGCACGTTTCTCCCAGCTTGCGGGCTAAAAAAGACGCTTGCCGGGGCATTGACGGCATTCTTGGACGCACTTGCGATGACGACCCTCAACGACGTGACGCCTAGAAGTTTGGGCGCATCTCTGCAGCCTCGTGCTCGGGGCAATCCAAGCGAAGCTCGCCGTCGGAGAACGCCGAATTGATGTAATCACAGTGATGAGGTTTTTTACTGCCAGCGTGAGCATTGGGTCGGAAGAAACGGCAATTGGCACACATACGAGGAACAGAAACCGAGCCCTGATCCTGGAGATTTGCGATGATTTTCGAAAGCACTCGCAAGAGCATGTGTTTCTCCTCGGTGTTGAGGTCGTCGAGCGATTCCTGCAAAGCCGTGGGCCAATCGGCGAGACCGTCTGAGCGTCTTCGACCTTTGGCGGTCAGTTCCAAGATCGTCGCGCGAGAATCCTCAGGGCTGCGGCGTTTTTTTAGAAGTCCTTTGTCTTGAAGGGCAGTGAGTGAGTCGCTGAGGCTGGCGCGGCTGACGCCGATCCGCTTGGAGATTTCAGACGGCGACTGAATGCCGTCTTCTACCAGCAGCAGGGCCTTGGCTTGCGTCGGTGACAGCCGGACTTCAAAGGATTGCTTTTGCTCCTCTGCACGAAACGCCAGGCTGATCTTTGCAAGCCCTGTCAGCAGCTTAGTTTCCAAGTCGCTGTCTTTATGTCGGCCTTTATCTCTATCTTCCAAAGCGAGAACTCCTCAAACAAGCTTCAGGCTGAGTCGAACTTATGGCAAGAGGCTTGATTTCGCAACACGTCGAATGATTCTTAAAAATTTCTAGCATTCGCGGAATGTTCCCGCTACTTATATTAAATAGTTAGGACTCCTAACAAAATAAAAAAGGGAGAAAAGAAGATGAAAAAAGCAGTATTTTACCATGCAGGATGTCCGGTTTGTGTGTCGGCTGAGAACAAAGTGATCACTTTGATCGATCGCAAGAACTTCGATCTCGAAGTCGTGCATCTCGGCGAAGAAAAAACACGATTGGCTGAAGCCGAACGAGCGGGAGTCAAATCGGTCCCAGCTCTTGTCTTGGAAGGCGAAGTTCTTCATATCAATTTCGGCGCTTCGCTGTCAGACCTAAGATAACGGATCATCGGAGAGGGTTAGGATGTCAGGGCAGGTTGAGCAGATTGCACCCGAATTAGAGGTTCAAGAGTGGCTAAATGGCGATCCGATTCTGCTTTCGCAGTGCAGGGGGCGGGTGGTAGTCGTTTACGCTTTTCAGATGCTCTGTCCCGGTTGTGTGCATCACGCCACTCCGCAAATTTCCCGATTGCACGAGATGTTTTCAAAGTCCGATGACGCTGTCGTCATCGGACTTCATACGGTCTTTGAGCACCACGATGTCATGGGCCCTGAGGCCTTAAAAGTTTATATCCACGAAAACCGCCTGAATTTTCCAGTCGCTGTCGATCGGCCGACAGCAGGCAGTCGAATCCCCCGTACGATGGCGACCTACGAGCTCCAAGGCACTCCCACAATCGTCTTGATCGATCGGCATGGTCAGTTCCGAGCCAAATACCTCGGCCCCGTCGAAGACATGAGCCTCGGAGTTGCCATCGGTCGCCTGCTGGCAGAGAGTTAGTTGGCAGAAACTTAGTTGGCAGAGAGTGACGAATTTCGAATTTTGAAGTTTGAGTTGGTGGAGGTGGGGCAAGGCTAAGTACACCACTTCGGTCGGTCCTGTTACCTCATGATATTATTCGGTTTTTCTCAAAGTCGCGGGAACAGGTTTTTGAGGTTTCCGCGCCTCTTTACGAAGCTGGTTACACTTTACGCGAGATAGAAAGCAAAACAGGTTTTGCGAGAAGCTCTATTCGGGAGGCGCTCACTACCGGGGGATCGACTCTGAGAGTGGGGACTCGAAAGCCAGCTCAAAAGGACAAGCGCGCCATCAGAGCGAGTTTATCTGTCCAACGCTACGGATACACAAGGCTTGAAGGCCAACTTGTTAAAGACCCGCGAGAATATCGGAATGTCCTTCAAATCATAAAAATGTGGCAGTCAGGCAAGAGCCTAACAGCCATCGCAAAGCACTTGAATGAACAAAAAGTGCGGCCTCGTCGCGGCCAACGCTGGCATCACGAGACAGTCCATCAAATCATTAAACACGAAACCCACGACAAGGAGAAATAGCCATGATCCCGATCCCATCCAAACTTATTCAAGCAGCCGTTGCCACAGCTCTTCTCGCCGCTGCGACTGGGCAGCTCCCCAAGTTCATCCGGACCGTGCGTGTGGTGCAGTATCAGCTACTCAAGGACTCACAAGCGTCCAAGTGGGGCAAACCCATGCTTCTACCAGTAAAGAAGTAGCAACAGGCAAAAGCGAGGTTTTGCCGGATTCGTTTGGCATCTCCTGACTCTTTAGGTTGCTGGCGGTCGTGCCGGCAAATTCCCTGATTCGTCCCTCCGCAGCCCTCGCGCCATACGCTAAAGCTCCTGGCACTCCGTCTGCCGCTTTCGCTTGGTCGTGCCGAGGGACTTTGCCTCCTCTCCCTTTTTCCCCCGTCGGGCTTCCTGGCCGGGGCGAAGAAGCCCTCACAACGAGGGAAAACGACAACGCTAAAGAGGAGATGACCATGAAAAACGAAATCCAACAAAAGCTCGAACAAATTGCCCTGAGCCGCTCCATTCCGTTCTGTTACGGATGCTACAAGGAAGCCCCCACTGGCTGCTGTAGCTCCTGTGGTAGTGACGATCTTATGCGTCTACTGCCCGGAGTCGGATGTGAATGGGGAACAGACTGGGTCATTCGACATATTCTCGAAACAGAGCTTGATGCCGTCGATCTCGAAGAGGCGTTTGAGGAGTCTATACGCGAGTTCTATCCCGAAGAAACCACGGTTGGATGGATGACGTTTGATACCATCACCCTCATGAAAGAAAATGATCCCGTTGGCTGGCGCTGTGCTCTTGCGGATCACATCTCTAATGAAGAATCTGATGGAACCATCATCTCCTTCGACAACGGTGCGACGTACTATCGCACAGAAGACATTGCAGATTTCGTGCAGTGATTGAAATCTCGCCACTGGCTGTGGAGGCCGGTGGCGATCCATTCATCATCTCCTTCGGGAACGGGTAGCTCTTAGAAATTCAAGAAAGAAAATCGAATTTTTCTCGCCAAACAGAATTTGTTGGTCGTCTCAATTTAGAAATAGAGGCTGACGGCAGCTCACCAAAAGTTCGTCACTTCAAAAAAATAAAACGGCGTTTGTGATTTTCTGAATAAAGATTGCTCCAGAAACCTCCGATTCAGTCCATGTCCCACGCATTGCACGAATGACTCTTGTTGAACGTCGGTTGGAGGATTTCAAGATGGCAGACATTTATAAGCTCGCAGCTATGCGTTCTCGTATATCTAAACTTGCTCTTCTGTTTGTTACCACAAGCCTTGCCGTTTTCTCCTCCGTAAATGCCGCGCCTGTTGGCAACGAAGATCAGATCACTCTATTGGGGCCAGAAACTTTTCATGCACCACTGATTGGAACCAAAACCACAACCAACACATTTGTGTCGACTCCACAGACTGGCTATCTCTATTTAAAAAACGGATCCGGAGAAGACCTCTCTCCGAAAGAATGTAATGGCTTGCCGTTACTTAAACGCCTAGCCTGTGCCGCACTGAATGTGGCCAATCTTGTTCGCCTGGAACTTGAGCGCCCTTCCTCTGTCGAAATCCGCCTCAACGGGTCGGTGGTCATAAGCAGTCTTCCAAAGACCACAAACAACCTACTGCTTTCAATTCCTCTTTTGAACCAAAACCAACTTTCAGTAAAAATCAAAGGTTCGATTTTTTCCTCGGTCACGGTCGCGGTTCGCGCATCGTCGCGTACCAACCTACTCCCTCTTGCAAGAATTAACGTGGATCGAACCGAAATCATTCTCGGGCAAAGCATCAGTCTTTCGGGCCAGGCTTCACAGGCTCTCAATGAAGGTGCGACTATCGTGAGATATGAGTGGACGCTTCCAAATGGAAATACCTTTGAAGGCATGAACCAAGTCGTCACATTCTCACAGGCAGGTTTGAAGACGATTTCTCTAAAGGTGACGGACTCCCTCGGTCTTGTATCACTGCCTTCTGAAATCCAAGTCAACGTGCGTGCCCTCGAAAAGCCCATCGCTCGAATGGGGATGTCCGTCGTGAGTCCAATTGTACCGACCACCATTCAACTGGATAGTTCGACAAGCTCAACAAGTAACCCCGGCGCAAGCATCATTGGAACACGCTGGCACATCACCGCACCAAACGGTACAGACTTTTGGCAGCATGACATCGAAGCTCCCGTCATCAACATTGATACAATGGATACCTATACGATTTCCCTTGAAGTGCGAGATAGCTACAATCAAATTTCGGATCCTGTAGTTCACACATTCACAGCCATAAATACTCAACCGGTCGCTCGCATCGTACAAGTCGAACCATCAACCGAGCCTGCGTTTGTTACTTTCGATGGCTCACAAAGTTTCGATCCCGATGGGCATCTACTTACAAACTGGGTTTGGACATTTTCAGACGGCGTCGAGCTCTACGGCCCCAATCCGCAGCGGACTTTCTTTTTCCCCGGCGAATACACCGCGACCTTGAGTGTATTGGACGAACATGGTGCCTGGTCTGAGCCGGCATCCATTCAGGTACTCGTGAACCCAAACTCCGCCCCCACATCAGTTATCTCGGTGAGTGAAGTGCCTGGAAATAAATTCCAGAGGTTTTTGGACGGTAAGGGGAGCTTCGATGTGGATGGTACCGTAACTCGGTACTACTGGTGGATACTCGGGTTAGAAGGCATTATCGGAGAGGGGCCCGAAATCACTTATACATTTCCTAATACTGGTGAATACGATGTCTATCTCGACGTATTCGATGACAGTGGACTAAGAGGAACAAGCTCAGTCAGAGTTTCCATCCCCGCTACATCTGTTCCGCCGATAGCTAGAATACAGGCGACACCTAGTTTAACCGAAGCATTTGAGATTCACTTTTCTGGCTCTGACTCGACGGATGACGGACAAATCAGAAGTTATCGCTGGGATTTCGGAGATGGCAACATCCAGTACGGAGAAAATACATCACACACTTTCCCAAGCGCGGGATTTCACGACATCCATCTTATGGTCACCGACGATGAAAACCTGCTCGGCTTTCAAACCATCACGATACAGGTATCCGATCATCGCGATCGGCCGCCTCTCGCGATCATATCCGGGAAGCTAGATGAAAACCATTTGGACGAAGAACTTAACCCGACAGATTTTTCCATCAATCGACTGCCGGCATATGTTGTTCTATCAGCACACGCTTCGGACATCTCACCTTCTGCACTGAGCGGCGCTAAATACAGTTGGCAAGCCGGTGAACTAGGAACATTTGAAGGCGACAATGTTCGCCTCCGTGTGAACCGAACAGGAGAGTTTCCGGTTACATTGCAAGTTATCGACGGGAATGGGCGATCATCACAGTCCACGACCATGATTAAGTCCCATGCAGAGAGCTGTTTTCAGTACGATGGAGACAACATTTGCCCCTTTGTCATAGGTAATCGCCCCGACATTATTGATCTTACTAACCCGACGGTAGTTTTCTCGACTAATCAATCGGGCGAACTGGATCAGATTTCAGTCAATAACTCCACATCGGTGACACTCGAATCCTCGTCGGGCACAACCGTAGATCTTTCAGCCGTCGCGACAGCGAACGGACCAAATATCGAAATTCTATCTTCAGAAATTGAAAGTCGTGTCCAGGGTCTTGAGGAACCATTTATCCTACGAATAGGAGTCGTCGCTTCGAGCGCTGAAGGAGTTGTCGTTGGCGGCCTAAAAGATATCCGAATAGCGAAAAGACGTGTTTCCGTGAGAGTCCCTCAGAATGCCACGAATCTGGTTGTGGTCGGATCGGCTTCAGGAATTGAGATGCGAATCAAAGAACCCAATACGAATTTCGATCTCGGAGGACTTCCTTTCGACACATATGCCGTGTCGGTTCTCACGGAAAGCGGCGACCTTAGTAAATCATTCGATTTCAATTCGACATCTTCCGATCTCTTTGATTTGACCATACCCAGCATCCCGGCATCTATTCAGATGAGTTCAAAGTCTTCTCCAACTGGACTGAATACTCAGCAGAGCGTTGGCTCCGAATATCAGTATCGATTTACAAATGTCATCCCATTCAGTTCAAGCATGCCCGGGTACCCGCTATCGAACGATGGCTTCTCAAACAAATCTCTAAGTGGCCCAATGCAATTGCTTTCCGCTGAAGAGCCTCCCGCACCATTTACATCTTGGTGCGGCCAGGTCGCTCCGTTTCCAATCATTCGTCGCGGCCCAAATTTGATTCCCGTTGATCGGACATATGGGAAGTTCCTATCGAACAACCTAAATGGAGTCGAAACTGATGCCAGAACATTTACTCCCGTCGCGGCTCGTTCGGCGAAGGAAGGGAAAATTGCTGGCTATTGTCAGTTCCAATCTCCGACATACATGGGTGCCCAGTTCTATGAATGGTTGCACGCTGCCAATCGCCGATGCTGTCGGCCAGAACATGGCTCAAATTGTTTGAGCGACCAGACAGCTAACTATAATGCTCTAACAGCCGGCCGAGTACTCGAGTCTGCAAACATTCAATTCGTAGCCGAATTTAAAGACGAGGGAGATTCGGCAAAACCCATTAGATCCTGGTCAATCACGACATCTTTTCAGGCCGCCGCTCAACAAGCCGGATACAGCAGGGCCACGATGTCATCAACATTGGGGCTTCCAGCAGATGGCAACGTCCCAGGCTGGGCCGTACCATTCCGTTTTGAGATTCCAATTCCTACTGACATGGTTACGCCTAATGTACGCGTTAACGTAAACTCGATTTACCCGAGAGAATATCCTAGAGAGTTCGGATCGCACTTCTACTATTGCTGGATCGAAACCGGCCCCACTGAAGTTCTTTTTGATCTAAAAATTGGTGCTCAACATAACACCACGACCGATTTCACAAACGTCGCGCAGAACAATGCGCGAAATTCCATGCGAGACGAACGCCTGATTCCTGTCTCAAAAGACAATAGATCCAACTTCAACTTCTTCGGAACATCGTCGGAAAAGTGGCAGTATTCCCCTCTCTTCAGGCTGTCGGCTCGTGGAACATTCAATCAGGCCGAATTTAATTCGGCAAACGTGTCTCTGCTTGTCCCGAAGGTGACAGTAGTTGTAGCCGGCGACTCAACCGAGTATGACGTTGGCGGACAGGTATCCATCTCAAATTACAGTTGTCCAACCTCCGGAAACTGCTACGGACAATTGAATTTTGATGGTGGTCGAATTTTCGAAAATGTCCCGCAGTTTGCTATTGCAAATCGAAAGCTCGCGCAAACTCCAACGATTCCCGGAGTAACATTGCGGTACAAGGTTTTGATTTCCAACAATGGCAAAACTTATGACCCAGAAGACACTTCGAATCACAAACTCAACTATGATCTCGCACCAGAAACTCCCGCTATCGCCGGAGTGGATCGTCTAAAAAACTCTGACTCCTACATGTGTGGCTGGGGCTATAGTGAACAATGGTCGACCTATGGAAAACTAAAAATGGCTGAGTTTATAAAGGACGGCCTGATGAACGTCGTCCGCAACTCTGGCAACTGGTTGATGTGCAATGATGGAGCCTATCCATTTGGTGGCTCATTCGACCCACACGGCGCGCATCAACTTGGTCAAAACCTCGACGTACGGCCGTTCAATTCAGATTTGAACTTCGCGAACACGTTTCACCAAAGCAGGGCGGCAAAGAAGGCTGCTGCATACTCTCTCCTTCGAGCGTACCGAGTAGCAATCGACTCATGGCCGTGCACCGGAGATGAGAATACTGAGTGTGTCACCCCAATTGGCGCTGTCCGCAAGAGCCAAGAATACTGTTGGAAGAATCTTGATAGAGATGAGGCGTTCATTGGAACCAACTGTCCGCTGCCGGTGATTCCATCCTCAGTGCTACAGCACTACACTCATGCCACGCGTCGTCAGGCAATTGATGATCTTAGCAAATATATAGATGGTATGCGAAACGCCATCGAGGTGTTATTGCATCCGAACACCCCAAAAAGACCATCAAGACTGATACATTCTGACGGCGCATTAGATGACGTGGCTTATTTGTATGCAAACCAACAATACATCGAACCACAAGGTGTCTCGTGGAACTCGAGCCTGATTTTCGATGGCGAACTGTTTTATCGAATAGGTCCCTCCATTTTGACTCCAGGCCCAGCAATACTTAGACGCGTGCAGATATATCGAAATGGTGCACCGATTCTCTCAAATAGTTGCAGTTCGAGCGATAGTTACTGGAGAATGGGAAGTGGATGCCATCGGGTACTGCCAAAGACCACTGTCGAAGGGGTTTATGATGCTAATTTCCTACACTTTGCGCCAATCAGCGGCCACTTGGACCACATTCACATTGAGGTTTACGACTAGTATATTTCTGATTTTTTCTGTTCTTGGATTGTACCCGAGTATCGCAGACGGCAAGAGTTTGAAATTCAATGAGGATGCAATGTGCATCCCAGCGGGAGACCCAATTTGGGAAACTTTGGGGGTCGTTGGTGATGTTGTCGACTTTGTAGTAAAAGAGAAATTTACTCTTGGTCCAGCAGAGATTGTTCCAGGGTGCAGGATTGGCTTTGGGTACAGTTCGGAACTTACGAGTCTAAACCCTAAAGAAATCGCAGAAAAGCGGGTTGTTACATCAATAACAAACTGTGAATTCAAAATGGCCGGAGTTAGCATCCAGTTTGCTGTACTTGATCTGGAAGGGTGTTTGGACGGATACCAGTACGTCACCTCTCCAAAAAATATTTGCAAGGCTAAGAAAGGGAGTTCCGGTACAGGCCGATACTTTTTCGAAGGTGGATTTTTACGCTGTGACCACAAACCCAAGCAACCTTAGATTACATAAGGTAAATCACAGAAAAGAAAAATGAAGAGGTCATCTGGATGAAGTGGAATATGCCTTCATAGGGTCTCCAGGAGTTTTTCCGTCATGATCGTGGGCCAAGTTAGCTACGCACTTTTGACATAAAACCAATGACAGACGCTAGAGCAAATGTGGCGGCCGAAATCCCCCAGGCCGTTTGCACCGATAGTTGATTGATGAAAGTCGCGCTTACGAAATAGCTGACGGCAAAGATCGCTTCGGTAGAAAAGTTCATTACAGACAAGCCCGTGGTACGAACTCGTTCAGGGAACTCTTCGTGCTGAATCGCTTGCACGGCGGGAAGAAACGCTCCGCGCGCTCCGGCCATCGTCCACACGCCAAACAGGGCTAGCCAAACATTTTCAGCTAATACGCAGATCAAAGACCCTAAAGCCATGCAAGCTAATGAGTATGCGATTCTCGGCATGTACGAAACGGGTCGTTCTTTCGATGAGAAAAAATGATTCACCACATATCGAAGCAAATACGAACCTGTTGCTAAGGCGGAAAACCAGCGGGCATCGCCACCTCCCAAGTCTTTAATCCACGGCAGCCACAGGACTCCGAGGATAGTTTCAACTTGGTGAAGGATGCGGATCGGTAGGAGTGTCTTGAGCTGCATTGATTGACGGATGGCCGACAGGCCTTCCCGAGTGCGAACGATAAACTCCTTTCTCGTTGAATGGAATTCTCGTTCAGGTGGCAGCTCTTGAATTAGGAGGGCGATGAATAGCGCGGCTAGAAGATAAAAGGCTCCTGCAATGAGAAACGATCCTCTTCCGAACCACTCGCTCAGAAATCCAACCGAGACGCTGGCGACAATGTAGCTTGCAACGGCGATTTTTTCGGTCACTGAGAAATAGCGATTTGAATTGAAGCCCTCGCCATCTTGATCTTTGTTCATACCAAACAAAAGTGCTGACAAGGCTCCGGAGACGTAGCTTGAGCCAAGCCCGTAGAGGGCAAACCCGGAAAGAACCTGCCACGTTTCGGTCGATCCAATCCCAAGGATAACAAGCGAGAGGGTCTGCAGCAGGCCGCCGATGACTGCTGACTTTCTTGCGCCGAAAAGATCAGCCCAAACGCCTGTTGGGATTTCTGCGATAGCGAGAATTGAGTAAAGGACCCCAAAGCCAAGCGAGATCACTTGAAAGCTGACGCCAGCATCGTGGAGTACGGGGGATGCTGCGATGGTGAAGACCATCGCAGCAAATCCTCTTAACCCGGTGACTACCTGAGCTTTGGTGAGTGCTCTCATTCAGCGGACTTGCTTTCAATTTGAAGTCTTTGAATTAAAAGGTCGGCTTGTTTTTCGGCTTCAGTGCATAGCGGATGACCACTGTCACCACAGGCACTCATGAAGTCGATCAACTTTTTCAGCTTGCATGTCCGTTTTGATGAAATCGGCAAATATTGTCCACCGTATTCAAAGAAGCACTCCGGCCCCGTGGCTGAAGGATCATGCCCTCCGCCTCCCGGAGGAGTTGGGTCATGTCCGCCGCCGCCGGTTTGACCAGGAGGGACTACGGAATCCAAAGAGGGCATCGCTATCGAAGCATAGCTGCTCACCATAGTTGTCGGATCGTTGCCGCCGCCTACATAGCGTGCTGTGTTCAGGAAATCCAAAGTCGATATCGGGTTGACCCTGAACATTGTGATTATTGGATCATTGCCACCTGCATAAGACTTGCTTGAAATCCCCAGTACCATTGCAAAGGCAAAAAGAACTGCGAACGTCATGTCGTAGAACTTCATTCGACGAAACTTCAGTCCGTCGATAGATTTCTTCTTTGCATTTTCGTTGGCGAACTCTTTTGCTTTGATTTTGATGGATTTGAACATTTCAAGAAGCTCATCGCTTTGTTCCTTCGAGTAAAAGGCATCCATCGAGAAGTACGTCTTGTCCTTCCAGAACTCGGACTTTCCGGTAAACTCCTTCATGATCTCAAAGACTTTCGAGTCTTTTCTGGCTTCAAGGTCTCCGTCGTATCTGTAATGAGAGTAGTTAATGTAGTTGTCTGGGAAATTTGAGTAGTATGCACCATCTGGCGTAATGTGAATCAAGCCCACCTTGAGAAAGCGGTCCAAAACAGATTGTGCCTTCTTTGGCTCAGGTTCGGCAAACTGCCGTTTGATGTCATTCAGAGTCATCGGTTGAACGCGAGTGGCATAGAAAAGCGTGAGTGTGTACTCGTCCACATGAATTTCTTCAATCTGCTCAGGTGAAAGCCGAATACTCGGTACCTCTGTCGAATTGACCTTGGCGGCGTCCGAATTCTTGGAATCGAGTCCAGATTTTGAGACGTCGGAAATCATGGCGCGCTTGTCATGTGATCCGCGCGCATTCTGTACACTGCTATTTTTTTCTATTTCCATAGAACCCCCTCACTATTCAGATTCATTTTTAAAAACTCGTTTCTTCTCTGCAAAATAACTGCGCGGCCTTCTGTCCTCTTGTGCGAACTGCGTCAAAAAGCCTACCAGGTTTTCTAGATGCGCCTTGCGACTTGGTGCTGCGTCTTTAGATGCAAAGTAAACCGATGCCTCGATGGTTCGTAGGATTCGGCTATAGTCGGCAAAGGCTATTTCCCTGAGTGCTTCGATGACTTTCATTTCATCCAGATACACGAACGAGTCAGAGCCCTTTATCAACATATCAAGAGTGATACCTAAAGCATGAGCGATACGAACGAGTTCGCTTGCCGTCGCTTCACGTTTTCCAGTTTCAATTTTCGAGATCGAAGTACGAGGCAGCTCGGTCCTTTCATCAAGCTCGGCTTGCTTCAAGTTCCTTGCGATGCGCAGGGTACGAATTCGATCTGCAATAAACTTCGGATCGCTCTGCATGGGGCGGTGAATAGCTAAAATGGCGAATTAATGTCAATAAAAAAGATTTGACGAAACAGAAAGTAACCCCGTATACGCCACAGAAGCCGTTTTAAATAAGCTATTTTGGAGGTGGATACATGAGGCAGCATGAATTAGCTAATTTAGCGAATTATAAGAGGGGGAATGCGCAAGATACCAAAAACAAGCTGCTTTCAAAGGCTTTGGATACCCTGGCCGAATTGTTGGGCATCGAGTTCGGAAGTCTTACGGTTCACTTCCATAAAGGAAAGTGGAGCCCTCGAATCGAGATCAAAAAAACCGTCATTCAGGACGTTGAGTAACTGAAATCAGCCATACCCGAGACAAAGGGCGGCAACCGAAAGTCTGGGAAGAACACGACCATTCGAGATGGATGTTTTCCCGTGAAGTTGGCATCACGTCGAAACAAGGATCGACACGCGCAACTTCCGAAAGAGGTCCATATGGACTCTAAAGTTTTGCCCGCTCAGATTACTGAGCAAGAATCAATCATCGTTCAACCAAAGGCCCCTTGGCTTCAACAAAATGGCAAGCCTGTACCGGATGAGCTTCTCAAAACTCTGGCTCCGTCATGGAGCGCAGAGGTTTGGGAAAAGTACCTAGTCTGGTTTGAAAACCTAAATGGTTCTCGTGGAGAGTCCCTAGTTATTCCCAAACGGTATGATCGGATCTGCGAATCCGAAGAAGAATCCATCTTCAGTGCGTTTGCGCAAACCGATGCTGATGATGAACTTAAATCCATTGTCAGCAGATTTCTCTTAAGACTCACTCCTCAGCAGCGACGTGTGGTCGAAATGATTTTCTGGGAAGGTCGGAGCGAGCGTTACGTCGCTCAATCTCTGGGGATCAATCAGCAGCCAGTGAATCGCCTGAAGAAGCGAGCACTGAGTAAAATCAAGCACTTAATCTCGGAGGGTGTCAGCTCCCGTATTATGAGAGGGGAACAATCCTCGCTCATCAACAAAGGGGACGCCGATGCAGAGATTCTTTTGTTGGCTGAAAGCCATTTGGCAGAGGCTGGCTAAAGAAAGTGACCCAACGATTGAAGACTGGCAGCGACTTGAGTTTCGAGATCATCAGCCCACAAAAAACCGGGAATATGAATGAAGCCGGAGAACTTAAAGTCGCCAGCCGATCTTTTACCCGCAAGAGATTCTGAGAGAGAAAAGAACATCCAAAAACTCTACGAACTGATGCCAGACCTTGGCGATAAAGCGATCCTAGCGATCTACTTCCGATTCTGGGAGCAACTTCTAATCGAAGAAATTGCCAAGATCCTCGGCCTGTCGTGGAAGGAAACAGACCAGCTTATCGAAGAGTCCATTAAGGAACTTCGACAAGGATTTTTAGCGAACCAATTGAGTACGCAGCTCATGGCTGCTTAGGAACATAAAACGAATTTTTAGAAACGAGAGGTTTTTCCTATGGAAAAGCAGACGAATACTATTGCAAAAAATGGCAACGAATCGAACCAATATTTCCGCTTCCAGGTCTTTCAAGGAACCAAAGATCCAAGTGGCGGGGTTAAGAAAACAAAAAGCGTAGGTATGGCTTACCTCAAGGAAGGCCAAAGCATTTTGAGTCTCAGGCTATGGACCTTTTCTTGGGAGCGCTACTTCATTCTTCCGCATAAAACGGAACCATCGAAGTATCTCGTGATGACACGCGAGCCGAATCGTAGCTCTCATGCGAAGACAAAATATTTTTGGAACATCGTTGGAAATGGGACTGTCGACTCTGTTCACGGCTTCATCGAATTGGACTTCGACCTATTGAATAAGCCCATCTATGTCAGCATTCATCCGGAGCCTTCGGCTTATACAAGTGACTTGCCTGAGCCAGAGTCCATTGAGCAAGCGGCATAGATTTCAAGAAATATCTGCGCATACATTTGAGATTTTTTTGGAATCTTCAATAGGAGTTCTAAGAAATGAAGATCGAAAAACATCTGATTTTATTTAGTCTTGTGATTTCGTCGATGATGCTTGTTCCAGACTTCGCCCATGCGAGTCTGGAATCAAGTCTCATCGGGATCAAGTCAAAGTTGACAGGAGTGATCCTGCCGCTTCTCTCTGTGATCGGGATTGCGATTGCGGCAATTTCCTTTTTCACGGGTAACCCGAATGCCAAGCAGCACATCGTTTATGCGGTGCTTGGCTGCATGTTCGGATTCGGAGCGCAGGCCATTGTGGATTTTATCGCCCAAACGGTTCGCTAAGGACGGTGAACAATGGACGATGAACTACTCACGAGTAGAGTTCCAAGGGCCTTGGAGATGAAATCAAAACTGTTCGGATATGAACTGTCCGACCTGCTTTTGATCTTCATGAACCTCGCGGTCACGAATCTTGTCTTTGGAGCCACGTCTTTTCGCTATCTCATGGTCTGGGGAACAACGCTGACTTTGGCGTTGTTCCTTTTCTTTGCGAAGCGAGGGCGACCCGACAACTACTTGCAGCATGTTATTGAGCATTATGTGCGGCCTGCCTACTTCTCGGCAGGCCGTGGCGACACACTTTACCGACGCTACTTTAAAAAGGAAACGAAGGATGAGTAGAAAGCTAAAAGATGCAGCTCTCGCGGAAGAGTTGCCGTATTGGGATTTTATTGATGGTTCGACGGCGCACGCAATCCTCTTTGATGGTTCCCTCGTGGGCGGCATCAAAGTGGGATTGATCGACGTTGAGTGTTTTGACGAGAATAAAATGAACCATCTAACAATGGGACTTCGCTCAGCTCTGAACTCCATTTCAGAGGGAACGAGCTTGCAGTTTGTTCTCAGAGTGAAGTCGGACTATTCGGATGTCCTGTCCGCCCATTCTAAGGGGAAGGTGGCGGAACTTCACCCCCTTGTTCGGAGTATCGCAGAATATCGCGAGAACAAGCTGAGCCAGGCAATGAAGAATGGTGAACTCTATCGGCCGGAGCTGTCGCTTTACGTTCGTGTTCCTGCCATAGATACTCAGCCCGTCAGCATCTTTAAGAAACAGGAGCTGTTTTCAGAGAAGGCCGCAGAAGCCTACGAAGAGACACTCGAAGTCTTGGAACAAAACATCGAAACACTTGTTTCGAGTTTTGAGGCTTTAGGGCTTTCATGCCAAGAGCTAACCCGTGAGGAAATTCTGAAGAATATCTATGAGTTCTTAAATCCCAAGCGATCTGCGAGTGAACCTACTCCTGCCGTCACGACATTCGATGAAAAAGACATCGAAAAAGATGTATTGGATGAGGTGAGTTGGCTAGCGCCACAATCGCCAAGGGAGCAACTTGTTTTTGGTGATCTGGTTTTGGGGTTCGATCAGTTTACCCTTGATGGATTCTGTCATCGAGTCATCACTCTCAAAACACTGCCAGAGATCACTTATGCCGGAATGATTGCGGACTTCCTACATCTGCCGTTCCACTACGATTTGATCTTGTCTTTTGATGTGCCTCCTCAGGCCTCTGAGATGGCAAGGCTTCAGCAGAAACGAAAGATGGCCCATTCTATGGCGGTCACGAGCGGCAATAAAGCCAGTGATCTTGAGAGCGAGACGAAACTTTCTTCGACTGAGGATCTGATTCGGGAGCTTTTGAATACGGGCCAGCGTATTTACGCCGTTCAATTGAGCGTCGTTCTGAAAGCCCCCGCGACCCCCGAAGGTGCTAAGCGTTTGAATCGTAATGTGCGTGAGGCTCTGGCGCGGTTTCGCGCATTGCAGGGAGCCGAAGGGTTGGAAGAAAGCGTTGGCGCATGGAAAGTGCTAAAGGGCAATCTTCCCGCAGCTCCGCTTTCGCTGGAGCGAGCGCGGAAGATGAAAACCAACAACCTTGCGGATTTCCTTCCGGTTTATGGGCCGCGTGAGGGCGACCGTGATCCGGTGGTACTATTTCGCAATCGCTTGAATGGACTGGTGAGTTTTGACTCCTTTGATCCTTCTTTGCCGAATTACAATTCACTTGTAACGGGGGCATCTGGAGCGGGTAAGTCGTTCTTGAATAACTGCATACTTCTTCAAGAACTGGCTCGCGGTCGACGTGTGTTCATCATCGACATTGGAGGATCGTATAAGAAGCTCACGGAGGCTTTGGGCGGTCAATATCTTGAGATCAATCTCTCAGAGCAATACCGGATCAATCCGTTCGATCTTCGCGATCCTACTCAAGAGCCTGGCAGTCAGAAGATCAAGTCATTACTTGCCTGTGTGGAAAGCATGGTAGGTGAGGACGACAAAGCAAAAATACCAAAACTTGATCGTGCCCTATTAGAACGGGCGATTATTGAACTTTACAAAATTCGCAGATCAAAGGGCGAGGTTCCAACGCTCAGTGACCTCGCCCGCTATCTTGCGGATTTTGAGGAAGACTCTATGAGGGCTATCTCCAAGATGCTTTATCTCTGGACGGGAGAACGTCCTTATGGCCGCCTTCTTGATGGGATGGGAAGCATTCGGACGGATGCTTCGATCTGCACTTTCGATTTGAAGGGTCTGTCGGCCTATCCCGATCTTCAGAGCGTGATGATCCTCATTCTAACGGATTTCATTCTGACTCAGATTGAGGAAGATCGAACGACAAAGAAGCGAATCATTCTTGATGAAGCATGGGAGCTTTTAAAATCCAATGCAGCCGCTTCTTTCATGGAGTATTGCGCCCGTACCTTGAGGAAAACAGGATCAGGAATCACCTTTATCACTCAAGGTGTTGAGGAGATCGGGGCAAGTCCTGTCGGTCCTGCTATTCTCAACAACACCGCGACAAAGTTCATCATGCTTCAACGTGGGGACTCTGAAACCTTGCGAGAGATACTGCAACTAAACAGACAAGAGCTGAGCTTGATTCATTCTTTAGGACAAAAGAAGGGTGAGTTTTCAGAAGGCTTCATGCTTGAGGGAGATCATAGCCAAGTCGTGCGAATTTATCCGAGTCCTTTTGAATATTGGCTATCGACTTCAGATGCTCAAGACAATGCGTATCTGACAAAGATTCAGGAATCTGGATTTAGTTTGATTCAAGCTATCGAGAAAGCGGCCGCCGTCTATCCCAACGGCGTGACTCAAGGGACTGTAAAAGGAAGTGCGGCATGAAAAAACTGAAGCGTTTTTTTGTCATTGGAATGTTGAGTTTGACGATTGTTATTCCAAAACAGGCCAATGCATTCTCATTCGGTGCTGATGTGGCTGTGTTGGCACAGATTCTTGCGAATGCCATCCAACAACTCGTGCAACTGAAGCAGATTTTGTCCACTGGTAGCGACACTCTGGGCTTAATGAGAGACATCAACCGAGGTATTAGGGATGGAATTACGGTCCTGCGGATCATCAATCCCAAATTCAACCCAGGAATTTACGGGAATCTTGAGACAGCCGATCAGGTCTTACGGATCATTGACGATCTGTATGGGAAGATCCCGCAGACCGCAGAGCTTCGTCTGCAACAGGCGCAAGACCAATCTGCATCTGAGAGTATTTCCATGAATGGAACTCTTTTTAGGTTCGCAGACCAAGCAGACGAGGAGAGTAAAAGAATCTTTGCTCACTCGCAAAACGTCAGTCCCCAGGGAGCAGCTAAACTCACGGCGCAGAGCCTTGCCGTTTTAATTGGGGTCACAACCCAAGTGCTTCGCACTAACTCGATGATGCTAAAGGCTATGGGGGAAAACATGGCCTTGCAGAATCGGAAGGAGAAGCTGCAATCGTCGCAGTTTAGGGCACAGTACGATGGGTTGTCTGATGGCTTTGACAAACTTCCGAGGAATACCAAGCTCAGTCCTCTAAAGGGAGACTAGATTATGCCAGACTTTAATTTGATGGGGGCATTGATGCGTGAACTCCATCAAGAGTTTGTGCGGATGTACTACCTGATGCTGCCTGTATTCTTCTGTCTTTCCATTGCGATCACATGGATGCGATCTTCCGGTGGAAGTTTGGAATTTGTTGATATTCTGAGACGTGCAGTCATTTCCACTCTGCTCTTGGCGGCGTTTCCTGAGATCAGTCGCGCCATAATCTTTATTGCGGATGGAGTCGCTGAGAAGATCGACTCCATGAACACGCTTGATGCTGTGATCCAGATGGCAAAGGAAAAAAGCGATAGCTATCCGGCAGGAACCTCAGGCATCTTGCTCGGGTTTAACGATCTGCTCATGGCGACACTTTCATTTTTGAGTTTTTTGATTCTCTATGTAGCCCGCTACTTGATGATTGCGATGTATCACTTCTTCTGGGTGTTCTACATCGTCTCAGCTCCTCTTTTGTTACTTTTCAACTTGTTCCCTTCCACGGGAAATATCACGGCGAATCTCTTTAGAGGAATGATCGAGGTCGCCTGTTGGAAGATCGTCTGGGCGATACTGGGCGCTATGCTGGCGTCACTAGCCTTCGGGGATTCCTATAAGGCCGAAGGCAGCTATGTGACCATCATCGTGATGAACTTCGTTATTGCTATTGCTATGTTGGCAACGCCTCTCTTTGTTAAGTCATTGGGAAGTCAAGGGGTGCAGGCCATGTCGTCAGGTCTTGCTCAACAAGCTACTGCCGCCATGACGGCGGTTCCAACCAAAGGGATGTCGCTTGCGGCAAAGGGGAGAGCGGCGTATTCGGGAGCATCCTCCTACGTCGGTAAGAAATATGCGAACTACCAAGCTGAGAAGAAAAGGAAACTCGACATGTACCGTTATTAAAAGGACCTCTATGGAAGAAACCGTAAAACTAAAAATCAGAAAGCTGCCCAATGCCCTGGCTGAGCTTTCTCACTCAAACCAATTCTTGAAGATTTCAGCCTTTTCGTTGTTTTGTCTGACTGGGGTGATGCTGATGATTCTCTTATATCAGGCAACTAAGGCGCCAGTCGTTTTGCCGATGACCCAAGATGCTTCTGTCTACATGAGCGCCCCCATGCCTGATCCAAAGGTCGAGATTGAAAGGGCTGTGCGCGAATACTTGAAGCATCGCTACAACTGGACATCAAAGACAGTGACGACCCAGGTTGAAAAGGCTGGAGATTTTATTCTCCCTTCAACGAAACGAGCCTTTAACAGCTCTATGCAAAACGTCATTCGATTTTCCGTGGATAAAGTCGTCGCACAGCGGGTTTACCCTATTGAAATACGAGTGGACATGAAGAAAGGCGCCGTCGTTATTGAGGGAGATCGAATCACATCAATTCAAGGCTTGAAGGCCGCAGGCGATCTTCGTTTGGAACTCGGCTTTGAGTCAGGCCCACGCACAGAACGGAACCCGTGGGGCGTGTATATATCGAAAGAAAAAGAGTTCCAGTAGGCATCGTTGGCAAGTTGATGCCAGAATAAGAGTATGGAATCATCCTGTTTAATGGAGAATAGCCGACATGCCAAATTTTGAGCTTAACTACGACGAATACTATGTGGCTTTTCTGGATGTTTTAGGATTCAAAGAGCTTGTGATGTCGGAGAACAAGAAATCCGAACTTGATAAGTACTTCAATCTAGTGAGTGGAAGCATCCTAGCCATCAAGAATAGGAAGAAGCCGCTAGAGAGCGTTTTGATTAGCGACTCCGTTGTCTTAGCTTACCCGAAGCGAAGTGGGGTTATGGATGATCTCCGAGAGCTTTGTTTTGCTGTCGCGCGCATTCAGTATGCACTTGCCGTTAATGGGTTTTGGCTTCGAGGTGGGATAAGTTCCGGCAAGCTGTCTATCGAGCAATCAAAGAATATTGTCGCAGGTCCGGCGCTCGTAAAGGCATATCGGCTTGAGAATATAGCTGTTTATCCACGCGTGATCGTTGACCCGTCTTTGATTCTTGATTTCAGTACGATAAAAAGAGAGTTCACTACTGCTTTGAATACGCATCAGACGCCGGATTGGGATGGCAATTTAATTTGGCGCGATTCGGGAGGGCACGTCCTTCTCAACCTGGATGACGATGTGATGTTTATTGACTACTTTGCTCCATTGAAAACTAACTTTAGTATTGCCAGAGATGATGTCTTTTGGAAAATTCGAGATCAGATTTATCGAAAGCAAGAGAACTATGCGAAGTACAGATGGCTCGCACAATACCTACTGCTTTCGATTGATGAAGCTCAGTTGAAGGCCGACCCCGCTTTTGAAAAACAGATCACTGGAATTTTCTAGTTCCTGCGGATATTTAGTCTAATCGAAAAACGATTTGAGACATAAGACACCTCTTTATCGGAGGCTTTTGTGTTTTCACGAATTGTCTTTGCGATTCTGATGTTCTTGTTGCCGTCAGGTACCTGGGCCAATACCAGAGTGCGAACGGTCGAAGTTAAAAAGGATCAGATCGTCACGGTTAGGACGGCACTTGGAGTCGCAACGATCATTCAAGTGCCGGATCGACCGAACAGCCTTGTGGTTGGCGATCAATCTGCGTTCAAAGTTGAGTATCTGGACCAGGCCATTACGATCAAACCCCTTCACCGAAACGCGCGGAGCAATCTCTACATCTACACCGAGTACAGACGCTTCAACGTACAGCTCGTGAGTGGGCCTGAAGTGGCTTCCGATTATGTCGTCAATCTTGAAAACCCAAAAGAGAAAGCGAAAAGTTCCGCGATTGGTTGGCGAAACTTTCGCAATCACCTAAAAAATGAGTCCCTGGTTTTTGAAACCAAGAGACTCGCAAATACGGTTGACGGTGTTCTCTTGATCGAGTTTGAGGTGCATTCTGAAATCCGTGAACGTTTTCGTCCCGATTGGTTGTGGCTCACTCAAAACGGAGTTACGCGACCCATTCATAGCATTGCGCTTTCTGGTCAAGACTTGGGTGCTGGTCGCTCTATCAAAGGCGTGATGCAAGTTCTAAAGAGTGACGCATCCACAGCGGAACCATTGCGAATCGAATTGAGGAGAAAGAAAACCTCGTATCTCACGATCCCCAAGGGGGTTGCATGGAAGTAGCGGTGAAATCGTCCCTCATGGAGCGTGTTAAAAACTTCGCTTTCAAAGAGAAAGTCTATTTTTTGAAACGAAGAGAGATCAACTGGGCCTCACTTGCAAAGTGCGGAGCTATGGCACTCGTGATCGGAGTTGTGGGGATTTTGATGATTCCCGCACCCCAGGACACAGTCGGGGAGTTTCACGAACATGCCGCATTGGGAGAACGTCCCTCATTGGCTTCAGGCAGCGATCCCACTCACGATGCCGTAAGCCAGATCGGAGCGGGCCAGGGCTATGCGAGATCAGCCCCATCAAACTTGAGCCATCTCTATGCGCCAGCCTACGGAAGCGGTGGCGGCGCTACCTCTTTTGGTGACGAACGCAACAGCTCGATGATCCTTGCCCGTGGCGGCTTGGATAGCAAAACCCAACTTCCCCCGGGAAGTCGGATTTCTGTCAGGCTCTACGAGCGAGCCATCGTTGCGAATCATGGGATGCCTGTTATCGGTGTAGTCATACGCGATTACATTCACGAGGACACGCTTGCGATCCCTCAAGGATCAAAGCTCTTTGGGGATGTGACCTTTGGTGATGGTGGGGACCGAGCCAATGTGAGCTGGAAGTCTGTTCAATTCCCCGACGGAAGAGAGAGGGAATTCGCGGCCATAGGTGTTGGTTCAGATGGACAGGTCGGAGTTTCTGGTCGCGTTCATTCTGAAGCCTTAAAGAACACGGTGGGGCAAACGCTCACGCGCTTTATCGGAGCCTATGCGGAAGGCTCCATGCAGCGTGGGGCTTTAGGTGAGAACCCGGGGGGCGACGACAATGGATGGAAGAACGCCATTGCCGAAACCGCTAAGGACCGAGCCGAGAGCTGGGCGAGTGATCTCAAGAAGGAGAAGCGATGGATTGAGATTTCAAATCAAACGGAATTTTATGCCGTTCTAACGGCAAATTTCGCTTTCCGCGACCCCGGAACCACTTATGGCAGATAAAAAAGAAAGTTCCCAAGTTGGCGATCAAACGCTGCTTTGGGGTGCCGGAATTGTTTTCGGCCTGATGGCTTTGAACAAGGTCTTTAACTTTTTGAACGTCTGGATCAGAGAGCCACAAAACCAGATCATTCTCCTTGGTCTTTGCGTATTGCTCTTAACGCCGCTTTTTTATTGGTTGGTAAGAAAGCACGAATCCAATTTGAAGAAGCAAACTCAAGAGAAAGCAGTCATCGGTAAAGCCGAAGGCTCTGTTTTCTGTGGGGTCACGGATAGGCAAGAGGAAGTTCATATCAAAACCCGCCAGCGAGCGATGCATACTCAAGTGATCGGCACGACCAACGCCGGAAAAACTGAGAGCGTGATCCTTCCCTGGGCAATTCAAGATATTGAACAAGGGCGCGGTCTGATTCTCATTGATGGGAAATCAGACCGAAGCCTTCTGGATAAACTTTGGGCGTATGCGGTGAAACACAAGCGGCAAAAGGATTTTCGCTTGTTTTCACTGAGTAGCCCCGATGAGTCACACCAGTTCAACCCTCTTCTTGGTGGCAGCCCCGAAGAAGTGGCTGAGCGCGTGTTCAATTCTTTTGAATTTGAAAACGAGTATTACCGAAGTGTGCAATTTGAAATCTTCGCTCAGGTGATGCGGATTTTTTCGGAGAGTCAGGAGCTTCCGACCTTCCTAAAGGTCTTTGAGGCCATCTCGACACCGAACAAGCTAAAGGCTCTGGCTGAGAAATCTGGAAACCAAGGACTGAAGAACTGGGCGAAGCACTACGCCGGTCTTCCTGCAACGGAAGTTGCGCAAAGGACAAGTGGCCTCACGGCGGCTCTTAGTCATTTTGCTTTTGGAAAGACTTCGGCGTTGTTCAATACGGATAAGCCAAGCATCGACCTGGATTGTGCCTTGAGGGAAAATCAGATCGTGTATTTCCAGCTTCCCGTGATGCTTTCGCCTTTCCTGGGGAAAGCATCTGGGAAGATGATTCTGCAATGCCTTCAAAGTGCGGTCGCAAACCGTCACCGTGGGGAAAATCGGAATCACAAGTTTTACTCGGTCTTCCTCGATGACTTTTCTGAGTACCTATACCCAGGCTTTGTCACGATCTTGAACAAATCGAGAAGTGCTAACGTTGGGATCGTGTTTGCGCATCAGGCCTTGGGTGATATCAAGACAATGGGTGACGCGATTGCCAATTCGATTCTGACTAATGCGAATCTCAAGGTGTTCATGCGCGGCAATGACCCCGAATCGGCGGAATACTTCTCGAAGGTAATCGGAACCGTCACGAGCATGAAATACACCTCACGCACGAAACGTGGCGTGTTCAGCCAAGAGGACACAGGCGACGCTTCGGCCCGTGAGGTGGATGAGTTTATCATTCATCCCAACCGTTTCAAAAGCGAACTTGGTGTGGGACAAGCCGTTATGGTCATTCCACACGAGGCTGGAAGTCGAACCATCAACATCAAGTTCCAGAAGTTTGATGACCTACCACCTGAGCCATTTTTGAAAGTTGAGAAGACGGCATCAGCCGGACTTACGGATTTACCTGAGACTGAAACGCCTCGATTTCATGGAGGTAAAAATGCAGCGTAAAATGTATGTGATCGCTTGTGCCTTGGTTTCCGTGCTCAGCCTTAATGGATGTGCGACTCAAGGAAAGAGTGCCGGACTTGGTGGACTTATTGGAGCAACTGGCGGAGCTGCACTAGGCGGTATCGCCGACCCTGGCAAAAAGGGTGAATATCGAACCCGTAATGTGGTAGTTGGCGCGACGATTGGTGGAATGGCGGGCCTGATTGCTGGCTCCACTCTCTTTGATGAAATCAAAGCAAGAGAGAGCAAGGCTTACGCGAATGGACGCGGATCGGCTCCTCGTCAAGTGACGGGAGCGATGCCGTCTTTGCGAGAAGCCAAGATCGAGTCGAGATGGATCGAAGGGCGTGTGGTAGGAAACCGCTACATCGAGGGACATTTCGAGCACATCATCACGGAACCAACTCGCTGGGACAGCCAGTAACCAAATGCGGTAAGTTTAAGCCAATTCAGAGCGTAACTTACTGACTTCACGCATTGCTTGTATTAAGAGACGCGGATGGAAAACGGGACAAATCTCATATCAAATCAGACTTGGGTTATTGCGGACACCAACTACTTTCTGCATTTTCAGTACCCCGATCAAATTGACTGGAACGCTTTAGTTTCATCAAAGCAAATTATTTTGGTTGTTCCAGTGACCGTAATTGATGAACTCGACAAACATAAAAATGCATCTTCGGCAAAGCTGCGCTCAAGAGCAAAGTCGACAATTGCGAAACTAAGAGACGTTAGCCGAACTGATACAAAAATGTGGGGTCAGGATATTCGGGTGGAAATTGCTCCGAATATCCCCCTGGTTGATATGAAAGATCTTGGGTTAGATGAAGGCCGCGCAGACGACAGAATTATCGCATTTGCGATTTCCTTTGCTAAAAATAGAGAAACTGAGTCATCACGAGTTTTTGTTGTCTCAAATGACTTCGGTATGGAGCTAAAGTCTAAAGGGCGCGGTATTCGCTTGTTAGCACTACCCGACGATCTTGCTCTTGCTGGCGAGTTAGATCCACTCGAAAAAGAGTTAAGGGATTTGAAGAAGCAAAATGCAGCCCTTACCAGTCGGATACCTAATCTTTCTGTTACAATGAATGAGTCTGGAAGCCGATTTGACACAACATTATCTCCAGTTCCAAATCTTACCGATGACGAAATTGAGTTAAGAGTTGCTGAAGTTAAGAAACTTAATCCGCTTCATGTTGAAGCTCCAATTACTGTTGACGTAAAAGATAAAGAGGTCAGTTCACAGTACAATATAGATCTACAAAAGATTTCCGCTGCGGTATCCGCGCTCCAGGGGCTGGGACGTCCATCAAAGGAACAGTGGGAACAATATAATTCTAAACTTGAACATTTCTATAGAGAATATCGAGACTATCTTCGTCAAGAACAAGCCCACAAAGAGCTTGTGGGGCGGTCGATATTTCTAAATCTAGATATCGAAAACGCCGGAACAACTCCAGCCAGCGATGTTCGAGTGATTTTGCATTTTCCAGACGGATTTCAGCTGATCGAATATGAAGACTTCCCCGAAGCACCAAACGCGCCTTTAGCTCCCCGAGAGCCTCGTCTGCACAGCCTAGCCGAAATGATATCCATGAATCATTTGATGCAGTCCGGGCTGTCCAGGCCCATACCGGGGCTAAGCTCACTTGAGATAAATAGGGAGCCACCAAATGTTAGTGGTTTTTCAATCAAACCCACTAATAGCTTCGAAGTTAAGTTCAATGTTCGAAAGGTGATGCATGGAGACCCTATTTTCTTGAGGTGTTTGGTTGTAATTTTTGATTCTGCGGCCGAAGCTCACTCTTTTGCTATAGACAGTAAGATTATCTGTGATGAGTTGCCCGAACCATCACACAGCCAACTTCATGTCATCGTAAATCGGCAATAAATTAGCTCATTTATGTTGAGAGAAAAGTTACGTCTAAAAAAAATGAGTTCTCCAATTGAGTAATCTCATCTCGAAAAAAGGATGATGATGCATACTCCTTCACAGAACGCTTTTTAAAATGAGCGGAAAATACATTCCGCACCAAGAAATCATATTTGCGGCTAAAACCGGATTTTTGAGTAAGGATTTGTGGCTAAAGTATTTCACTGCTCGTTCTCCAAGTCGAAACTCTCGCATATGGAATCGATTCTTAGCGGACGGTTACTTCAAGAAACACGAATCCAAGATGTTGCCAGACGTCTTGGTTTTGGATCGCGCTGCTCGTGAAGAGCTTGAAAGGCGAGGAGCCAACGTCGTTACTAGTCCCCATCTGAGCCAGTTCGATCACGATGAAAAAGCTGCGAGAATTGCCTTAGCATTACAGAGAACAGAGTTGATCGAGGATTTTACTACAGAAGCAGAACTCAAACGACAGCATTGGTTGTGGCTCAAAAGCACAAAGGCTGGAGTCGAGGCGAAGTTTCCTGATCTGACACTTAAGCTACCTGTTGGTGCGAAGTTTTTGAAAGTTGCAGTCGAGATCGAGCAATCAAAGAAAAATTTTGATCGTTACAAGAAAGTGATGAGCAGCTACGCCAGCTCAAAAGATATCGACCTTGTGGTTTTCATTTCAAACAACCAAGCGATTTTCAATTCGATCTCTCGGGCAATGAAAGAAGTGAATTATCCTACATGGGAACGACCCGTTGGTTTCGGCAAGATGAATTTGTGGCTCAAGAACCCCGAGTCAGCGTCCATATACTTGAGTAGATCCGTGACCTCGATATGCGAAATCGTCGCAGATGTGACTAGCAACACAACTAGCAAATCGTTTGCTAGTTGAGGGACAGATCCTCGCACGAAAAATTGAGCAGATTTATATTTAAAAACAATAACTTACCCTCCGTCTCACTTTATGGGGACTGCCCCTGATCGACTCAAGACCCCTCCCACCCAACGAGTACATTGGTTGAGAGGGGTCTTGAGTCTAGGGGCAGATAAATTTCGGTGGAGGGTAAGTCTGAAAGGATTAAAAAAATGGATAATTTAGAGAAGAAGAGAGAAATGCAGGCGGCCTGTGATGTCATAGGAAGTGAGGTGTCAAAAACAAGTGAAGTGCTAAACGAAGTGGTTTCGGTTTCCAATCGGAGTGGCCGCGGTGTTCAATCGGCACACGGCCTCGACGCTCAGTCGGCGCTCGCCTCGGACAAGACGGCCTTGGGTGTCCACGATTGTGTGGTGGAGGAATCTGGTGAGGTCATTGATGAAGCGACTTCGATTTCCAATCGGAGGGGCCGTAAGGGACGCTCAAGCGCCGCGCGGCTTGGAGCCGATCAGTTCGATAGCGCGGCTGATAACACGCAATATCGCGTTCTGATTTCGCCCGAAGCGAATCTCGCAGTTGACGATCTGATCGGCCATGTCAATTCGGGGTTCGATGGCGGGAAGGTCACACGGCCTCAGTTGGTGAGCTGGATTCTTTGTAAGTTCGCACGGACCATCGCAGAGCCAGATTTGCAGGAGATTCGTGCCGTCCACTTCGACCGCATTGCTTATTTTGAAGCCTTGCTGAAGCGGGCTAAGGAGACGGGCGAAGTACCGCCAGAGCTAGCGGCTTTGCTTCCCGCATCCAATGTTACAATGAACAATGGCAGGAAAAAACGATCTGTTTGACATAATATCACCATTGATTTTATCATCAATGGTGATGTAAGATGCTCTATAAGGGCTAACGAATGGAATAATGATGAAAAATGGAGAAATCCTAAAGCTCAGAGAGCGGCTTGGTCTTGATCGCCATCAGTTCGCGGAGTTTTTGGGACTGACCAGTTACCAAAGCATGATGAACATTGAAAATGGTGTCAGGAATCCAAGTCGCTTGGCAATGAAGGTGTTGCGCTACATCGACTCGCTTTCAAAGGCGAAAGCTCTGGCTTTCATTGAGGAGTTAAATCGCCATGAGCCTAGATAAGTTCTGGCAAAACTGTAAGGAAGCTAATGACACACTCTTCGGGCAACGTTGGCAAGAGGGCCAGCTCCGATCAGTTGAGTGTCCACTTGATTCCGGTCAATAAACAAGTTGCAGATGATCCAATACGACGGGCAGAGATCGTCAGTCTTATCGCGCAGATCGTGCTGTTGGGGAAATCGCGTAAGCGTGTGAGCCGAAAGAAAAAGGAAGAGAAGTATGCCGTATAAAATTGGTGCTTACGTTCGAGTGTCCACGGAAGAGCAAGCTCAGGTCATGGACGGATCACTAGATAGCCAGCAGCATCGCCTAAAGAACTTCGTGCAGTCGAAGATCATACAAGAGAAAAACTGGGGAAAGATCGTTGAAACTTATATTGATGACGGGTTTTCCGCAAAAGACACCCGCCGTCCCGCGTATCAACGGATGCTTCGTGATATTCGCTCTGGAAAAATCGACTTGATCTTGGTGACTGATTTATCGCGCCTTTCGCGCAATATCTCTGACTTCTGTGGCCTGCTTGAGGATTTAGAATCGCACAGAGCCAAGTTTCTCTCCGTCAAAGAGCAGTTTGATACGAGCACGCCCGTTGGCGAAATGATGATCTACAACATGATTAACTTAGCTCAGTTTGAGCGTAAGCAAACGTCAGAGCGTGTTTCCATGAATTTCAATTCTCGCGCCCTGCGTGGGCTGTTGAATGGTGGAACCGCTATTCTTGGGTATGATAAAGACCCAGAAAATTCAGGCAAACTCGTAGTGAATAAAGCTGAGGCACCTGGTGTGAGGAAAGTCTTTTCGTTGTATCTGGAAACCGGAAGTTTCCAGGCGACAGCCGTAAAGCTAAATGCCACGAGTATTCGACCGAAGGTCGGCAAAAGCCGAAAAGCTCGACACGCCATCGAGGGCCGCTGGACAGTCGATTCTGTAAGAAGCCTCCTCACGAATCTTGCTTACATTGGAAAGCGCGAGGTTAATAAGAAGAACAAAGATGAGCCTCAGGAGACTTTGAAACCTTGGCATCGCTACCAAGTCGTAAAGGCTTCGTGGCCTGGGATCGTCGAAGAAAAGGATTTTTTAGCGGCGCAGAGATTGATTGAGGAAAACTGGAGAAGAGAAAGAAGTCGCATTGCCAAGGGCGAGCGTCGCTTCTTCCCATTGTCCGGTGTTCTACGTTGCGGCGACTGCGACAGGGCTTTGATCGGCCAAACTTCGCACGGAAGAAATGAAGCGCATCGGTATTACGGTCATAAACTTGTGGTCGGAGAAACCATCAACTGCAAAACCAAACGCCTCCGCGCTGATGAAGTAGAGGCAGCCACCATCGCGCATCTGACAGAGATTCTTTTCCGTAGTGGTCATTTTGATCTTGTGGAAGAAAATTTGAAAAAATCCATTAGTGCAGAGGGAAACGATCTCGTGTCCGAGCGTGACCGCGTTCAGCGTGAGATCGTGGGAGTCGAAGGTGAAATCGAAGGGGCCATGAAGCTCATGGAGCAGGTTTCCCAAAACCAAGACGTTATTAATCTCGTTCAAGAGCGCCTTGAGAAATTAGCCGCAAAAAAGAAGCTCTTGGTCTCCGACCGTGAGAGTTTGATATTGAAAATTGACGAAATCAACGACGCGAAGGCTAGTCGTTCTGTCATTGAGGCCAATGCCCATGAGTTTAAAAAAGGCTGGTCAAAAGCCAGCCAAGCCATGAAACGCCGTCTTATTCGTCGCCTTGTAGATAGCCTCGTATACACCCGTGAAGGGCTTTACGCCTACTATGTGACTACCAAGGAACAGGTCGCTGTCCAGCCAATCCCATCCAAAAAAGTGGCCTCGGAGGAAAACTCCGAGGCCATGCCTAACAATGTCCATTCCATAAAAAAGAACCCCAAGTGTCCGCCCCGCACCTTTGCGGACGGCGGTGTACTTAGGGTTGGTATTGGTGGACCTGATCGGGATCGAACCGACGACCTCTACCGTGCCACGGTAGCGCTCTCCCAGCTGAGCTACAGGCCCCTTGCGAATGGAACCCCGATCTTAGCGACTTCACCGGGATTTGAGCAATCAAAATACCTGCTTGCGCCGTCGCGCCCTCTCGAGTCACGATAGTTGCGGAGGTCATATGGACAAAGCTCGCCACGTTTCTTTCACCTTGATCCCGTCGTTGGTTGCCAATCTGGCAAGCGCGGCAAAGGCCCTCGTTCTCACGTCTGCCATAATTCTCAGCACAGGCATGTTCGCGCCTGAGGCGCAGGCCAAAGATCTTTCCAATCGCCTTGGAATCGGATTTAAGAATCAATCCAGCGTCGAGCTTCCGGGCGTGGCGGTTCAATATTGGCCAGGTGCCGAGCTGGGACTATCTGCCGCCCTTGGACTCGACACACAAACCAACAACTCGAAGTTCAGCGCAATGCTGAAGCTCTACCGAGTGATTTTCCCCGAGGATAATTTGAACTTTTACCTAGGGGCTGGTGCTGGAATTCTGAGCATCGAAGCAGGTGGTGCGAATGAATCTGGATTTGAATTGCTCGGCTTTGCCGGTGTTGAACTGTTTTTGGCAGGGCTAGAAAACGTTGGCTTCAGTTTCGAAATGGGGACCGCCATCACGTCGATCTCCTCAGGAACACGGTTCCGTACGATGGGTGATTCTCCGGTTCGCGCCGGCATAACCTTTTATTTCTGAGTCGCGCATTTCGCATTTTTTCCAACAAATGTTTTAATGCCTCCCATAACATTCGATTCTTCGACTAACGTTTGAAGGCCGAGCCCCATTCTGTTTCCACTTGAGCCCACTTCCAGGGTTTCCGCTACCAGAGCGCCTTTTGGGTAAGAAGGTCTCTCTGGCAATGCGCTTTCTGAAATGACTTCCAAAAAATCGTGAGAAGTTGACACTGTCCGTCACCATTTTGATACTCCCTTACGTTCAAATGGACCCATTTTGAAACTACTTGTAGATTCTGGGCCCGCGAGAACGCCCTCTTGGGCAAATCGTTTGATTATAAACAGGAATTCTCGTGGGGACGAGAGAACCGGAAAAGGAAAAGGGGAGCAGCAATGCAAATGTTGGCAGAACTCGCAAAGGCATTTACAGACGGTGGATTTTGGATGTGGCCAATCCTTGGCTTCCAGATCGTATCATTGGCGATCATCATCGAGCGCTCTGTCGCTCTGTTTGGAAAGCGTCAAGCTGACCAAATGAGCTTCGTCGCAGGCTTTGAAGACAACATCCGCCGCGGCGAGATGGAAACCGTCTTTCAAAAAGCGGAAGCGGCAAAAGCAGCTGTTCCGGTAGCACGAGCTGTAGCGGCTGGCGCTGCGGTCGCGAAAAACTTTGGTGGCAAGGAAGAGATCCAAGGGAAGATGGACGAAGTTCTTCTCAATGAGAACGCTCTTCTCGACCGTCGTGTCGGGTTCCTTGCGATGCTTGGAAACGTCGCGACTCTGACAGGTCTTCTCGGAACCATCACAGGTATGATTCAGGCCTTCGCGGCCGTCAGTATGGCGAATCCGGCGGACAAGGCGACGATCCTTTCGCAAGGTATCTCGGTTGCCATGAACACCACGGCTTACGGACTAATCGTGGCGATTCCGGCTCTTGTTGCATTCGCAATCTTGCAGAACCGCGCCAATGCGTTGGCGGAAGATCTGAACCAGGCGGCGCTCAAGGCGTTCAACTGGCTCAGCTACTCGTACGACGTCGTCACGGACCGCAAAGCTGCCACTAAGCCAGCTCGCGCTCCTGAGGCGAACGCCTAAGCGCAGACATTCGTTGTGTCCAGGTAAGTGCTCGTAAGAGATTTGGAGAATTGAATGGCAAAGGGCAAAAAGAAGGGGTTGGACTTTACGATCGAATTGATCCCGGTGATCTCACTCATGTCAGTTTGTATCTGCTTCCTCCTTTTGACCGCAGTTTGGATTCGGATCGGTTCGGTCAATGTTAAGCAGGCTGTCGGTGGACAGGCTGCAAGTGAGACGCAAAAGAAGCCAACAGTTTGGGTGGCTCTTGATGGAAAAGGGTCAGCTTCGTTTGAAGTTCGTGATTCGCGCGTCCCCGCACGACTTCAGCGTCTCAAGGTTCAGGGTGTCGACGGCAAGCCTGATCTGGAAAAGATCAAGACTTTGATTGGCGATCTTAGAACTGCCGAACCAGCTCTCATTACGGCACTTATTCAACCGGATGGGCAAGCCGTTTACGAGCACATTATTGATGTCATGGATTCGTTCAAAAAGAACGGAGTCATCGACCTTGGTGTAACGCCTCTTTGATCTAGGTAGGTTTGAGATGTTGAATTCAAGTATTGTAAAGGGACAGGCGATGTCCAGCGTGATCGGAGAATCTTCGATCCTGGCGCCGACTGGTACAGATAGAAAGCGGGGGATCACTTCGGATCTCTTGCTCACGGCCCTTATCGACGCGTTTTCGATTCTGATCGTTTTCTTGCTCTTAAGCTTTTCTTCGACTGGAGATCTGCTTTCGCTTTCAAAGGACACGGAGCTTCCCAGCGCTGCTGGGGAAGACTTGGAAAGACATCCGGTCGTGAAGTTCGAATCCGGAAAGTACTTCATCGAGAACAAAGAAGTGACCACGAACGATCTGGTTCAGGCTCTTCTCGACCTGAGAAAATCGCATCAAGAGATGCGAGCAGGTGAGGAGTTCCCGGGAATTCTGACCGTTCAGGCGGATCGTCGGGTGAAGTTTGAACAGCTTAGCGCGATCGTGCAGGCCTCGGCTCAGGCAGGGTTTGGAGACATTAAGTTTGCTGTTCTGATGAAGTAGGACTGCATAAGGGGGGCGGCAGATGTCGCGAAATTTGGATAAGCATTCTCTCAAAAATCGTCCTTACAAATTCGCTCCTGGCGTGTGCGCGGGAATCGTTCTTGTTTCGATAGCATTCTTTTCTCTGATCGGAGAAAACAACGCTCAAGCTCAGTTGGCGGACAAAGCGACCCGCGACTTACTGATTCAAAAGCTGACGCAAGTCTACGCGACTCTCGCGCCGGCCGATTCGGCTCGAACAGCTCTTACTCTTCGTCTAGCGGATTTGCATGCTGAGCGAGCCCGCCAAGATGCGATGGTCGAACTGCAAAGCGGTTGCACGGTTTGCAATGCCGGTAAGGATGACCGTCAAAAGGCGCTTCGTTATTACCAGGAAGTTCTTCCTAAGCTGAATGATCAACAAATGGCGAAGGTGCTTCCGCAGGTTGGTCACCTCTATCAGATGACGGGACAAGAAAAGCTTGCGGTTGAGACCTATGAGAAGGTTATCCGCGACGGGAAGCAACCGGAGGCGGTTGCTGAGGCTCATCTATCGTTGGCGGAGATGGCGTTTAAAAAACGTGACTATGCCTCCGCGAAAGCCAATTACCTCAAGGTTCTTTCGATTCCTCAGGCAAGCTCCAAGGGGTTGGCCGCTTATCGTGTGGCTTGGTCGGACTTCAACCAGGGAAATCTTGGACCGGCAATCGACGGACTAAAAAAGGTTCTGACGACTCCCGAGCTCTCGTCGCGTTCTACGACGGGCGGAGTTGTTCAGGTCGATAAGCAATTTCAAGAGGAGGTTTCTCGCGACTTGGCGACCTTCCTCGCACGCCGTCCTGTTTCAACGGACGACGCAAAACTTCTTTATGACCTGAGCCCTGACACGGTGAAGCTACCGAATCTTGTCTACCTCGCTGGCGAGGTAGAGCGTCTTGGCCAGGTGAAAGCCGCGGTCGACCTCTGGCGCTTCTCGCAAGAGCGTCAGACTACGCCACGCTCAAAAGTCGAAGGACATCTTCGCATTGCTCAATTGGAAATGGAGCTCAAAAACCCAAAAGCTGCTGGGCAAGAATTCGACTTGGCGATGAATCTTTGGGGTGGGGCAGTTGGACAGGCCGAGGACGATCAAGCCAAAGAAATGAAGGCTCGTCTTCGTAAGCTCGTCTTGGACTGGAACCGTCAGGAGAAAAAGTCTCCGTCTGACGAGCTCGTAGCGGCCTACCGTGTATATCTGAAAACCTTCCCACAGGAAGCAGATATGGCTCTTTGGTCGGCGCAGGTCAGTCGCGAACGCAAAGAGTATGCGGACGCCGTCGCTCTTTATAATCAGGCGGCAGGGCTGTTTTCTCAACAAAGCAAAGTGGCATCAAAGGCCGAAGACAAAAAGGTTGCAGCCGAAGGTGTCGAGAACTCGCTCCTCGGTGCGATCGAAACGGCCGAGATCTCGAAAGATTCAAATCTTTTGACGTCGGCTTACGACACGTACCTCACTCTTTCGTTGGATAAAAAACGAGAGATCGAAGTTCTCTATCAAAAAGCCAATATCTCTTATCAAAAACAAGACTACCCAGTCGCTGCAGAAAAGATGCGTGAGATTGCGTTCCTAACGAACGCAAAGTCTCCAGACGCTCTTAAGATTCGTATGCAGGCGGCAGACTTGGCGCTGGATTCCCTCGTGATCATGAAGGATGACGAGAAGATCGAAAAATGGGCGAAAGATTTTGCGGGTCTCTTTCCCAAAGAGGCGACGGAGTATGCAAAGGTCGCTCGTAAATCGGTTCTCACGCAGTCGGCGGCATTGGCTTCCTCTACGGAGCAAGCGGTGTCTCCAGACTATGAGCGTGCGTGGCAGGTCTTGGCTCGCTTCGATCTGGCGACTTCGACTCCAGAAGACAAAGTCGCTTACTTTAAAAACCGTCTCGTACTTGCGGAAAAGACCAAGCGCTTTTCGGAAGCTCGCGATTCGGCGGATCAGTTGCTGAAACTTCAAGGCGTGTCGGCTGAAGATCGCCAGTTTGCGCTTTCTCGCAAAGCATGGCTTGCCGAGCTGATCTTGGATTTCGACTCTGCACTTTCAGCGACCGAGCAGATTCAGGCCACAAAAGAAGTCCCTGAGGATCAGCGTCTTCTTAAGCTGGCGATGTATGCGGACCTCGCAAACCGCGATACCAAGCCTTACCTTGCTAAGTATTTGGGAGTTTCTCGTGACGAGGACCGAGCGATTACGATCGCCAGTCAGCTTGTTCGTGAAGCGAAAGAGCCATTGAAGGAGCTTGAAAGGCAAAAGGCGACGCTGCTTAAAAAGCCAGAAGTCTATGCTCGACTGGCTTTGGAGATCGCTGCCAAGCTAGGCAAGGCAGATATCGCTAAGTCGGCTTTGGCGCAAAAGGGCGTGGTTGGAACCGATGCAGGCCGTTTGTTGGCTCGCATGGTAATTTTGGATGAAACTCAAGGCATCAAAGCGAAGTTCGCAGCACATGTCGTAGATGGTTCAAATCAGAAGAAGCTGGCTCAAACTCTGAAGACCCGTATCGCAATGATCGAAGGTCTCGAGAAGGTCGCGTCTCGCGCGGTAGAAAGCGGTGATTGGACGGCTCAGCTCGCGACGTTGGATTTACTTGGTAAAGAGTCTGAGCGATTCTATTCGGAGATCCTGTCGCTTCCAGTTCCAACTGGCCTAAGTGCCGAGGATGAGCAGCAATACCTTGCGCTTCTTTCTCAGCAAGCAGCGCCTTATCAGATCAAATCGCAAGATGTGAAGAAGAAGGTCGAAGAGTTCTGGGCGAACAAGTCGGCGGTTGCGGCTCTAGAGACCTCTTTGGTTTCGTCGACGGGAGCGCTTCGCGCACTTGTTGTGAAAGAGGTAGGTCTTTTGTCGGCAATTGCGCCGGAAGCGATCAAACCACAACTGGAAGCGCTAGCTGCGCGACCTGAGGCGAACGTCGATGTGAAACCTAACTTGGCGGAAATCGAAAAGGCTCGCCAGGCGGTTCGCGAGAGCCCGCTAAGTGTCGAGAAACTGAACGCCCTTCTTCAGCTTGAGCGTCAGGCAGGTCGGGTCTCGATGGTTTCTTATCTTGAAGGACGTATTCAAACGGCAGGTTCGAATGATGCCGGCATGAAGGAAGGTGCAAAATGAGATCTGTAACACGTAATGTCCTTACGGTCTTGGCGTTGCTACTAGCGGTTGGGACCGCGGTTGAGGTAGCACGCGCACAGGAACAGGCTCCCGCTAAGAAAAAGAAGTCGACGGAACTCAGTTTCGACGACGTCTTGGTTCAAGGTAAGTACCACTTTTCGGACGAGGCCGTCACAACGGTTGAAGACGATAAGATTTTGGACGCTCTTTTGGGAGTTCGCACGGACTTCAAAGACCGTATTAAGAAATCAACAGCACGCCAGTAAGTTCGGAACCTTTAAGAGGATTTAATTATGGAAGCACAGCGATCACAAACAAGGTACTCGTTGGAGAATCTCGAAGGGGTTCATGTCCGGACACTTGCGTTGCCCGAAACCGATTCGGAAACGTTGAGCGTGGTTCGCCGTCTCGACACCAAGCGTATCGAATTGGTGACCTCGACGGAAGCACTCGAGTCGAAGAAAATTCGTTTCGATCTTTTGGGTACGTTTGGTCGCGACACCTTGGCGAAAGGTCCGGCTCAGATTGAGGGCGTAGGCCGTTTGATAGAACTCCCAACTGGTTCCGCAGTTCCTGTGATTCGTAACGAATCTGTTCGTCAAGACTCGGGACGCGATTGGAAGCGTGCTTTTGCTGGAGTGTTTGTTGCGATGGCGATTCTCATGGGAGGACTTCTTAGCATTCCTCAACCTGAGAAGATCCTTGAGGAAGAAATCAAGCAGCAGGTCGTTCAGATCGTTAAGACCGTCAAGGTGAAGCCAGTTCAGGTCCAAGCAAACGTCGTAGACAGCCGTGTCTCCGCGGTTCGCGAGAATGTTCCGTCTACAAATAAAACGGCTTCGATCAAACGAATGGGCGCTCTGGCGGTCTTCGGTTCGATGAAGTCCGGTTCGCAAAAAGGTGGAGTCAACCTTGGCGCGGTCAACACGACAGCTGGCCCCGGTCTTGGTGGCACGGCTGGTTCGGGCGGCGTTCAAACCTCCATCTACGGTAAAGGCCTCGTTGCAGCTCCGCTTGGTGCAGGTGGAAACATGCAAGGCGGTGGCGGCTACGGAACCAAAGGAAAAGGCGGCGGTCAGGCTGGGTATGGTCAGATCTCGCTTGTTGGTTCGGCAGGCACTGCGCCAATTCCACTTGGTCGTGAAGCGATCATCGGTGGTGGTTTGGATCGCGATCTGATCGCGGATGTGATCAATCGCAATCTTGGTCAGGTTCGTTTTTGCTACGAGCAAGGGCTCCAAGGCGATCCGGCATTGGCTGGTCGTGTTGCGGTCGACTTTGTTATCGGTGGAAACGGTCAGGTCAAAACAGCTGCGGTTGGATCGACGACTTTGAACTCGAAAATCGTGGAAGACTGCATTCTTCTTCGTTTGAAAACTTGGAAGTTCCCCCTCCCAGAGGGCGGAGCCGACGTAAAGGTCTCTTATCCGTTCGCGTTGCGCCGAACTGGGCAAGGCTAAGGGGAGATCGAGATGAAACTAGGAATTGGGCAAAAGGGGACTCTGATGACAGTCAAAGCAAACACGAAGCTCGGTCTTATGGGTCGGATCGCGATGGTCGCAATGTCGGCTGTCTTGATGTCGGCGTGTTCCTTCAATCAAGATCCGTTCGAAGAAAAGTCCGAACAGATCAAGAATGGTATCCCGCCAGAGCTCGACAAGGAACCACCTCTTCCCAAGCCACTTGCGAGCGATGCTCTTCGCATCGACACTTTGGACTTCTACACTTTCAAAGAAGAAGTGGAAGGCGAGATTCAAATCTCTGGTCGCGTTTTGACGGCGAATCCGCAGTTCGATCTCTCGATCGACTCGAACAGCCTGAAGGACTTCCCGGGCGCCGTGTTTGATCCTAAGACAGGTGTCTTTAAGTGGACTCCACCTCGCGAATCGACGGGTGCCGAGTATGGTCTACCTAAGCGTCTTGTTGTTCGATTGACAGCTCCTTCGCCAGTTGGTGGCGCAATCATTGGTACGACGAAGGCGATCTTGGTTTATGTGACTCGTTCGGAAGTCGATCCTGAGATCGTTTCGATGGATGACCTGGTGAAACTGCCAGTTCGCGAAGGCGAACTTCGCAAGTTCAATGTGGTTGTTCGCGATCCGGACTCGATTGATGCTGACGGACTCCGTCCACGTTTGGTCGCGGTTCCTTCGGCTCGTGGACCAGCTGACATCTCGGGTTTGATCTACATGCAAGAGCCTTCGTTCTCGGAGCCGAACCCTGTTCAGGACCCGATGGACAAGAAGAAGTGGACCTTTAAAATGGTTCTCGATTTGCGTGCACCGGCTGCCGATATGCGCGGTCGCGATTTCACGCGCATTCAAGATCGGTTCAAGTTTGGCCTCCAGGTCGTGTCGCGTTTTGGTCGTATGGGCATGAAGAGCGACGGCGAGGCACAAATTTGGACGGAAGTGATGAAACCGGAAGTTAGCTGGTTTGATCCGATGACGGTGGTTGCTGGCCAGGAGAACCTGATTCAGTTTACGGTGTACGATCCGTACGCGGAAGGCACACTCTCCATCAACTTGCTCTCGCGTATCGATCTTGAGCTTCCCGGTCCTGCGGTTTGGAAGTGTATCCCATCTTCTCGTGAAGGGAACCTTCTCTGTAAGTTGAACTGGAAACCGGTTGGCGCGACGAAAGCGGAATACGCGGTTGAGTTTGAAGTCATCAACAAGAGCAAAATTCCTGGCGACATCAAGGTTCAGAAAGAAACATTCCGCCGTGTTCTTCGCGTGATTCAACCGAGCACTCCGCCGGCTCCACCTGTCGTGGAACCAGCTCCTGCTCCTTCGACACCGGCGTCTGCGCCGGCGGTTAATTAAAGTTTAGAGAGAATGGGGATTGATATGAAGAACATGAATATCGGAAAAGTTCTCTTGGGCTTGGTGCTTGCGACGGGTTTGTTTTCTGTAGAGACAGCGATGTCTGCTGACTTGATGAAAGACTTCGATACGCTCGGTGGAAACGATGTCCTTCTTGAAAAAGCGAAAGCTTTGAACCCGGAAGCACAGATTCGCATCGTTCAAGACCGTGTGGTGAGCCGTCGCCGTCGTGTCGAGCTTGCGCCGGAGTTCTCTTCGGTTCTCGGTGGTGACGCTTATAATATGACGTCAAATATCGGGATCAATGCTCACTATCACTTCACTCCGCAGTGGAGCGTGGGCCTTAAGTACAGCTACTCGTTCAACCAGCTCCGCCAAGAAGGCGAGTACCTGATCAACGACGTGTCGGTCAGCGGCAAGGCGCAGATTCCTCAGATCGACTTCCCGAAACAGCAAGCGCAGCTTGTTTTGAACTGGTACCCGATCTACGGGAAAATGAACCTCTACGATCTCGGTGTCGTGCACTTTGATGTCTACGCACTCGCGGGTGGCGGACAGATTGAGCTGAAATCGGGAATGACGACATCGTACACAGCGGGTGGCGGTATCGGTCTTTGGGTTTCTCAGCATCTTTCGACGCGTCTTGAGCTTCGCTATGAAGGTTACACAGCAAAGCGCTACACGGGCGATACGAATATGAATACGACGGTTGCCGGTATTCAGGTTGGGTACATGTTATGATGAAAGCCTTGATGAAACATAATGCCTTGTTTCTCGTTGCGGCAGCGCTGTTCGTCGGAGCAGCTGTTCCGGCTGCGTGGGCGGAAGGTGAGGATGAACTCCTCAGTATCCTTGGAGCCAAGGGACCGGAGAAAACGAAAGACGGCGAGAGCCTATTGGCTAACGCTGTGAAGTCGGCTCAAGGTGGGAAACTCACTGCTGAACAAAACATCTTCCTTCAGTTTTTTGACGCGGGAGATTTTGAGAAGTCGCTTTACCAGTGGCCTGCGGCTTTTGATGGCTCGGCATTTGCGAAAACGGCCTCGGGGCAAGCTTTGAATGCGTTGGTTCTTTTTAAGAATGGCATTCAGGTGACGTCTCTTGAGATGTTGCTCTCGATCTCGCAACCCAAGCAAATCGACCAGTTTATCGTTCAAAAGTGGCGCGAGGCTGCTCCGGACAATGCACCGGTTTGGGCTTCGATCAACACGGCGACTTGGAACTCAGAGTGGACGACGGTTTTTGGAATCGGCGCTGAGGTTCGTGTTCGTGGTCGTCAAGTCTACTCGGCGGACCAAGTTGAAACGGTAAAAGAACTGATTAAGAAAACGCAGATCGACACACGCGAGCGTGCATGGCTTTCGTGGCAGCTTGTGATCGCCTTGGCTCAAGGCGAGGATCCTGGAGTTGCGGGTAAAGCGTTGGCGGTTTTGATGAAGGCGCCGAACAACCCTGTTAGCCAAGACCTTATGACCATGACGGCGGCGCGCCTCCTGTTCCAAAACGGTTTTTTGGATGCCGCAAGCAAGTACTACGAGAAGGTTCCTAAGAGCTCAGACTATTGGTTTGACGCTCAAGAGGAGATGGCGTGGGCGCAAGTTCGTAAAGGTGAGCCGCAAAACGCGATCGCTATTACAAAGACCCTGGTTGCTCCGGCCTTCCAGTCGCAAGTCGGTCCGGAACCATTCTTCTTGCGTTCGCTTTCGCAATTGAAAGTGTGTGACTACCCGTCGGTTGTTGGCACTCTCAACACGTATCGCGAGCGCTTTAAACCTCGTGCAGCGGAATTGGCGAAGTTGACCGAATCGGCGAACACACCAGCGGTTTCTCGTTTGGTTGAGCGTATGAAAAAGGGTCCCGCGAAGTTGACGGATCTTGGCGCGGATGCGGCGGCACTTCCTCGCTTTGTGACACGTGATGCAGCTCTTGTTCAGAATGTTCAAACCGAAAAAGCTCTTGAGGCAGAAGCGAAGCTTGCTGGTGAGCTCTATGCACGCTCACTGACTGGTGGAACGGCTCAGGTCGGCTTCCAGGCGCGTTTGGAAAGCTTTAAGAAGGCGGTTGATACACGCACTCAGGCGGCGCGTTCGGCGACATATGGCCGTGTAAAAGCCTTGGCGCAAGAAGAGACGGAAGAGATCGGCGCGATGTTGCAGAAGCTGCACATTGTAGAGGCCGAGCTTCTTCAGCAGATCTCGCTTGCGGATCGCGTGATCTCGGCGACTCAAGGGAAGTCGTCGTTGAAGGTTGGAACAACAGGTAGCCAAGCAAAAGACAAGGTTTGGTTCCCGGCTGAGGGTGAGACTTGGTTCGACGAGTACGCGAACTACAAAGTCGACATCAAAAAAGGTTGCGCAGCGGCTGGCACGAATAAGCCGGCTACAGCACGGCCATAAGAGGGGTTTGAAATGAAACGACTGAAAAGTCTTTCTGTTCTCTTGGTAGCGGCGGCAATGGGCGCATCAGCTTGTGCGCCAGCTTCTCCGAAGCTTGTTCCGCTCCCAATGGTTAAAAAAGAGAGAGTTCGCAACACAGGTGGTTCGAAGGTTTCCTTTAACCGTGCCGTAGACATTCTTTTTGTTGTCGACGACTCGGGTTCGATGATGGATCACCAGTCGAACTTGGCGAAGAATATCCAGCTCTTCACACAAGGTATCATGTCGAACCAGATTCTCGATTATCATATCGGGGTCACGTCTTCGAATATGGACTCAGACCCGTATCAGCCAAAGCCAGGCTATGGTTGGAAGGGTGAACTCAACGGCGTAACGAAGTTCGTTTCGCGAGCAACGCCAAATGGTCAGGCGGAACTTGAGCGCAATCTCTTGATCGGTACCGATGGATCAGGGTCAGAAGAGTTTTTCTCGCCGGTGCAGACGGCTCTTAGTCAGCCGATGGTCGCCGGCGCGAACCGCGGATTTTATCGCCCGGACGCTTATTTGGCGGTGATCTTCCTCACGGATACGGATGATCAGTCGGGAATCGCGGCTTCGGATTTCTACCGCTTCTTGTTGAATCTTAAGGGCGGCGACGCTTCGAAGATCATCACGTACGGCGTTTATATTCCGACGATCGATCGCGCTTGTAACCGTTCGGGAGAAGAGCCACCTAAGAAGCTGGAGGAGTTCTTCCATCTTTCCAAGGCGCAAACGCTTGGACTGTGTGATGCGGATTACGGGATGAAACTTGCTGAACTTGGTGCGGATCTTGTTCGCCGAGTTGGAAGCGTGCTTTATCTTTCGCGTCCTCCGCAGCCGGATACGATTTATGTGACGTTCGGGTCGCAGGTGATTCCGAATGATCCGGTTAAGGGTTGGGTTTACGACCCAGTTCGTAACGCCCTTGTTTTTGGTGATGACATCAATCTTTTGCCGGAACCGACTGGCACACAGGTGGACGTCGACTTTACGGCAGCAGCTGAGTACGAGGAATAGATGATGGCGACAACGAAGATTCATGTTTCGAAAGATGCACCGGCTCCGATTGGGCCATACTCCCAAGCCGTGGAAGTGAACGGGTTTGTTTACTGTTCGGGACAGATTCCTTTGGATCCAGCAACGGGTGCGATGGTTGGAACGACAGTTGGTGAACAGTCGCATCAGGTGATGAAGAACATCCAAGCGGTTTTGGCGAGTGCTGATCTGACGTTGAAGAATGTTGTTAAGACGACGATCTTCTTGGTCGATATGGCGGACTTCCAGGCTGTAAACGAGGTTTATGCTTCGTATATGGGTGAGACGAAACCAGCTCGTTCGACGATCGCTGTTCAGGGCCTTCCGAAGGGTTCTCGAGTTGAAATCGAAGTTCTAGCGGCTCGTTAAGTTCTGTCTTGTGCGATCACCCTTTGACTCCGGTAACATTCTAAAAGAGTTTTCCGAGCCGAAACGTCGCCGCCGATACACATTGGCGGCGATTTTGTTTTTGACGGCGTTGATTTTCGGCATTCGCTTTTACCACGAGTTTGAATCTGTTCAGTCGACTCCGATTCATGCCTGGGTTTTGGATCAGAGTGCCGATTGCGCGGTTGTGCTGACTGGCGGATCGGGGAGAGTGAAAGAGGGTATGGATCTGCTGGCTCGCCGGTCGATCCGAAAACTCATTATTTCGGGTGTGAATCCACAGGCCGAGTGGCGCGAGATCTTTCCGAACTGGCCATTTTACCAGGACGTCCAGGAGTCTGACATTGTGCTCGAGAGGCGTTCTCGCACGACGTTTGGCAATGCTCAGCAGACACTGGCTGTCGCGGAAGCGTTGGGGTGCAGGGACCTTTTGGTGATCACATCGCAGATCCACCTTCCGCGGGCGATTAGGACGTTTCGAGCGGAATTTGAGGGCCGCATGCATGTCGAAGGGCGGGCTGTGCAAAGCGGTCCAGTGGACTCTGGCAGCTTCGAGGTTGCAGTCGAGGTCCTGAAATCGTTCTTCTATGGCCTATGGGCCTACTAGTGAAAACCGGGTGGGGTTCTAGACTCTAACCCTGCGTGATTTCTGGCGATACGATTTTGTATGAACACGTGGACTCGCCAAGCAGATGCCATCGGCGCCGGAATTTTTGATTTCGTGAGATACCTTCGGTCTCTCGCGCTCTTGGCATATTTGAGTTTCCGTTCGACGGTGTTCACGAGCTGGCTTGCTTCGAAAGACAGCGGTCTTTCGGCCTTTCATGGATTCCGCCAAGTTTTCTCGGTCGTTTCGTCGCAGATTTATTTTACGGGTTGGCAGGCCATGCCGCTGATTACGGTGTTGGCGTTGGCGGCTGGCGGGGTTTCGATCATGCAAAGCTCGGCTCAGCTTTCGATCTTGGGCGGAACCTCGATGCTCGGAAACGTGATGGTCATGATCATCGTGCGTGAGCTGGCACCTTTGATCACCGCACTGATTGTGATCGCGCGTTCGGGAACCGCGGTCGCAAGTGAAATCGGAAACATGAAAGTGAATAGGGAAATTGAAGCCCTTCAGATTATGGGGATCAATCCGCTTTCCTACATTGTATTCCCTAGAATTGCCGGTGGGGTGTTGAGCGTTATTTCGCTCGCGTTTTATTTCAATGCGATTGCTCTGCTCGGCGGATTTCTTGTGAGTCGCGCGATTCATAACCTGCCGTTTGCCTTCTACTTTGAGTCGCTCTCAAACGCCTTTTCCGGCGTCGACGTGTTTTTGTTTTTTGTGAAGAACGGTTTCTCGGGACTGATCATCTTCGTTTTGGCCTGTCATCAGGGGTTGAGTGTCGGCACGAGTTCGCACGAAGTTCCGCAAGTCACGACCAAGGCAGTTGTTCACTCGATCATCGCCGTTACGTCGTTCAATGTTTTGACTTCGATTTTGTTTTACCTCAAAGAGCTCGCGCGATTGGGGATCATATGAGTCAGATCGTGCGCCTTGGGAAAAATCGGATTACGCGATTTGAACTAAACGAGTTCACGTTTCAGTACTCGGCAGGAAACACTGTCTTTGAAAACGTTAGCTTAGATCTTCCCTTGAACGAAATCCGTCATGTGACGGGGCCTTCGGGCCAAGGGCAGTCGACGCTTTTGAAGCTTCTGGCGCTTTTGACTCCGCCCTCTGGTGGGGAAATTCGTGTGAACGAGCGCGTGGTCAGCGAGATGAGTTTTGAGGAGTTTCTCCCTTGGCGAATCGAAATTGGTTACACGTTTGAAGGCGGGGGACTTTTAGCGAATCGCACGTTGGAGGAAAACCTCGCGCTGCCGCATCTGTATCATAATCTCTCCGATCCGGAAGTGATTCTGGGGGAGATTCGAGAGATCGCGGCGAGGTTTAAATTTGAGTCGTTCCTCAACCGTCGCCCGGCGTTGGTTTCGGGGGGCTTAAGGAAGTTGATCACGATTCTTCGTCCGGTGCTTTTGCGTCCGAGCTTTCTTTTGATGGACGATCCGTTTTCGGGTCTTGATCCGCAAACGGCAAAAGAGCTTGAGCGATTGATCAAAGAGCTTCGCGCGAAAGAAGAGATTCAGACGATTTACTTTACTTCGCGAGACGAAGTATGGCCGCAGCGGCTGGGTGCAAAGCAGCTATGGGTAGATAGTGGTCGGGTGGAATTGGGTGAAGAACGTGATGAACGGGCTGCTGGTTGATTCGGTATTTGGGCTTCTGAGGAGTCGGGAATGATGAAGGTGAAATTCAATCATTTTGAAAGGGTCGCAGGCCTCTTTGTGATGGTTGCGTTCGTCGGGCTTTTGGCTTTTGCGCTGGCGGTTGCGATTCAGCGCGGATTTTTTGAGCCGAAGGTGCGACTTCAAACCACACTGCAAAGTGCCGACGGCGTTCGTGAAGGCACTTTGGTAGCGATGCAAGGTCTTCGCATCGGTCAGGTCGATGAAGTCGAGCTTGTTTCGGCGGATGAAGTTTATGTGAGTTTTCGTATCGGTAGAAAGTATTTGGACAAAGTTCGCAGCGACAGTGTCGTTCGCGCGGTCCGACCATTTGTGATTGGTGAAAAGACTCTTGAAATTACCATCGGGAGTTTTGCGGCGCCACCTGTTGCGGAACATGCCATGCTGCTTTCGATGCCATCGGCCGACATTATGGACATTCTCAGCGGTCGTGCGGTCGGACCATACGTCGAGATCTTGGGGAAGATGACCGAGAACCTGAAGTTTGTTGCCGAAGCTTTCATGGACCCGAAGCGCTCGCGCTCGCTGGTCAAGATGTTTGATGAAATGGGACCTCTTGTGCGAAACGCGTCGGCTTTGACGGGTGAGGCGCACACGTTGTTGAAGGCGGCCAATAAAGACCAACAGCTGGTGAAGGTGATTGGAAACTTGGTTGCTATTACAAATGAGCTTCATAAGGCTATGCCGGAGATCTCGAAACATTCTCCGGAAATGCTGGGGCATCTTTCGAAGATCGCGCGGAACATGGCGGTTTTGACGGATGAACTGCAAAAGACTCTACCGGCGATGCAAAAGCTTGCGCCTGAAATTCCTCGAGCAAGTGAAAGAGCCATAGAGGCTCTGGACGAAACAGTGGTGACGCTTAAGGCTTTGCAGAAGTCTTTCTTGCTAAGAGGCAACGCTCGCGAGGTTCGAGAGGAAGAGGCCATTGCTAAGAAGGTGAAAGAGGACGGCGAGAAGGCTCGTGTTCCGGCAAGTGGTGAGCAACCGGCTTCTGGCGGAGAAAATCCGAAATGATAACGACGGAATATCAGTTGGAAGAGATCGGTCGAACGCTGACGGAGCGAGCTGTGGACGTCTATCAAATGGACGGCATCGAGATTGTTTCCCGTTGGTATCACTCGAGCAACGATTGCGATCTCATGGTTTGGCTTGATGGCGACAATCTTTTGGTGCGCTTCCAGTTTAATATTTCTGGGCAGATCGTGGATTGGAACAAGCATTCAGGGTTTCGAACGGGGTTGATCGTTGAAACCGAGTATTCAAATACCGGCGCCAGCGAGGCTTTGACCTCTGAGACGATTAGCTATGACAAACTGGTTTCCGGCGGTGCGATTCGCGCGGCCGCCCAGGTGCTCTTGGCGGCTCGTGAAATCCGAGCGCCATGGCGCGAAAAGATGGTTCGGCTATTGTCTTCTGGCGGCGGAAATCGCGTGACGACCGTTAGTCGGGAATCGCGTACTCGGTTTTGGAGCCGATTGAAGCATTGGATGGCCGGCTAATTTCGGTCGCCTGAGTAATCAAGGTCGTTCTTTCTTGCTGGATAACTGGAAGTACGGTTAATTCAAAGGCAGCTATGCTCGAGCTGCAGTTTCTAAAACGATTTCTTTTAAGCCCGCGTGCGGGTTCACTTGTGCGTACGATTGCATGGCTGTCGATCATAAGCGTGGCGATGGGCGTGATGTCGCTCGTTGTCGTTGTCAGTGTGATGAATGGCTTTCATGAGTCGATTCGAAAGCGTCTGTTGGCGGCGGAACCGCACCTTGTTATCAGCCTCGACAAACGCCCGACAGAAGGTCTTGGGCTTTCGCAAGCATTAGAGAGCCGACTGGTTTCTCTTGGCGCGGAAATGGATCTTATTGATCGGCAAGACGTTGTGATTCGAACAGCGGAAGGTGTTTTTTCGGGTGCTGAGGCGCGCGGTGTGGAATCCGTCGCTTTAAAGCGATTGCTGCGCGCCGTGGATGACGCGAGTGCCTTTCATGGAAGGGCGCAGAGCTCGACGGTTGAACTTCCATTGAGTTCGATTGTTGCCGCGAACCTGATGCCCGGAGAGATCATGATGGGAGCGGAGCTTGCGCGAGGGCTTGGCCTGTTTGAGGGTGACAAGGTTACGGTGATTGCACCGGAGGCGCTTTTGTTACCACCCGGTGAGGTGCCGCGTTTTGAGCGGCTTACGATTAAGCGGCTGCTTACGACGAATGTGGCGGACCTTGATGGGAAGCTTTTCATGTATGGACGAGGTCGTACGCTGAATGGCTTGGGGGCGACGGCCTCTCGGCGGACAGAGGTTGAAGTGTGGCTTCCGCGTACGGAGATGGCACGAGGTCTTAAAGAAGAGATCTTGGCGGCCGATCACGGTGTGAAACCGAGTTCGATACAGACTTGGGAAGAGAGAAACTCGGCGTTGTTTCAGGCGCTGCATTTGGAGATATTCTCGATCGGCCTGTTTTTGAGTTTGTCGACGATGATCGCCGGTTTTTCGATCGTGACGGTTTTGCTGATTTTGATCACGCAGAAGAGAAAAGAGATCGGCCTATTGATGAGCATCGGTCTTTCCCGGGCAAAGACGAGGTCGCTTTTTACGAGGCTCGGTATTCTCTTGAGTTCGATTGGTATTTTTTCGGGGACGATTTTGGGTGTGGTGATCTGTCTCACGATCGACTCAGTGGATACGTCGATCCTGCCGGAATTCTATTACGACACGACGATTCCTGCGAAACTCAATCTGTGGTTTGTCGCCGCGGTTGTGGGTTTGGCGATGTTTTTGGCTTTTTTGGCGAGCTACATACCATCCAAGCGCATTACGGAACTCGAGCCCGCGGATGCGCTTCGCTCGCGCCTTACCTATGGTGCGGAAGGCGCGCGCTAGTTTTTTTACGTCGCGACATCGAAGTCACGAAGGGCGTCGGTTAGCGACGTCTTGAGGTTGGTTGATTCTTTTCTCTGACCGATGATCAAAGCGCAGGGAACTCCGAAGCGTCCGGCGGGGAAGATTTTTTCCGTTGTTCCGGGGATAACGACCGAGTTTTTGGGGACACGGCCTTTTAGGACGAGCGGGTCTTTACCGGTGACATCGATGATCTTCGTACTGCCGGTGATGGTCACGCCAGCGCCAATTACGGCTCCTTCTTCGATGTGCACGCCTTCGACCAAGATGGCGCGAGAGCCGACGAAGACATTGTCCTCGACGATCACAGGCGAGGCTTGAACGGGCTCAAGCACTCCGCCGATTCCGACTCCGCCTGAAAGGTGAACGTTTTTTCCGATGAATGCACACGAGCCGACTGTCGCCCAGGTATCGACCATGGTTCCTGATCCAACGCGCGCGCCGATGTTCACGTAAGATGGCATCAAGATCGCGCCGGATTCGACGAAAGCGCCCTCGCGGACGAGGGCATGAGGAACGACTCGGACCCCTTCTTTGCCGTTCCATTTTTTAAGGGGAATTTTGTCGACGAAATGAAATGGTCCGACCTCGATGAGCTCCATCTTTTGTAAGCGGAAGTGAAGCAAGATCGCTTTTTTTGCTCGCGTGTTGACCTGAAAGCCACCTGCTGATTTTTCGACGACGGACTGTGTGCCGTGATCGAGTTCCCGAATGACGTCCGAAACGTCTTTTGCCAGCTGCGCTTTTTCCGTGTCGGTGAGCGAGGCGAAGCGATCGGGAGTGTCGAATACGTGAGAGATGAAATCTTGTGACATGAGGGTCTCCTTCAAGGTCGGTCGCGATACTAGGTCGTGAGGTTGGAGTAGGACATTAGTCCGTCGAATAATGCCGGTAGATGGCGCGCGACGACTTGCTCCGCAGAGAGTCCTCGCTCGATTTCGTAAGTGATCGTCGGAATCGCACGCTCATAGCCGGCATAGGTGCCAAGGCAGCCCGGCGTCGAGTAGCCGATGGTCGGTTCGATAACGTCACCGGTTTTGCCGGCGATGGCTTCCGCGACGGTTTGGCAGCGAGTTGAGCCAGGCGGCTCATTCACGTTCAGCATGGGCTTCCAAGAGTGAAGACTGATGATGAAGTCAGGCTTTTCGTTTCCGATAAAACTCATGAGAGCTTGGTTTTCTGGTTCGCTTCCGGGAGATGGGCCCGGTTGGTAGCGTGGAGTCGTGGCTTCTGGCGACCAATCTTTCGTAGGAAGGTTGCGATTGAGGTCGACGCCGCTTGAGTTGCCGCGAGTTTTTGCGAGAACGCCATCGAGATTGAAGGCGGGGACGAGAGTCAGGCGAAAATCAAATACTTTTAGAAGGTGTTTCGGATTTGCACTCAAGAGCTCGTTCAGAACAGCATTCGCTAGGACGACACCTTCGGATTCGTCTCCGTGTACACCGCCCAAAAGCAAAAGATGTTTTGTGGAAGTCGGTACATTTGGGAAGCCGAAACGATGTCCGACAATGGCAAGCCCGTTTCGCGTAGTTCCGAATAGAAAACTCATCTCTTGGTCATACGATATCAAACGGCTTGAAGTCGAGGGAATCGGGAGCTCCCATCAGTCTTTGTGCCGTGACATTCATGCTAGAGGACGTGTCGGTTGCAAAGAGATCAAGCGCTCCATCTCGATCGGAATCGTGAGGCTGAAGCAGTCCACTTTTGAAATCGCGCTCTAAGAGCTTGGCAATGGCGAGGCTTGAGTCGACAAGTTGGACGCCAAAGCCCGTGACCCGCCGAATGGATTCATGAAGTGCTGGGTAATGCGTGCATCCGAGAATGAGTGTGTCGACTTGATTTGAAAGAAGCGGGCCCAGGTAGCGATAGACGATGAGGTTTGTCAGCGGGTCGCCCTCCCAGCCTTCTTCGACAAGGGGTACGAGAAGCGGTGCCGCAGCCTGAAATACGACTGCGCTCTGATCGCGAGTTTCAATGGCATGCACGTAGGCTTTGGAGTCGACGGTTGCACGCGTTCCGAGCACGGCGATCCGTTTGCTAGCCGATGCTTCGAGCGCGGCGTCGGCACCGGGCTCGATCACATTGTAGAGAGGAACCGTTTTTCCGTTTTGTGTAAGAGCGTCGCTTAGTATCTTGGTGGCCTCTTTCGAATCTCGACTGCGTAAGATCGATGTCGAGGCCGAGTTGCAAGCGACGACGATGGCTTTTACGCCCATTTTGCAAAGGGCGCGGATGTTTTGAATGGTGTAGCGAAAAATCGTGTCGGGGCTCTTTGTGCCGTAGGGAAGTCTGGCTGTGTCGCCAAGGTAGACGAAGTTCTCATGAGGAAATTGACGCCGCGCTGCTGTTAAAACCGTGAGGCCCCCGAGTCCGGAATCGAAAAAACCAATGGGCCGTGCGTCGCTCATGACTCTATTCGACAGGTGTCTTGAGGAGGGGTCAACTTTCGGCTGACGAGTTTTAGAACGAAAACGTCGAAAGCGAATTTGATGGCCGACATGCCGACGATTGACCCGATGTGTTGAAGAGGATCGGTGAGAAGCGTTGAGTGTGCCGAGGCTTCTGTGGCGAAGAAGTACTCTGGTATGAGTGTAACGATGGGAAGTGTCGCGATGAAAAGTGTCAGCAATCTTCTTTGTGAGGCGAATTGCGAGGAAAGTTTGTGCGCATCGATCTTGCCTCGTTCGTAATCGGGACTGAGGAGGATCAAATACGGTAACGGAGCGAGGCGGACCCACTGCAAGAGGGCCGGGAGTACGAGAAGTGGAATACGAAACATCACGCTCGCCATAGCGCGCGTGGACTCAATCATGAGGAGGTTCATACGCCTCACGCGAGAAAGTGGGCTCCGCGGAAGCGCCAGTGTCTCTCGGGCCGCCAGAAGCCTTAGTGCGCCCGAAAATAGCGCCCAGACGGTGGAAACTGCGACAAAGATGGCGAGGAGGAGCATGGAGTCTTCGCTACCGCCCGACGGATTGCCGAAACGAGCGGCAGCTGGTTCGAAAGTGGCTTCGATGAGGCGGCCGATGGTCTCTAGCGCAAGGTAAATAGGCAGGCAGCGAAGGGCCTGTCCCAAAATCTCTTGGAGTCGACTTCTGCGTTGGGAGTTCAGTTGAATCACCGCCTTGACTCATTTATTGTAGTCGCTAACTTCCGTTGGAATCCAGCAAGATTCGGTTGGATCGATGTGGGTTGCAAATGCCCCGGTGGCGAAATTGGTAGACGCACAGGACTTAAAATCCTGGGTCTCGAGCAATCGGACGTGCCGGTTCAAGTCCGGCCCGGGGCACCAATCGTAACAGTGGTCGAACCGCCACGGGTTGCGAGGGATAGATTTCGAGGTTCACAATCACTAAATTTTGAGTTTTTGGGGTTTCCGGTACTGGAATCAGTTCCGGTCGCCTTGTATTGGGTTGGAGGCAGGGTGGGCGCTTTTAAGCCCACTCTGATCTTGGTTGGATGGATTTCGGCGAACTCGATGAGATTCGAGTAAAGAGGCCGACGGTTTTCCGTTGGCGTTTCCTCAAGCCGAGAAATCGTGGATCTCAGTTTTTCAATCAACCCCATTTTATCAATGGCCTGACCTTTAAGGCTTGTCGATTTCGACAAAAGATCCTTTCGCAAATTTTCAAACTCAATGACCTTTTTATTTAACTCCTGAATTTGGCTGTAGAAACCATCCGCAGGAACTTCCGGTGGTAGTTCTGAAACCCTTGTCACCAAATTCTGCGAACGTCTTTTCTTCTGCTCAATTTCACTTTCAATCGTTTTGATCCTTCCCTCTAGGGCCGGGATTTCCGAATGATTTGATGTCGCATAGACCTCAAGCCACCTGACTCAAGATCGATGACTCACAGAATCTTGGGAGAACCGCCTCACCTCGAAGACAGTATGATTTGTCGCTGTGGCAGGTGGGGACACAGGGACTAATGAATTTACAGACCGGTTTAGGTCGCAGAGCTCCTGCAACCATTTACCCAAATCCCAATTTCCCTTTCCACGGCCGGCATAGCTTATGAGCTTGCTCAGGAGTGGTGTCGGGCGAGAGCCATTCTTCGATGTCTTCTGGATGTAGAATTACGGGCATGCGGTCGTGGTATTTGCTGATCCACTTGTTGGGCTCGCTTGTAAGCATGGTGCAGGCTTGGACTTTCTTTTCTTTATAAGTTTGTTCGCCCCAAATGCCTGCGATCGCCATGATTGAGTGATCGGGATCTTTGATACCTTTAAACTCTCCATCAATGGGCTCAAAGAACCTTGATGCCGGAAGAATGCATCGCTGGCTATCGCGCCATGCTCTTGAAAACGTGCGTTTTTCGGGAACGGTTTCGCTTACGGCATTTTGAAGGATCTTAGAAACGATTTTGGAAGGATCTTTCTTTCCAGGCATGTTTAATACAAACCCCCAAAACCGTGACTCGATTTCTGCTTTATCGCCTCTAGCGTTTATGATGACGGGAGTTTGATAGCCGGGGTAGATGGTAGCTTTGATGTTTCGAAGATCTGGTTTATCGGTGCGAAAGACTCTCGCCATCTCCGCAGCTTCGGGTGTTTGGTATCTTGAACACATAGGATGCCTCTGTTGATTTAGAATTACCGAACTTAGATCATTTTATCGATGATCAGGTATAGTAATAGAATCAAACAAGACAGACCATCTGGTCCGAGATTAACATTGAATCTGGACCGGGTTAAGCCGGCCAGGTCAAGAGTATGGCGATATGTCGCTCGGCGAGCTTCTCGAAGACATTGTGCTGCATTCATTCGAAGGTGGATCTGCTCAAACCTTTGGCTCTGAAGACCTGAAGGTCATTGCCGACTTCAAGAAGGTCTATGGTATGAATTACGATGTTCATTCAAACTATCGTTTTGTTGAAAAAGCGTGATTGCCTCCTGCAGGCACAATACGCCTGCGGGATTGTGATGCTGTTAGACTCTGGATCTCATTTCGTAACTTGAAGTTTCAGACAAGTGACGCTGGTAACTACTTGAAGCGTGCAATTGGCGCCGTGACACATGATTTTCCCACGATATTGATCTTCACCGCTCGCAGTTTGAGCTGTTTTAGAATAGAATCGTGCACCGAAACCCATGTATTGAACAGTCGTTTGGATAGTATCGTACTGATTGATCAACATTGGCTTCGTTGTCATCCCGATACTCCCGCCTAGGTAGCCAAGGGCTGAACAGGTTGCGGTACGATCATCAGAGTAAATGTAGGAACCGTTCAATTTGTCGATCTGAATTGTGACCGAATTATCCTTCAAATGATCTTCAAGGGTGATTGTCGTAGCCAAGGCTAAAGGTGATGCAGTGGCTGCGGTAAATAGAGCTGCGATAGTATAGGCAGTAAAATATCGAATCATCGGTGTTCTCCCGTCAATGTTCAAAGAAGTACGAAGCTGTTGATAGCGTAACGAGATCACATTTCTAAGAAAGTTCAAACTTTAACGCGCGCCTAAGGTGAGTTCTGCACATTCAGAAACTAACGCGATTCACCGATGGGATTTCGCACTGAGGACTCGATGCGAACAAAAATGCTTCAGCTACGCGGCAGCCGAGGAGCGAGGATGGAGGCGTCCTATATGGGACGTCGATCTGATCGAGCGACGACGGGAACAAAGTAGATGAACATTTTAGAACCGCCCTGAGGCCATTAGCCAGTTTCCCCACAAGAAGGTGCGAGGAATAGCGATCAGAATTCCACTTAAGAGGGTTGTGATTCCGAGAACAGTGACGAGTGGCCTTGGAAATCCCCAGCCGCCGAAAAGTTCGAGCATTTGCGGAGCGCCTTGGATCATTGCCAAGCCCTGTTTGATGCCCATGAAGGTTGCTGCGCAAATAAGTAGGCCACTGAATATTTTCAAGATCATACTTGGATTTCACCAAGAAACGGCATCTCTGCCAAGGCAATTTGCGCAAGTCGTGACGTCTTATCGCGGATGTACCAGCTTCGAAACAGTTAGCCGATTGTTTGAACCGGAGAGGCTCGACGGTCAGTTTCTTTTTCAAGTAATTAAAGCCTATCGGAATTTTGGAGGCGGCTTCGGTCTCTGGAGAGGTGTTGGAGCGTATGAAAAAAACGGTTGTTGGCCTGAGCGTGTTTTTGAGTCTGGTGTTTTCGTTTTTGATAGGTTTTTTGCCGAGAGCGTTTGCTCAAGATGTGACGAGTTCGACGATTGAACCGAAGGTCAATAGGGGTGATGTTATGGTGGGTGGAAGCCTTGGGTTTTCCTATTCCACTTATTCCAAACTCACTTTTGAGTTGAACCCGACGGTCGAGTACTTCGTTGCGGACCGCCTTTCACTAGGTGGGACCGTGGGGCTTATGTTCTCTGAATCGTATAACTCGTACCTTGTGGGGCCGTCGGCGACTTACTACTTTTGGAAAGAGGATCGTTTGACTGCAAATGTGGGCGCGGAGATTCGTTTCGGATATTTCGAGTACGATAACGGAGCGGGGCGGGTGACAGAGAACGCAACGACAGGCCGTTTTCGTATGGGACTCAATTACTTTCTTACCCCGGAGGTTTCTCTCGGGCCGGTGTTTACACTGGATAAAGCTTTTGGAAGCGGGCAATCGTCGACCGCGATCGATAACAGCACGTTGAAGGTGCAGTTTCAGATTCATCTTTGAATTTTGTCGTTGGGCTTTCGGCAGCGATGAAACGAAAAAAGCCTCATGAGTTCTCATGAGGCTTTTTTACTGTTGATCGGCGGTCAGGATCAGTGTGTGAGGCGGAAAGAGCCCCACTGAGTGTTGGAAACGTCGATCACGGTACCATCGACAACGACTGTTTGTTCCGCGACGATCGCAAAATCGACGAACTCGGTGCCTAGATCGAGATCACGGATCGTGAGTGTTGTCGTTGGGTTTGTCTCAAAGCCTTTTAGTTCGATGAATTTGTGTTTGGCCCAGTTTTCTGTTGCGACGAATAGGCGGAAGTTTGCGTAACGAAGTTCGACGGCCTGACCGTTTGGTGCGGTATAGCGGTGAACTGGCATAGATGTGTCTAGTTTCCATTGGCTACCATCGCAGATGTTGATCGCGACTGTGAGATCTTGGCCGTCGAGAGTCGCTGTCATTGCAGTTTGAGGTGCGATCGGCTTTACGGCGTTGACTGGTGGACAGTAGGCGGCGGCTCCGTCGAAAACTTTGCCGACTTCGGCGGCCTGTGTGTTTTGAGAAACGAATAAGAAAACGAGAAGTGCTGAGAGACGCATCAACATTGAAGCTCCTTGGGTTTTTGGTCAAAACGGGTGGGCTCAAATGGCCAACTGGCGCAGGCTAGACTGCGCCTCACGGCAAACGCAAGACCATGTTGCAAGAGCTAGTGAATCAGAAGAGTGCAGCGCGTTACTTGCCGCGGCACTTGGTTGTAGCAGCAGGTTGCAGCGCCGCGAGTTCGATCGTGGCGCTTAATTGCCTCTTAAAAGAAGACCGCGAATGGATCGGTTTCTGGATTGTCCGACGCTTTTACGATGAGGGTTTTGAACTCATCTTGCGTGAGGCCATTTCCGACTTTGGTGGGTTCGGCAACAAAGAGTGCGTCAAAGGCGCGATTGGCATCCTCGGCCGTCGGACGGCGTTTTGATTTGCGCTTAGTCGTCTTGGATTCACGACTACCTGGTTTGGCCGCCAGGATCTCGGTTTTTTGCGGACGATCGTATGAGGCGATGATGTATTGAAAGCCACCGCGAGCCTCTTCGGGGGTTACGATTCCATCGCCATTGACGTCGAGAACTTCAAAGAGACGGTCGGCACTGCTTTCGGGGGTTTCAACCTCACCATTGGCGACCGACTTCGGGGCGACCGCACAACCTACGCCGGTGAACAAAGCGAGCGTGAGTAGGGAGATCAGCATTGCGAGACTTAAACGGAGCGGGCGTTTAGATGACGTAGACATTGTTTCCCCTGACAAACGAGAGTTTGAGGTCCGTACTGTCTCAATAATTTAGGAAGTGAGACGGTAATTGTCTACGAGCTTGAACGCTGCGCTTCGAGAATTTTCTGTTCGAGCTCTTCGGGGTCGATACGAAAGAGGCAGAGCAAGTGGCCGTCTTCTTGTTTGGCGTATTTGCGTGTGCGGGATTTGGAACAGTATTCGTGATGCGTGAAGAGAATTGTCTTTTCACGGCTGGCTAGTCGGCCAGACGAGGTGAAACGGCGGTAGTTTTCAATGACGTCGATTTCTACGCCACCCCGATGGTCAATGGCGGTGATGATACCAAACGATTCTTGTTCGCGGGGGAGAAACCAGCCGCGCATCACAAAGCCGACGCGATCACCAACGTGTAGTTCGTTGCCGTCGCGATCGAGGTTTTTTACTTCAAAAATTCCTTGAGCAGAACGCACCTTTCTTTATCGGTCTAGCTCAACGCCGACTTCAGTCGAGCGATTCAAAGTCTCTCTTTGAGACAGAGAGCCTCCATGGGCGACAATAGGGCATGACGCGAATCGAGACCGAGACTCAGGGTAACCGCACAGATGGTGTTAGGCGAGTGAATTTGGCGCTACAGGGCGGCGGCTCGCATGGTGCCTTCACATGGGGTGTGTTAGACCGGCTGCTGCAAGAGGAGCGACTGGAGTTTGAGGGCGTTTCAGGAACCTCCGCGGGTGCGGTAAACGCCCTGGTTATGGCAACAGGCCTTGCTCGTGGCGGTCGCGAAGAGGCTCGTCGTGCCCTCGGGCAGTTTTGGATGGCGATTGCTGAGATGCATCCGCTTGCTCCAGTGAAACGACACCCACTGGATGTCGTCTTTGGACGATTTGGGTTTGATCTGTCTTGGTCGTATCATTGGTTTGCTTCGTTTACGCACTTGGTGTCGCCGTATCAATGGAACCCGCTCAATATCAATCCGCTTCGCGATCTGATTAATAAGCACGTGGACTTTGAGAAGGTTCGCAGTTTTGAGAAGATGAAGTTCTTTGTTTCGGCGACCTCAGTTGAAACTGGAAGAATTAAGGTTTTTCAACGCCACGAAATGACGGAGTCGGCTTTGCTTGCGAGCACGGCGCTTCCGATGATGTTTCATGCGGTCGAGGTTGAGGGCGAGCACTTTTGGGACGGCGGATTTGTCGGAAACCCCGCGCTCTTTCCGTTGTTTTATGAGTGCCAATCGCAAGACATTGTGATCGTTCAGATCAATCCACTAAAGCGTGAGGCCGTGCCAAAGTCGATTTTCGAAATTCAAGATCGCATGTCGGAGATCTCATTCAATGCGAGTCTCGCTAGCGAACTGCGAGCGGTTCACTTTGTGAATCGCCTGATTCAAAAAGGGGCTCTTAGTGATGGACGTTATCACCCCGTCTTGGTTCATATGATCGAAAGTGAAACGGAGATGCGGGGCTTGGGGTCTGCGACCAAGCTTCTGATTGAGCCAAGTTTCATCAAACATCTTTATGAGCTGGGGCATCAAGCAGCCGAATCTTGGCTGAAAGAGAACTTTGAGGCGCTAGGCTCGCGCTCGACCGTCGACATTCGCTCGCGGTTTCTTGAATAGAAATGAAAAAGCCGACCTCGGGAGAGGTCGGCTTTGGTTTTCCGGCAAGCTACGGTGCGGGGATTAGTTTCCGCCGTAGTTGTTTTGCCAGTCGTAGTGGTTGTTATTGTTATTGTTCCAACGACGGCGTGCTTCGCCTTTTACGTCGGTGTTTGTTGAAACCATGTACTCGGGAACCGGACGATCGCTGTATCCGCCGCGCTTAAGCTGCGATGGGTGGCGATAATTCACGACAGTCCCTTCGTCGACAACGAAGTGACCTTGGAAAGCGCCATTGCCGAGGCGGTAGAGGTCGCCTTCTGCGACGTCAGGAGTTTGATCGATTTCAAGTACGCCTTGTTCGATCCACTCTGACTGCGGAGTGCCTTGGCGAAGAACCACGTCGCGGTCTGCAAGTTGGTGGTTGTTCTTTTGCTGATGGCCATTTTTCGTCATGATGTATTCCCAACGACCAGCGTTTTTTGGATACATCGCACGCGATGGATCGCGGTACGCTTCGCGAGCGTAGATCTTAACCAGCGGAGTGCCGACTGGAACAAGGCTACGGAGGTATGCGATGGACTCGTTGTCGACGCGTGTGCAGCCGTGGCTACGGATGCTTGTGAAGAGGTTTACGAGTTTGCCCCAGAAACTCTCTTTGAAGAGAATGAGATCTTTTTTATCTTTACCCCATCCGCCAGTACCGTGAGTCCATTGACCATCGGCATTTGGTCCGACGAAGGACGTGTACCAACCAAAGGCTCCACGCATGTCGCCCTCGCCGTTTGGCATATACTGTTTGTCAAACCAAGCGGTGCGGTTTCCTGGCGCTGGAACGTCTGGATAACCCGGCTTGTACCAAGCGGGATAGGTTTTGCGGCTTCCGCTGTAAACCTCGTAGAACTTCACCCAGTATTGAACTTGGAAGAAGCCAACGTGCGTGCGAGTGCCGTCTTCGTCTTCACCGTTGACAACATCAGTTTCGAAGATCATGCGGTTGACGCAGCCTTCGTTTGGCAAACAGCGCTCGTAAACACGAATTTTTTCTGTCGCGATGTTCGTAACGACGAAGAGACGGTTGGCGCGAGGTTGAACGGCTTGGCCTTTGAGTTTTGGCTCGACGGCGCGATCGGGAGCTTGAAGCGACGTCGCAACGGGGTCGATCTTCATTGGTTCGGCGTTGAAGTATTTCGACGAGACATAGAGGTCTTGTGAAGAAGAAAGGCTAGCCGTTGTCGAGACAACGCGAACTTTCACGAACTGGTCTTTGCCAATTGGAGTTGCGTCGAGAACTTCGACCTTGTCGTTCACGCTGAGGCGTCCGGCGATGTTGTCATTGGTCGAAGTATCGGGTGATGTGCGCACACGAATCGATTCCGCCGAGATGTAGAACTGCTGAGCGGGTTTAACTTGTTCTGGCGGTACGGCACCGACTTGTTCTTCGGTGACCTCATACCCAGTGTGAGGTGCTGCCATATCCGAAGGTGTAAGTTCGTTCTTCGTACATGCAGAAGCCAATGTCGCGACTGTCAGCATAAGGACAGCGAGCTGGTTCCGTTTGAAAACACTCGATTTCATGGATGGCGCTCCTAAAAGTTTAGATCTGATTCGATTCGTTTTTGACGTTCGTTCGGGACTCGGACTCGCAAACCTTGGGCCGGACTTCGAAGCGCTCAGATCGAAATGGGTGTCTAATGAGTCGACCATTCTGAACGCTTTTCAAATGCCACGAGTAAAATCGCGCGAACATCTTGTTTGCGTGAGCCTTATTTCATTCCGGTTTCTTCGAGCGGTAGAATCACGATTCGTTTGGCTTTGTTCGTGGTCACGAAGCTAGCGATCTCGTCGATCTGATTGTCGCTCATTACGGCAAGACAGCCATTTGTCCAATTGAAGGTGGCATTTAAGAAGCCGAGACAGCGACCCCAGCGCGAAGGGCCGTGGATTCCGACTGCGGAGCCTGTATAGCCCTTTTCTTTTTGTTGAGCGGTTGGATAACCCACGCCAACGAATTTATAAAATCCGTCGCCTGAGCGGCGAGGGCTTGCGAGGCTGTAGACGCCGAGTGGAGTTTTTTCGTCGCCTTCTTTACGTTTTCCGGTACCGCTCCAGCCCATAGCGAAGTCGAAATCTTTAACGGTTTTTCCGTCTTTGCAGAGAAAAAGGATCTGCGAGCCCGTGTCGGCAACGACGGAAGTTCCCTGGTCGATACAGGGGTCTTGCGCGGGTAGTTTTTTGAAGACACGAAAGCGGTCTGGAACGCTAAAGAAGCAGCCGTTGTCGTCGTCCTCGGAATTGGCGTTATTTGATTTTTCGGATTTCTTGCCGTTTACGGAGTTCATGAGCTGGGTTGAGATCTTCATGGCGCCCGGCACGTCGGGACCGTAGGCGGCGGTTCGAAGGAATCCCATAAGTCGTGTGCGCTCGCCATCGCTAAAGCCTTCGAGGCGAATTGAAGACCCGCTGGAGTCTGTGACGGCAAGCCGTGCTCCGAACGCGGTGGGGCTAAGGGCGATTGAAGTAATAGCCACGACTGTCAAATGACCAGACAATCTTGAGGCCAGTTTTAAAGTGATCTGCGTGAGAGAAGATTGAACAGTCATGAGGCTCTCCTGGAAAGATAGTCGTACAAAGTGGGATTTTAAGGGCATTTTTCGGGCCAGATGCGCCGAGTTTGTACCGGCTTATAGACGCGACTCAGACGAAGTGTAGGTCGCTCGAACGGAACTGTCGTGAAAATGGGTTTTTAAATCCTTCAAAATGAGAGCCCAAATTCGGGCTCTCGTTATGAAGGATTCGTTTGGTGGATTCGTTTGGATCGGAGAGAAAATTATCTGTCGACCTCGAACTCCACACGCCGGTTGGCTTGACGGCCTTGGTAATTGGAGTTGTCAGCAATAGGTCTTATTTCACCGTAGCCGATAGCTTGAATCTTTTCGGCTGGGAGACGGAACTTTTCGATCAGACGCCGGCGAATGGCGTTTGCTCGCTTAAGTGAGAGCGACTCGTTGTAAGCAGCCGGGCCAACGGAATCAGTATGGCCTTCGACGCGAACAAGTTTGAAGCCGCGAGAGAGGTTTTCGACAAGTTCAGAGAGAACCTCGTCGTATGCGCCGATCATGCGGTCGGAATCAAATTCGAACTGGATAGAGCGTGTTCGAAACCGTTCTTGAATGCTGGCTTTCCCTATGACTGGAACGACCTCGAGGTAGGATTCAACTTGAGGCGCTGATTGGCGTGTGGTGCGAGCCGGTTTGGGATCGCGGGCAATTGGTCCAAACGCATAGTTGAGGCCGGCGTAGAGGCGCCAATCCGGCGAAGCCATTCCTTGCAGAAGCTCCGTGCCTCCGCCCACATGGAGCGCGAGATTGGTGGTGTAGTCGTGTTTTATTCCCACAAGCCACTCAAGTGATGTCAGTGTGCGTTCGTTGAATCCATTGGAAGAGTTTTCGGCGGGGAGCGAGCCGTAAACCTCGGTGATGAGTTTCGTGCTGACCTGTGGAAAGTGGTAGCTGGCGGCGGCCGAGGCGATCCACTGATTGCCTAGGGGATCGGCGATCGAGCCGGCGATCTTGGAGCCTTTCGAGCGCGCGCGATAGCCGAAGTTGCCACCGATGGCCCAGCGGCGAACCGTGGTGTCGGCGGCGAGTTCGACGTTGAACGTGGGGCCAGCGTCTTTTCCGGCGAATGGGTTGTTTTCGATCAAGTTGAAATTCGCTGAGGCGACAAACGCGAGGCCACCTGTCGAGTCGCCCAGAAAACGAATTTTCGTGTTGGCGCGAAACTCTGTGATGCCGGTGGACGCGAATTCACCACGAGAGCCGGAGCTATCGCTGACTTGCTGTTTAAGAACTTGGGGCAAGCTAAAGCCGATGTCCCAGTTCTTCGTGAGTCCGACGCCGGCGTTGAAATCAAAAGACGTGAGTTCGTCGGTGAAGTTGAGTCGATTGCCCGGCGTGGTTTCGAAGTAGGGAAGTGAATTCACCGCGTGATTGAGAAAGAGTCCGATATTGAATACGCCCGGCTCGAGAGTTTCGGAGCTTTGTACGGTGACAAAATCGAGTCCGTTTGAGGTCGGATTGAAATTCTGAGCATCCGCCCCGACGACATTCGCCATCGCGAGACTCGTATAAGAAAGCGCGAGTGCGGTAAGGGTTGTTAGAACAACTGTTCGCGAAAATCTGTTTGAAGGCAGGAACAGTTTTGCGGCTGTCAACACGATGCAGAACTGGTGTCTGTTCATAAGAAGATGAGAACATAATGCCAATGGTTCAGCAAGAAACCGATAAGGGAAATGGAGATCAAATGGAATTTATGAAGAACCTGACGCTTGTGAGCGTGGCACTTCGTTCGCTCGTTACGACGGGGCTGCTTCTTGGAGGACTTGGTGTTGGCCTGGTGGCCGGCGGGATTTCTCGCGCAGAGGCGGCGGCTGATGGCGAGAAGGCGCTTTGGGTTGGCGGTGCTGGCGGCTTGATGGTTCCGAATAAGAGTGGAACGACAGCGCGAACGATGCTTGGGATCACGGCGGGAGCCAAGATCGGAACCGAGCTTGGTTTGGGTGCTTACTACTTCACCTCGCAGAAGGACGAGGGTGGTGTCGTTGGGAAGTTTGACAACGACTACTACGGCGTTGAAGGAACTTATCACTTTGAAGGCGAAGCCAAAGGGGCTTACTTCGGCGTGCGCCTTGGGATCACGAAAATGGATTTCGGCGCGACACCCAATCAGGTTTCAGCTTCGCCGTTTCATGCGGGTTTTATCGCGGGATACAATCACTGGGTGACAGACTTTCTTTCTGTCGGCGGTGATATCGGGTTTTATTCCGTATCCAAGGGCGAGGCGACATCGCAAGCAACGGGAACGACTGTAACGGTTGATAGCTATTCGGCGCTGAACTTCTTGGCGACGCTGAAGCTTTGGCTTTGATTGGACGACGGCGCTTGATTGAACACGAGCGCCGTGTACATAGCGAATACCGCTAGCAGGCTTAAAAAACTTGGGAAAAATGGGAGTAGGTTGGAAGCCAGGGATGGCTTTTTCGCGGTGCTGCTCTCAGTGGTCTCGGTCATCGTCTATAGTTGACGCGGCATGATGGCTAGTCGTCAAGTCGAAACAAAAACGCTGGCCAATTCAATGGCAGACAATTGACCCAGATATTTGGCCAGATAATTGACCAGACAATTGGCTAGTCGGTTGTTAGTCCGAGTTCGTTAGATTGGTTTTTTGAATCTCTTGGATCGCTGGCAGATCGAGACGATATTCACGCGAGCGATCGGCCCCGCGTGGGTCTTTGAAGATATCCAAGCTACTTTTAAACAGGTCTCCTCGAGCGAGGTCGAAATCTTCCGGCTTGATTCCCAATCGGCTCGGAAACCAGCTCATGAACTCGCGATGCGGCCCTCGGCAGATCATTTGGCGAACCTTGGTTTTTTCAAAGAGAGGGTCGCCGATGACGCGAACACTTGGTTCGCGAAGCGGCTTGAGTTTTCGCGCGAAGAGATACGAAACAGTGAGACTCGCGTTTTTGATGGGAAGTTCACTTTCGAGTTTGTCCCACCAGTCAGGTTTGAAATGAGGTGTTCGGTCGTGACACCAGTCGCGATCGCTCTCGGCGAGAAGGGGGCATGCCTCGGCGTGTGGGCAGGGAGCCCAGATCGAGTAGCCATGATCTTGGAGCACGGAGCGAAGGCTTTGTAGGCGTCGTCCATCTTCTTGCGTGGCGGGTTCGAAAATCGCGAGAGCTTCGAGATCTGGATTGGACTTTAAAAAGTGGCCAAGCTTTTCAATGGCTCGGCCTTCCGTGAGCACGTAGGAAAAGACCGCCAGAGTTTTGGGAGAGTCGCTTGAGGAAAGCTTAAGAGACTGTAGTTCGGATTGTCTCACGGCGACAGTTTGCTTTTCGGAAATGCTGTGTTTTACGATGTCGCGGGCGAGATCGAGAATCTCTTTTGAGATGTCTGTGAGTTCGATGGCTTCAAAGCCTGAGTGGGCGGCCAAAAGGCCGATTGTCGCCGCTCCCGAACCGGCGCCGATTTCGGTGAGTTTGGTGAGGCCTGTGAAAAAACCAAGCTGAGCCGCGCGCTGGCTGACGCCATAGACACGCGATTGATTGAGGGGATGGAAGTAAAGCAGCAGGGCCTCTCGGGCTTCAGGCTCCGTCCAGGGGGATTTGGCGTCGGGTTTTGCAACATAATGATTCGAGAGTTTCATCACGTTCGCGGCCGTCTGTTTGGACAAAGTTCCGTGCGACACGAGCGCTTGAAAAGTGCGTTCGAAGATGGGGGGCGTTTTGAGAGTTCCCTGATTTTTGACCTGAGCCATGATTTCTTCTACCAGAAAACAGAGGTTTCGGAGGAGCATAAAACCACGGAGGTGTGTCCATGGCGAAAACCAAGAAAAATGTCGTGCGTAAAAAACCGGCGCTTAAGAAAGCGAAAGCCAAGGCCAAGCGAGCCAAGCCAAAGACTGTCGTGAAGAAGACAGCCAAACGCGCGGCGGTCGTGAAACGTACCTCCGCTCAAAAGTCGCCCGCGCTGAAATCACCAGGCGCTAAGGGTGGTGAGAGTGCAGCTCCGTCATTGGTTGGAACTCACGCGAGCCACCTCATTCGTCCAGCGACTGGCCAGAAGAATCTCTCGTTGAGGGATTTTGAAGGCCGCCGCGTCGTGCTTTATTTTTACCCGAAAGACAACACTCCGGGATGCACCGTTGAAGGTCAGGATTTCCGGCGTTTGGCTGACGAGTTCGCCGAACTAAATACCGTGATCCTTGGAGTTTCAAAGGATAGCGTAAAGTCGCATGAGTCCTTTAAAGCGAAGTTCGAATTCCCCTTTGATTTGATTTCGGACGAAGATGAAGGGTTTTGCCATTCGTTTCATGTCATTCAGAAAAAGAAGCTTTATGGCCGTGAGTACATGGGGATTGAGCGTTCGACGTTTGTGATCGGTGAAGATGGCTCTGTCCTTCGCGAGTGGCGCAAAGTGAAAGTCGATGGGCACGCGGAAGAGGTTCTCGAATTTGTTAAGACTCTGGATTGATGTTGGAGCCCGCTCATGCGCATCTATGATCTAAGTCCTACGGTGAGTCCCACGACGGCGGTTTTTCCTGGCGACGTGGCGTTTCGACGAAATGTGGCCATGAGTTTCGAGGCTGGGCATCATCTAACTTTAAGTTCGATTGAAACAACGTTGCATATTGGCACTCATGCGGATGCTCCCAATCATTATTCTTCGGAAGGTGTTGGGATTGATCGTCGCGACCCCTCGCTTTATATCGGTCCTGCGCGCGTTGTGCGAGCCAAGGTCGAGCGGGGTGAACGGGTCGGTGTTAGACACTTGCCAGAGTCTTTGCGAGCCGTATTGGAAAGCTCCATTGAAAACTCAAAAGAACTTCCTATGCGAGTTTTGATCTGGACCGGCACGTTTCCTGATCCGCAAAATTGGAATTCGGATTTCGCAAGTCTTGAGCCGGATCTTGTTGAGGCCTTGTTTCGTGTCGGGGTTCGTCTTGTGGGAATAGATACGCCGTCTATTGATCCGGAGACATCCAAGGCTCTTGAGGCGCACAACACAGTGGCGCGCCTGGGTATGGCGATTCTAGAGGGAATCTGTTTGGATGGCGTTCCGGAAGGCGAGTTCACTTTGTTGGCGGCTCCGCTGAAACTGAAAGATGGCGATGCCTCTCCTTTGCGGGCTCTGCTTTTGGAAGGTCGGATTGTGGACACGAGCAGCCAAGAACCCTTAGGTTTTACTTGGGTTGAGTGCGAGAAAAAATGAGAGCTTGGTGTAAATGAGCCGTTACCTGGGTAAAGCGCTTGAGGCGATCGACGAGCATGGCTGGCTTTTGGTTTTCCCGATTCCAGAAAAAGCGAATATGAGAACTAAGCCACCTAAGTCTTTGTGGAAGTGCTTGTTTCCTCGAAGTCAGATGCGGTGGGAGTGGACGGACGATGCGGACGACAAAGTTGTGCAACTCTGGCATCTGCGTCGAGAAATCGCGGAGTCTCGGCAAGTGATCTATTCGAAATGGTATCGCGGCCGTGCAACGGTGTTTAGCTTTGATGTTTTTAAAAGGCTTTGGGTGCTTTCAAAAGACCGTCGCAAAGAGATCGGCACAGAGGCGCGCGAGGTGTTGGATCTCTTGGAAATGGAATCACCGCTTTCGACCAAAGATATTCGAAGAGGGTCGGACCTAACTGGTAGGGACAACGAGCGTCGATACCTAAGCGCGATGAAAGAGCTTTGGACATCCTTTGCGATCGTCGGAATCGGTGAAATCGACGACGGTGCTTTTCCGAGTCTCGCTCATGCCGCGACAGAGAGTGTTTTTGAAGACCTCGTTCGCGAGGCTGAGCGGGAAATCAGCTATGAAGAAGCGGATGTTTGGGTCCGCTCCCGCATTCAAGATGCAACATTTCTCAGACAGCTTGGACTAGGGGCTGTGAAAGCCTAGTCGTTTTGAAACTGAGTCCGGCAATTTCGGTAGCCGAGATCTTGGAATCAAGAACGTCGTCAGATTGAAAAAGTCTCCGAAAACGCGATGCTGATCTGTTGCGGCTTTTAAGTACTGGTGACCGCTGGAGCCGCCAGTTCCGATTTTGGTTCCCAACATACGGTGGACCATCAGGGCATGACGATAGCGCCATGTCGTCATCAGTTCGTCCACGTCTTGAAGACGTGTGAGAAGTTGGAACGGTAGACCAAATATCGGTTGATCGCGATAAAGCAGGATGAAAAGAGCTGCTTGTATGGAACGGTGTTGAAGACGGAATGTTCCGGCCTCGACGAGTGTTTTGTATTTTTCTTCGGAAAGAAGACTGGAAAAGACGGCGCGAGTGTCTTCGATAGACTTCAAGTTGCGTTGAAGGTCTTCGTCGCCTTTTGCGAACCGTCGAACATTGGCTTCATCTGCGTCGAGCATGTCTTTTACCGCCGTGGCATATTCGGAAGCGAAGTTGAAGTCCTTGGCTCCGAGAAACGGCATGCGAGACAGCCAGGCATCGACTTGATCGAAAAGTGACGGAGCGTTTTCGCTTTCAAGAAGAAGCTTTTGTTCTTCGGGGTTTACGTGCGCGTGATAGGGTTGGGCATTGTACTTGAGGCGTGACTTCGGGCGAAGACCGAGCTTATTTTCGATCAATCTCCATTGCACGCTCTGAAAGCCGCTTGCTGGATAAAGCATGTCTCGGAACTCGAGGAAGTCGAGCGGGGTCATCGTCTCGAGGACGGAAACTTGGTCGACGAGCAAGCGTTGAATTTCGACGATTCGCGACAGTCGGCTAACAACAGTGATCATCTCTTCTTCGCGGACGACGCTTTGATTGAAGATCCCTAGAATCGAATTGATCTCGTGGAGAATTTGGCGAAACCAAAGCTCGTAGGTTTGGTGGACGATGATAAACAGCAACTCCTCGTGGGCTTCTTTGCCGAACTCGAGACTGCGAGGGGATTGCAGCTCGAGCAATTTGCCGGTTTTGAGATAGTCGGAATAAGAGACTGGGGGATAGTTTTTGGTCTGACTCATGATGCACCTTTAAAATGGAAGTCCTCGTTTTTTGAGTTCTTCTTTGAGTTTGTCGACAGCTTCGTTTTTCTTTTGATCGATAACTTTTTCCGCTTCGGATTTCAGGCGAGTTTTTGCCTTGTCGGCTTCGTGATTGACGGTTTTTTGCACCATCGCGCTGATAGTCGACTCCGCAATTTCGAGACTTGGTGATTTTAGCGAGCCGCCAACTTTGATCGGGACAACGAGGCGGCCCTGAGGGTCGGAGTTTGCCTCTTTAAAACTGCCGCCGATGGCCGTGTCCGCTAGGAAAGCTGTGCCGATGAGTTCGGTCGTGAAGTCTTTCTGAATCCACCCGGCGAGATGAATGGCGTTTTTTTCTGGCGAGGTCATCTTGAGGTCTTTAAGAGTCATGCGACTTTTGCCATAGGTATAGCCAGCCGTCATATCAAACGAAGCGCCTTTGGTGGAGACAGTCGGTTGTACTTTTAGGAGCTTCGCGATTTGCGGATTTTCGACGATCTTCTTGTTGACCAGATCGTCGAGCTTCACGCTAGAGAGGAAACCATTTTTAACGGCAATTGTCCCCGATGCTGTCGTCGTGTCGACGATGCTTTCGTTGGAAAATGGAAGTAAGGCGGCGTCGAATTTTCCGGCCGAGATTCCGCCGACCAAGGTTTTAAATCCGGGGTCGAAGTATTCGCCTAGGCTTGAGAGATTGAGCCCGGAAAAGAGTCCGCTGACTTGCGCTTTGAGATCTTTTGCGGGGAGCGTACTAAGTTTGGCAACACGGATGGCTTTGATATCGATACTGCCGCCGAACCCTTGAGCGACTTTTGCGACGCCTGTTAGTTCGCCCTTGGTGAGACTCATCACACTTTGCACGGACTTCATTTCGCCAGACTTGTGCTTGAGAGTTGCGATCTGCGTATCCAGTGTGATTTGCGAGTTGGTTACGACAGGCCATCGCAAGAATGGAAAGTCAGGGGGCGGAGCGGGTTGTGCCGTGCCACTGGCTGTCGTTGTTTGGGTCGGTTTACTTTCGAGATACACCATCTGTGGGGTGCGTAAGACAGTTTTGCCATTTAGCACGAGAGGGGACTTCTCGATGCCCAGTTTGCTAGAGAACGAGCCTTTAACCTTGTACGAGTTGTAGAGCGAACCTGTTGGGACTTTGGCGCGCACCGATCGCAACACTGGAGCGATTTCGTAGAGCTGACTCAGAGCGAGCTGAGATTCGATATTCTGATCGAGGCGGAATTCGGGCTCGGCCTCGCTGCCGCCAATGGTGACAAGGCCTTTGGCGGAAAGCGAGCTAATGTCTGTTTTAATATCGAAACGATCGAGTTTAAGCCTCGTTCCATCCGATGCCGCGTCGAAACGCACATTCAAGTCGCGACCGGCCTTCTTGGCGAGGAGGTCATCCCATTCGACAGCGACTTCTTTGAGATCGAAAAAGCCGTTGGCCCTTCGGATATTCCAACGTTTAGGAGAGAAGTTCCCGACGGCTTGTACTTGACCTTGAATGAGGCCGCTGGCGGTCCGTTTTAACGGTGACGTATTGTCGGATTGTTTGGTCGCGAAGTTCAAGCCAAGTGGAAAGGAGAAATCGCGGACATCTAGGGTATCAAGATCGAGCTTGAACTCGTTTTTTGCCTTCTCCGGGTCCATTAGCGGAGCTTCAAGCCGCGCTAGGACGGAAATCGATCCGTTGGTTTGGGAGAGCTGCTGAGTGGTGATCGGACTTCCTTCGATTTTGCTGATCACGGGAAGGATAAGAGGCCATCCTCGAACATCAGGTAGAGTTGCCTTGAGTTCTAGTTTGGAAGCTCGCTGTTTGTTGATCGATAGCTGGCCTTTCATGCTTAAGAGAAAGTTCGCAAGGCGGAATTCCAGGCTAGAGAGTTCCGCATTTTCGCCGGCGGCTGTGAGTTGGGTGTTGAGGCCAAGCATGACGTTGGCTTGCTTGTTGAGCAGTCCATCGACAAGGACTTCGGCGGCGGTGAGGTCGGTTCTGATGGTGGCTAGCTGTAGGTCGATCGACTCGGGTTTGTTTTGTGCAAGATCGTAGAGAATGGAAAATGGAATATCGAGGTCGACGTCGACGGGGCCTTTTAATGAGAAAGGACGGGGCGTTTCGCGTACAATCGCAAACGGGAACTGGCCACGCTTGAGTTTCAACTGTCCACTTGCTCGAATTTGTTTTTTTAAGGAGCCGGTTAGGTTGACTGCGAAATCGGCCTCTCCTCGGAGGCGTCCTGACAAGCCAAGGGCTTTGCTCTCTTCGGGCTCAAGAGGAATCACGCCGAGATCAGCCGAGAAACCGGAGGACTTAAATTCCAGATCTTGGCTTGGCCACTGAAACTTACCGGAGCTTTTTAAGTTCAGGCCAAGAGTGGAAATCAACATCTCTTGAATGTCGACGGGAGCGAGAATGTCTTGGCCTTCAAACTTCGGTCTTGCTGTGAGTTTCCATTCGGTTCGAATCGGGAGTTCCCCACGGTCGCTGAGTTTGAACTTCAGCGCGACTTGGCCACTGGAACGCGCGATAAACTCGCTCGGTTTTGCCGAAGGCTCAAGTTCCATGCGCGTAATGCCGGTGATCTCTCGAATCGCGAGAGGTTGCGAGCCGGCCTCGCCAAGACTCATCTCGAGTGTGGCGTCGCGAAGGTCGAGTTCAAGATTGATGGGAAATGGGAGCTCGGGAGTGCTTGCGATCGCAGAATGCGGCGGTGGAGTGGAAGGTTGTGTCTCGGACGATTTGCCGACGTTGATCACGAGTCCCTCAAGTTTAACGTTCAGGGCTAGAGGAGATCTCGCGTGCCAAAGCTGGTAGAGGCCTAGCAGACTGTTCGGGGTGCTGATGAGCGCCTTTTCCGCGCGAATCGTTGGCGAGTTGGGTGATGTCTTTAGAACTAAGCCGCCGACCTCGACAGAGAACGGTCCAAGTGGTCTTGTAATGAGCGAGTTGATGGCCAAGGCCTCGACGCCGAATTTCTTTGGGCCTTGCTCGCGAATGAACTCGAGCGCCAATCGATCGCGGACGGTGTAGATACCGATGATCGCCAAGACAACGAGGATTGATAGAAAAAAGAGAAAGAAAGTGAGCGCTCCAAAGAAGCTCCCGCCGTTTCTTTTTTTACTCATGCCGGCCTCCCTGCCTGTTTGGCTCTTAGGATCACGCGCTCGATGTCCGAGTCTTTCGTGCTCCAGGAGGTCATCAAACGTGCCTCTCTTGTGTGTTCATCCCAGATGTAGAAAAAAGCCTCATCCTTGAGTGCTTTCTCCAGCTGTTCACCGAAGATCGCAAAAACGGCATTGCTCTGGGTTTCTTGTGTGAATTGAATCGGCGCTCCGAGTTTGGCGGCTTCTTCGAGTCCGTCTCGGAGTTTTTTCGCCATTTTAAGGCTGTGTTGCGAAAGCTCCTGCCAGAAACGGTTTTCTAAAAAACATTGAAATTGAGCAGAGAGAAAACGTGTTTTGCTGGGAAGTTGCATCAGTTGTTTGCGAAAGTAGGGAAAGTTTTTTGCTCGCTCACGGGCTCGTGAACTTAGGAACAAGACGGCTTCACCAAAAAGAAGTCCGTTTTTTGTGCCACCGAAAGAAACCGCGTCGGCTCCGAGGCATGCTTGTTTAAGCCCGCCGAGTTGGGCTGCTGCGTGAACCAATCGTGCGCCGTCGACGTGGAGCCAGAGCCCATGCCGATCGCAAAAAGCGCGGAGCGTGGCGAGTTCGGAGGATGAATAAAGGGTTCCGAGCTCAGTTGGCTGCGTGATTGAGACAAGACGTGGCTGTGCAAAGTGCTGATCGCCTCGGCGGATCAACAGAGGTTGGATCATTTCGGGTGTGAGCTTGGCGTCGGGTGATGCGACGGTGATGAGTTTACATCCGAGCAGGCTTTCCGGTGCGGCACATTCGTCGACGGCAATGTGCGCGTGTTGCGAACAGATAACGGCCTCATGGCGCTCGATGAGGGTGCCGATGGCGAGCACGTTCGCAGCTGTTCCGTTGAAACAAAAAAAGACCGAACTTAGACCAAACTCGGTTTGAAAGAGCTTATCGGCTTCACGCGTGACAAGATCGGTGCCGTAGCTCGGCGCAAATCCAAAGTTGACGTCGCTAATCGCTTGAAGAATCCGGGGATGGACTGCGGAGTGATTGTCACTCCCCAGGCCAAACGGAAAATCCGTTTCAGTCCACTGCATGTTTACAATTGAAACATAAAACGATGCGCAATCAAAGCGGCCAAACGCGATGTGCGATCATCTACGTCAAATTTTGGCGAAACCTCATATATGCCGACGCCGCGGACGTCGAGTCGACGCATACACCACGAGAAAGCGTCAAAAAAGTCATCAGCAGAGAAGCCAGTTGGCCACACCTGGCTTGCGCCGGGTGCGATCGACGAGGAGAACCCGTCGATATCGATGGAAAGAAATGTTGGACGGGCGCGAAGCGCCGATTCTCCAAGGAATCGATGCAGCACTTGCGTGAGAGATTCGCCGGCGGCTAGGCGATCTTCTTGAAAGGAAGCCAAGACGCCGCGTTCATGTGCCCAGGCGAGATGGGCGGCGGAGTTGCACTGCGATTGTAAGCCAAGCTCGAGAAAGTCGATTTCAGGAAACGCCGTGAGGAGGCGGTGAAAGGGTGTTCCGCTATGGAAGCCTTTGTCGGGCGGTCTGACATCGAGATGGGCGTCAAAGTTGATGACAAGAGGCCTTACACCGGGTCGGCAAGACTCACAAAACGCAGCCGCGTCTGGAAAGCCGTAATCATGACCGCCACCTAATGTGAGAGTCTTAAAGCCATTCTTGAGGAGTTTAAGAACGGCTTCGCGAGCGGTCTCGTGGCGTGAGGCGAGCTCAGCAGGAGAAGTCTTGCTTGAACAGTCGAGATCGCCGAAGTCGCAAAGCTCGAGTTTCTGACTTTCAGCATGTGTCGCCAAAATCGCCGGTGGCGTCATTTTGTAGAGATACTGCCGAATGCGAGCCGGGGCCTCCTTGGCTCCTGGGCGTCCGCCGTTGAGGGCGATCCCGTCGTCGTCTGGATATCCCAAGATCGCAAGCTTTGTGCTGCCGGCGGTGGGAGCACCGAGTTTGGAGAGTGTCGCCGGTTTGACGAGTTCTCCGAGGCGTGGGTCGTTTTTATCGCCACGTCCAAAAAACAAACTGTCGGACGTAGGAACAAACGTCATTTCGTGGTCTCAAGCTGCGTGAGCGAGTGAGATTCGACGGTTTTCCCAGTCGTCGGATCAAACACATCGAGCTGCACCGCTGAGGGTGACGTGAGCTCAATACGTCCGGCGAAGACGGGTTGAGCTTTGCCGTTTGCCGTGAGCGAACTATTGATGGTTTCCACCATCAATAGTGAAAAGCTACCGCGAGCTTCGGGTGCCAGCGTGTAGTTGAGCACCTTGAGTTTGCGTAAGTGCAGAGTCGCGGAGCGCACCGCATTTGCGGAAGGGCGATAGAGTTCGAGGCGATTATAGTCTTGAAAGCGGAAAATATCCCAGGCCGCGTTTCGCCAAGTTCCCAAAAGCTTTTGTAAGCCGACGGATTCGATCCCACTGACAGCAAGAGTGTCCATGCGGCCATCGTAGTCCATGTCCAAGTACTGACCCGTGATGACGACGTAGTCGCCATTGCTGAGACTTGAAAGAGCCGAGCGAATCGCGATTGAGGTGTGCAGCGGATAAGACGCGTTGGCAAGTCCGCCAGCCTCTAGCGGACGAATGCGGACTTCAGAGACCCAGTTGTGTGGCGCTGTCAGGCTCAAGGAAAGAGAGAGAGGTGAAGGTATGTTGCCGTGTTCGATCAGGCCCTGAATCGAGCGGGCCTCAGCGGCCGCTGTGACAAACAGTCCAGATATGAGTCCAAAAAAAATGGAGATCGCGATTCTCATATTCACTTCAAGACCCCTCTTAAGTGGCGAGACGGACCGCGGAGTCTTAGCGAGGGAGAGGGGGAGCGTCAAACCTCGAATCTCCTACGCGCAAGGCGTCGAATTTCGTATGCTGGAGAAGTGAGCAATGAGCTTGAGATTCTTCGGGAATTCCCATTTTCTAGCCGACAAAACTGGTCGCAGGTTTTGCGGGAATGGCATTTTGACGGACCGCAACTACGATTGGATTGGCTGGTGCACTTCGGTGGACCGCTAAGAGCCCGACTGGAAGAGGTCATTTCAGAGAACTCAGAGCTTCGCATGACGATCGCAATGCGGCCTGATCCTGTGGCCGAGTTTGAGATCCGACATTGGCTGGAGAGTTTTAATCGACGCGTCTTCGGCGGCAGGCCCAGCACGATTTATATCAGCTCGGAAAGCTCGAGTGACTGGTTTCAGCAGTGGAACATAAGCCTTCGTGATGTCGCTATAGTTGTGCGTGATACGAATCACCATGAGAAGAGCGTTCCGCTAGAGGCGTTTTTAAGAAAAGTTCTTACTGCGGATGGAAAGCTTGGCGACGAAGACACAGCGCTCGCTATTTTTCGCCGGATTTGGCGTGAACAAGGCCATCGCGAGACGCCCTGGATGGCACTTCGGCACTGGCTTCGTGAGCCAGAGGCGAAGCCTTATTCGATTTTTCCTGTTCAGCGCGAAATCGAGCGTTTGATTTCTTATCTGAGCCCGCAAGACGAGATCGCGGAATTGGAGTCGCTTGCGAATGGTCAGGTGATGATCAATCCGACGCTTGAGATTTTGACCAAGCCACAGGATCGCTTGGCGCCGCTATGTGCGATCGCGAGGTTTCGGGGCAGTCTTGTCGAGCGCGATCTCGGTTTGGCGGAAGCTGCCTTGATCGAGGCGATACGTGAGGAGTTTCGTGCCGACGTGCAAACCGCGATGAATACAGCAAGTCGTGAGGCTCGCGTATCGGGTGAAGAAATCTCTCGGGCCCTTCAGCGTCTCAAGCTGGAGGGGTTTGTGCTTTCTTCGGTGGATTAAGCTTAAGCCTGTTTGAATCCGTCTTGAGAGTCTTTCAGGATTTCTTTTGCCAATGTTCCCAGTTTAGGGTCGCCCAAGAGGGCTGAGACTTCGTTCGTGAGTTCGTGGAGTTTGAGATTGCCCACGACGTAGAGGGCGTTTCGCTTAAGTCCTGATCCGCGAGCGCGCTTCAGTGGCGAGAGCGTGAACCGTCTTTCGAGTTCACGATTGGACAAAGTCAGAATCTCTCGAAGTTCGTCGACAAGTGCCGTTCGTGCAGCGGGATCTCGAGGAAGAACGGCTTGCGCTTGTGCCTGCATTTCGTCTCGTCCGAAAACCTTGCCGTTCCATGGACAGACCGTTTGACAGAGATCGCAGCCGAAAAACCAGTCGCCGAACTTGCTTCGAAGTTCGCGTGGGGCAACGGACTTCGATTCGATTGTCCAATACGAAATGCAGAGACGGGGATCAAGTTTGCGCGGTTCTAACAGGGCACCCGTCGGGCAGACGTCCAGGCAGCGCGTGCAGGTGCCGCAGTGATCCCGACTCTGTATTGTCGCGGTTCTCGTCTCGTCGGCGAGTTCGAGAGAAGTAAGGATTTCCGCTATGAAGAAAAGGCTTCCGCGGTCGCGGTCGATCAAGCAGGTGTTTTTTCCGATCCACCCGAGGCCTGCTCGATAGGCGAGGTCGCGTTCTAACACGGGTTCGGCGTCAAGCCCGAGTCGAAAGCTTGCTTCGGGATATTGCGTGTTGAGTTCTTGGAGAATCGGAGCGAGTCTGCGGCGGATTTCGTGGTGATAGTCTTCTTGATTTTCGGTGTACGTCGCGTACAGCGCGACACGTTTGCCTGCGTGAGGCGTGATGTTTTCTTTTGTTACATAATGGAACGTGAGCACGATCGCCGAATGAGCAAACGAAATCCATTGGCGAGGATCGGCTTTTTGGTCGCGGTGGCGGGCGAGGTATTCGAGTTCGCCGTGCATCCCTTCCTTAAGGAAGGCGTCGTAGAAGTCAATGGAGAGCGGACGGTCTAGGCGCGCAAAGCCAACTTGAACATCTGGTAGATGTCGTTCGATGAGGGACTTTGCTTCGGTACAGTTCAGGAGATTTTTGATAGACACAGGCCTCGTTCTCACCATACCGTAATTTGTAGGGGCTAAGAAGCGAAAGGGAAAACCTGTCGTGAAATCACTCGTCTCGCCCCAGTTTCTACAGCATATCCATGCTCATCCCCAGTGGGCGTTTGCACAAAAAATCTGTGACACCCTGACGGACAAAGGCTTTGAGGCCGTTTTGGCCGGTGGCTGCGTGCGCGATGCGATTATGGATCGGGTCGCGAAAGATCTGGATATCGCGACGGATGCGACTCCTGATCAGGTTGAATCACTCTTTCAGGCATGGAATCCGGTATTGGTGGGAAAGGCCTTTGGCGTGATCGTACTGCCGACGGCGGCAGGGCCAATTGAGATCGCGACATTTCGTAAAGATGGCGAGTATCTTGACGGTCGTCGCCCGAGTTCCGTGGAGTTTTCGAGTTTGGAAGAAGATGCGATTCGGCGCGACTTCACGGTGAACGCTCTTTTTTATCGGCCCAAGACTCTTGAGGTTCTCGATTTCGTCAATGGTCAGGAGGATATCCGGTCTGGAACCCTGCGCGCTGTCGGCGAACCGCAAAAAAGATTTCAAGAAGACGAACTTCGCATCCTACGCGCGATCCGGTTTTCCGGGCAGCTTGGGTTTCGCATCGAGCCGGCAACGTTTGCCGCGATAACGGAAATGGCGACGGAGATTTCCAAACGCCCTCTTGAGCGTCGGGGCGAATGGGTTTCGCGGGAACGTGTTCGGGATGAGGTCGACAAGATGCTCATGGTGAAAAACCCGAAGCTGGCCTTCGACAATCTCAATCATGCGGGATTGGGAGAGTTGGTTTTCGAAAATTGGGCGAGTGCGATTTTGCCGGTGCGCGACCATGTGTTTCAGCCGGTCACGCTTGAGGCACGGCGATTGGCGTTGTTTTACCGCTTGCTTCAGCGTTTTAGCATCGAGCAAGTGCAAGAGAAGCTTTCCAACTGGAAGTATGGCCGTCCGTTTATCGATACGGCGGTCTGGTTCATGCGCTACGAAAAAGAACTGCGAACATCGGCGCCGGACCCGGCAAAAGATTTGGTTTCACGCGAGACGATTGTTCAGGAGTTTCGTGAAAAATTTGAAGCCGATCGACGCGCAAAGGAAAGTAAACGCGATGAGTGCCGACACTTTACCGCTATCGAGCGCGATTGGATGACGGCTTTGGAACATTGGACGGACGGGCGTGCGCCAGTCGCTTTAGAAGTTTTAGATGCGATCTATGATCCCGACACGCGAAGAGCTGGCGCGCTTAAGCGGCGAGGGCTCTTGCTTGGTAAGGAAGACGAAGTTCGCGCTCGAGCACATGACTTGGAAGGTTTAGAACTTCAAGGCCCTAACCTGGGTCGCGAACTTCGACGTCTCACGCGTGAGATCTTGCTTAAGGCTGCTCGCTCGTCGTGACCGGCTGTTCGGCCGGATGATCGGCCGAGTACGTTGCCGTTCGTGGTGACGGAAGTGGAAGGCGTACGGCTGGGCGGATTGGGTCGGCCGCCGCTTCGAGGTTTTCAAGACACTTTACATTCATGCGGTTGGTAGCCGCGCGTTTGGCATTGAGCTCCACCGAGGTCATTTGTCCATGCGAGGCATCGCAGCGGTAAGCCGTTAGCGCGCCGTGGACCGCATTTGCTTCGACATCGGTAAAGCCCAGTGACCAGACCGCTTTGATTTGCATCCAGTTTCTTAGGTACGAACAGACGTAGGCGTCATTTGGTGGAAGATAAGAATTTGGACCCGAATCTCCCTTGGACATGTTCTCGCGACCGCTGACGGTGAGAAGGTGCACGGGATCTAGGAGAAAGTTCGAGTAATGGCAGCGACGTTCTTTGGTCCACTGGTGGGCGCCAGAGCGGTAGGCGTTTTTCAGTGGAACCACATGATCAATCTGCACGGCCTTGGCGAGTTTGAAGCGATCACCGGTGTAGGGATCGAGCCAGTCGCCTTTAGTGACCTGGCAGGGGTTTCCGGAACTGAACGTGATTTTCGAAGCGTCCGTGGCGTCGCGAATTAGGACTTCAGCCCGCGTGTTGTAGCAGTTTGCCGGTGAGTCTTCGTTAACCCAACCGCCGAACATCTCGATGCGATTGTAGCGCGGAATCGTGACGTCGATCTCGGCGTCGTTGGCGGCGATTTGGTGGAGTCGCATGTAGCGGACCAGATCAAAGACGGCCGATGCCAAAGGCGAGGTGAGTGAGTTTGTCGTGTAGGCGGAGTTCGTACCTTCTTCGATCTGTTCGACCAGAGCTTGGGGGTCGAGCGCTTGAAGGCCTGAAAATGGGTTGAGAAGATTTTTGTCGGTATGAGCTTCAGCCGGGTTTTGCGCAAGTAGGCTTACGAAGAGCGTGACCAGAGAGAGGACGGTGCCGAAGGAGACTGACCATGAAAAAACGGACCGTTTTGATTGCGATCCGTTTTCGAGAGTGTGTCGGCTTTTCATTGTTTGAGAGTTCGTCATGAGTCCTCTGGTTCCGATATGGAACTGTACTCATGTCGAACGCCGCTTCCGCAACGAAAAAACTGTCAGAACTTAGTTTGGAGGCAGTTGCCGCCGGGCGTCTGTCGCCTTGCGCCGCTTCAATGCCCAAAACGCGAGCCGAAATCCATAAGGAAGCGCCGTGGCGATGCCGAGTGTTGCAAAGTGCGGAATGTCGGCTTTTTCGATCATAAGAGTGTGCGCGACCGCGAGGAAAAACGCGAGATAGACCAGGCGATGAAGCTGAGTCCATTTTCGACCAAGTTTTCTCTGCGAGAAATTGTTGGACGTGACAGCGAGGCTCGAAAGAAACACGGCGGCCGCTGCGCCAACCCAGAGGTAGCGAGCGTGCAAGATCGCATCGAAGCCCTCGGCGAGTCCCGCTTCTATCAGGAAATGAAAAACGACGTGCACAACAAGATAGAGCCAGCCGGCGACGCCTAGGTTTCGTCGAAACTTCTTGAGCGTAAGCAGGAGGCGGGCGGACGATGGGTAACGAGACGTGAGAAACCGATTCGTCGCCAGCAGATGGCCGAGCATGAGGTTTGCGGCGACTGCGTAAATGGCGACTTGCCCAAAGAGATGGTTAAGTTCTTGAGCGGGATTGGCGCTCGGGCCGCTGTCGGCGCCGATCCCGAAAAAGCGAATGGCGATCCACGCAAGCGGGAGAACGAGTGAAACCCAGAGCGTGAACTTCAACATGGTGTTTAGAATAGAAAGTGAGACAGGCATGGACAAGAACGAATTAAAAAGTCCAGGTTCCGAGTTGGTGACTCCGGAGGAGATTTATCTCAGTCGTCGAACCGTGCTTCACGGACTCGGCTTTCTGGGGGCTCAGACACTGCTAAGTCGAGCGCATGCCGAGAAGTATCTGGTTCAAGACCCCGAGCGCCCTATCACCAAGGAAGAACTCGCGACCGGGTACAACAACTTCTACGAATTCAGTCTCGACAAAAAAGAAGTCAAAGAGATCGCCAGTCGTTGGAAGCGACCGGCAAAGTGGAAGATCAAGATCAGCGGGCTTGTGAAAAAACCGATGGAGATCGATCTTGAATCGTTTCTTAAGACGGTGACTCTTGAAGAACGTGTTTATCGCTTCCGCTGCGTGGAGGCTTGGTCGATGGTTTTACCGTGGACGGGTTTCCCTCTGGCAAAACTTGTCGAGCACGCCGAGCCTTTGGCTGGAGCCAAGTATGTGAAGTTTCTGACCCATGTTGACGACAAACAGATGCCGAATATCAAAAAGATGGGCTACTACCCGTGGCCCTACACGGAGGGGCTGACGCTTGCCGAGGCCAAACATCCACTGAGTTTTTTGGCGACTGGGATTTATAAAAAGCCACTTCCCAATCAAAACGGGGCGCCGATTCGTCTTGTCGTCCCATGGAAGTACGGCTTTAAAAGTATCAAATCGATCGATGCGATCGAGTTCACATCTGAACAACCGAAGTCTTTGTGGGAAAGCCTTGCCTCTGAGGAGTATGGTTTTTACGCCAATGTGAATCCCGATGTCTCTCATCCGCGCTGGAGCCAGGCACGGGAGACACGAATTGACGGTTCGTTTTTTCCTAAGAAGATCGCGACACTCAAATTCAATGGCTACGAAAAAGAAGTCCAATCCCTGTATCAGGGGTTGGACTTGAAAAAGAACTACTAGAGCTGATCAGCGAATCTTTACGCCGACGGTGAGACCTTCGGCTGTCGGGAGAATGGTTCCGCGAAACGATGGGTGTGCGGCGAGCTGGCGATTGAATTCGTCTAGCGAGCCGACCATCAGTTTGTCGTTTCCGCTTTTCTCAGCTGCGCGATGCACTTCTCCCCAGGCAAAGGTGTTGTCGCCGATGACCACTCCACCAATGCGAAGATGTTTTGCAGCCCATTGGAAGTACGCGGGGTAGCTCGGTTTGTCGGCGTCGATGAAGACGAGGTCAAATGGACCCTCGGCTTCGATCTTGGCCAGGTTTTCGAGAGCCGGTCCGACGTGGATCTGAAACTTCACGTCCAGTTTTTCGGCTTCAAGCGCTGAGCGAAGGTGTTCTTCGGCCACTTTGGCGTGTTTTTCGTTTTTCTCGAAACTGTGTAGTGAACCTCCTGGCTGAAGCCCGCGCGCGAGGCAGAGGCCGGAGTAGCCGCCAAGGGTGCCTATTTCAACGGCACGAGTCGGGCGAATGAGGCGCGTGAGAACCTCCAGATGGCGACCATCCATTGGGCCGACTTGAATCGCCGGAAGCCCTTCTTTGAGCGACTGGTCGCGAATTTTCGCAAGCGCCGCGTCGACAGGCTGAAAGAGTGTTTCGACATATTCGCCGATCCCGGGCGTGCACTGGGCAAAGTTCTTTTGACTCATATTTGATCCTTTGGAATGGTCGAGATACTATCGCGCTACACCGTCTACGGGGAAGTTTCATGGCATCGAATCAAACTCCTGATCGCAATCACACGAATAAAGCGAAACCGGCTAAGAACTTTGGCGAGCCCGGTTGGGGTGACGGGGCGACGACGGCTGCCACGGCTGAGGGAGCTGAAAAGCTCACGGTGAAGGCGTTTAGCGCGGATACGAAAATCGGTTTCGCAGGTTCGATGAAACGTCGT
>CAUJGS010000052.1 GCA_963170185.1 Bdellovibrionota bacterium
ATAAAAAAGGTCTCATGATGTACGGCCAGATGACGGCGGGTTCGTGGATCTACATCGGCACGCAAGGCATCGTTCAAGGCACATACGAAACATTTGCCGAATGCGGTCGCCAGCACTTTTCTAAAACGAAGTACTTTAGCGAAGAAACTCCTCTAAGAGGCCAATCGGTTTTAACGGCGGGTCTTGGCGGAATGGGTGGTGCGCAGCCGCTGGCGGCGGTGTTCGCCGGTGCGGCTTGTTTAGCTGTTGAAATCGACAAGACACGAATCGATTTTCGTCTTCGCACGAAGTACGTCGACGAAGTGGCGACCGATCTCGACGATGCGATTCGCCGGATTCGTGAATACAAAGAAAAGGGCATCGCGCGCTCCGTGGCTCTTCACGGCAACATGGCGACGGTGATTCATGAGATGGCGGCCAAAGGCTTTCAGCCAGATGTTTTGACCGATCAAACAAGTGCGCACGACCCTTTGAATGGCTATATCCCGGAAGGCTATGATCTCGAAAAGGCGGCCGTGCTTCGCAAGGCCGATCCGAAGAAGTACGAGGAGCTTTCCATCAAATCGATGGCCAAGCACGTAACAGGCATGCTTGCGATGCAGGCGAAAGGTGCCGTCACATTTGACTACGGAAACAATATTCGCGCCCGCGCCGTCGAGGGCGGAGAGAAGGACGCCTTTAAGATTCCGGGGTTTGTTCCCGAATACATCCGTCCTTTGTTCTGCAAAGGCTCGGGGCCGTTCCGCTTCGTCGCCCTCAGCGGCGACCCTCAAGACATCAAAGTCTGCGACGACATGCTTCGCGAGCTCTTCCCAGCAAAAAAATCGCTGCACCGTTGGCTCGATATGGCTCAGGCGCGGATTGCGTTTCAGGGTCTTCCGGCTCGTATATGCTGGCTGGAATATGGTGAGCGCGACAAAGCGGGCTTGGCGTTTAACGAACTTGTTCGCCAAGGAAAAGTGAAGGCCCCCATCGTTATCGGCCGCGATCACTTGGATTGCGGTTCCGTGGCATCGCCAAACCGTGAAACCGAAGCGATGAAGGATGGCTCGGACATGATTGCCGATTGGCCGATTTTAAACGCGCTTGTGAACACGGCTTGTGGTGCGACCTGGGTGAGCTTCCATCACGGCGGTGGAGTCGGTATGGGATATTCGCTCCACGCGGGCCAGGTGATTGTTGCCGACGGAACAGAGAAGGCAGCCGCTCGCTTGAAGCGCGTTCTGACGGCTGATCCTGCGATGGGCATCTTCCGCCACGTCGACGCTGGTTATGATGAAGCCGCTGTGATCGCGGAATCTCGCGGCGTCCAGATTCCTCGCTAGTTTTCTAGATAGACGAGAAAAGTAAAAGCCGACCCGGGTGGAGGGTCGGCTTTTTGTCAGGTCCAACGTTTCGGTGGTTTAGGCTTATTTTCTAGAATCCCTCCTAGTAAAAGTCGCGAATTGGTTCTTAAAGATCAGCTACGAGCTTTGACGACACGATTGCTTTGGTCGCCGTCACGGCCTGTGTTTCCGATTTTAGCATTCGAATCTGAGACTGCAGGCGCTCAGCGTCGGTGTTGTTAGAGACGAGGCTTTGGGCGGCTACCGAACCCAGAGCAAAGGCTCCGATGACGAAGCTCGCGAGAACGGCGATGCGGAGGCTTCCTGCCTGTTCACCTCTTTGGCCAGCGAGGTTGGCTTTCTGCTGGGACTTTACGAGAGGGCAGTTTGTGTTTTTCATGTTAGCTCCTTATCGCGTGAAACCAGAATCTCACGCGAAAGGGCTTCCGACACAATTGCGAGGGTCACTTGATGATGCTGTCTCAAAATGAGAATTCGTCTAGGAAGTTGGCAGCAAAAGCGAGGCAATCGTCGGTCGATCCTCACAATGCGTGAAGTTTCCGACAGTACGTTGGCCTCGCTTAGAAGGGATTTAGCCGAGATACTTACTTCGCGATTTGTTCGACGTCCTGGCGAAGCTTTCGAATTTCTTCGATGAACTTTTTCGCCGCGCCCTCTCTGTCGACTTGATCAAGATGGGCGCGTGCGTGTTCAGCGCTTTGATCAGCGTCGAACGACACTTCTTCGTCGTGAGCATGAAGACTTGTCATACCCATGATCGGCGGAAGTGTCGATCCTCGCTCTTCGCTGTCCACGCGGCCAAGTTTCTTCGCAATCTTCGCCTTGGCTTCTTTGATCATGCGAAGCGTTTCGCGCTCTGGCATTTGCATAAGATCTTCGACCGTTTGAATTTGCGCCGAGATTTCTGGCCAGAAGTTCTCTTCGGCCGCTTTTTTTAATGGGGCAAGGAATCCCGCCAACTCTCCAGACTGTTTCATCGCTTCTGTACGAGAGTACTCCATGTACCATGTCGAAGGCTCGCGCGAGCCTGAATTCTTGAATTCGTCTTTCGCCCACAGATCAATCAGCATGCCTTCGATCGCGACTTCCTCGAGAGGTTTTCGCGCTAGAGCGTGATGGCCGATTTTCACCAGCGTTTCAAGTTCTGTCACCGCGCTCGAAAGGTCTCCACGATTGGGAAGATCTTCGAAGTCCTTGAGAAACTTTTTGAACTGGTCGCTATGGTACTTAGTCATCTGATCGAGACGAAATGCCGAAGGGATTTCTGCATCAGCCTTGCGCCCCTGATTGAAATTGTGGTGCATGAGTTCGTGGACGAGTGTCCAGCGGTCGGCGACATGATTCACCAAAATTGTGGGATTGATCATTTCGCGCTCTTTGCAGCCCGCTCCGGTGCCTTGGCCGCAATACTCAAAAAAGAGCCCCTGAAGGCTAGAGTTATTTGAAGAACCCGCAGCCGCTTCATTCCAGATCGCGAGGAGATCGTCTGGCGCGTTGGGAACGCCGAAATAGTTCGGACACTTTCCTGCAGGAGAGCCATTGACAACTTTTCGAAGGGTGATGCCCAGCGAATTTACGTACTGAGCGGTGGACTTTACCGACGCGTCGAGAACCGCTTCGAGATCATAGCGATCATAGGGCTTGTTGAAGAACTCAGATTTTACGAACTCAGTCTTTGTTGCGTTACCAATCAGCGCCGAAGGACCGACCTCCGGATGTTGATCGCAAGCCGATAGGTCGACCTTGGGAACCGCGTGCCCCCCGCCGCCATCTCCGCCTCCGCCGCCCCCGCAGGCAGAAACAGTCATGGTCATGGCCGCCATCGCACAAATCGCTGCAGCTTGAATCAGATTTGTTCTCGAATATGCTTTGTTTTGCGACATCAGGAAACCCCTCCCCCGAAGATCCTGTAGACCTTTGCCCCTAAGACCGGTTCCAAAAAGGAACTTGCTCTCAAGGCCGAGAGTTACTGGGTTTTTCCTGATGGTGCACGTAAAAAGAACGCCGGTTCACGAAAAAACTCATGCACCAAATTGATAGACCCAGTCATTGACCGGGCCTATGGACACTAGCGTTATGCGAGGAGCAGCCGCCTGGGAATAATTATATTCCGCGGGCCGTCAGCTGATTGTCGAATTTGCTCGAGTGGCGACCGCTGAAGAGACGAGCATCGATGGTTTTCACTTTGGCAAAAGCCGTGCGGAAATCGTCGTTGCCATCCAAGAGACTTAAATGTTCGAGAAACAAACGGTCGATTTCGTTGGATTGTGTGCCGGAGGCCTTGCGGATTTCAAACCACATCGAGGCGTACACGAGGCCAAGCGACTGAGCGTATCCCGTTGCGGTGGTGAAGGTGCTGGTCGCCGAAGACGAGGAGAGTGAGGCGAGATCGCGCGCAACACCACCAATGATTTGGGGATTGCCGGTGTTGGCCAAAGCTTCTCCGATGCGGGTGCGTTCGGGGAAGAGACTTGCGGCGAAATATTCTCCGACTCCAAAGCGAATCGCGTTTCCGCAGCCAACGGCAGCTGTGCAACAGCCTTTGTCCATGGCGTTGCAGGTGGAGTGTTTTGTCGCCGAGAGCGCCGCCCAGCCCGAAGGATTGGCGAGCATCAAATTTGCGACACCAAAAAGGTGCACAGCGAGATCACCGCTCCAGGCGACGGAGTTGGTGTCCGAGCGTTTGAGGCGAATGGTGTTTTTCGCCGAGTCGTATCCCGTGAGTGTGTCATCGACGAGAACTTTGATGGCTTTGCCCTTGGCCGGCAGCGCACCGTTGGTGCGAGCGTCGAAATATTCGGCCGCACGATTGATCCAGTAGTACACATTGGCTTGCTCAAATGCCGATGAATTGGCTGTGCCGGGATCGGACTTCAGCGCCAATGCGGTGGTTGAGACTTGCGGTGTGCTTAGCGATTGCACGGAGAACGTGGCATTTTCCAGTTTGCCGTTACCTGCTAGCGACGTGAGTTTAACTCCGTAGAGGGCTTGTGCCGAGAGCTGCTGCTGGCGTGTTGCTGCGTCGGCCGAGAGAGTTCCTCCACTGCGGCTGAGCGGGTTTTGTTGGAACACGCAGGCGTCGTAGGCCGAATTGGTTTTGCACGAGGAGTCAAATTTGTCGGTCGAAGGAACAAGGTCAGCCCCGGCACTTTGCGTGGCACCCAGCGAAGAAAACTGTGAGAGCTTTCCAGTATCGACGACAAATTCGCCGCAGTTCTGGTAGCCGAGAATCATGACCACTGTCGCCAGTACAATTGTGGGTTTGGATGGGCGTCTCATCAGAAGGCCTCCGTAGCTGCAGTGCCGGCGAGAACATGGCGACTAAAAAAGAGTCGTGCGGCGCGCTCGATATCAAGCGTGGCGCCGTTGCGGAAGAAGTTGTTGAGTGCGGTTACTGGGCGAGCGCTGTCGGTGAGCAGGTTCACGACGTCTGCTGGCGTGTAGGCGATGCCTCGCGCGCGATACGCGCCCACCAGCAAGGCGGCGGCTCCGGCCACGACCGGCGAGGCCATCGATGTGCCTTGGATCGCGTTGTAGCCGTTTCCGGTGTACGTCGAGAGAATACCGTTTGAACCGGGTGCGCCGATCCAGACATAGTTTGTGCCGTAGTTGGAAAATGACGAGCGAGCGCCGCTGACTGCATCAACGGAACCGACAGAGATCGCGCCCGGAACATCGCGCGAGTATCCACTTGGAGAATAGAAGTTGTTGCCGGCATCCATCAGCGCGTTGTCGTTACCGGCGGCCACCACCACCACCACACCTCGGCTCGCTGCGTAGTTCATGGCGTCGCGAAGGGCTGTGGTTGCACCACGGCCACCGAGACTCATGTTGATGACATGCGCCCCGTTATCGGCCGCGTAGCGAATCCCGTTTACGATCGCGGGAATGCCTCCCGAACCATCGGCGGCGAGCACTTTGATACCCATGAGCTTCACTCGAGTTCCCATCACACCGGTGACACCGACGCCATTGTTGGCGCGTGCGCCGACGATACCGGCGACGTGTGTGCCGTGCCCGTTGTCGTCGGTCGGGTCGTTGTCGTTGTTGACGAAGTCAAAGCCATTGGAATTGGTGGCCGAAAGATAGCGGTTTTCGACAAGATCGGGATGTGTGTGCAAGATGCCGGTGTCGATAACAGCCACGATGACGTCATTGGCCAATTGAGTCGAATTGATCGCTGCGTCTGAGAAGAACCAGTCCCAAGCCGCAAGCGCTTTGGAAAACGTGATGTGACGGGCCTCGGTGGCGCGTGGATCATTGACGGTCGCGAGCGCTTGAACTTGGTCTTCGGATTGCGAAGCGAAGCTCGACGTGATTTCATCTGGCAGCGGTTGAATCAGGTGCATGATTTGGTTTTCGTCGACACGAAGCAGGCACTTGTCGGCTTCGAGTTCGGCATTGAGGGCCGCCAGCGAGGTGTCGTCTTGAAGGACTTTGGCCTCGGCCTCAATTTGCAGAACGGCATCTTGTTTTCCGCGGCAGGCGTTGTCGTAAACCGCAACCAAAGAGGTGCCCTTTTTGACCAACGAATCTTCCGCCGAGCTGAGTTTTCCCATCAGGCCCGAAACCTTGGCTTCAGAGGCCGATAACAGGGCGTCGCTGCCGATGCGAACTTTCGCTTCGCCGGCAGGTGCGCCATCTTTTTCGATCGAATCAAGCGAGGCCATCGCGCGTACCGTTTGATCTTCCGAATCTTGTTGATCGTGAGAAATCGAAGTCGGAGTGAGATCCGTCCGCGAGTGGCAGTTGAAGCCAAATGGCGCCAGTGACAAAACCAAACCGGTCCAAAGAAGAAGACCTTTTGATCTGGCAACGAAGCCTGCAGACCGTTGCGCTGCCTTTGTTGGCAGACGACGATTCCGTCTCATTTTAAGACTCATGTTTTTCCCCCACTCGGCACCAGGCGATCTTGACTACCTATCGGCGAAAACCGCCCGGTCGATGAGACTTTTGGAGCAAGTCCTACGCCATTGTGCATTTCTCATGGACACGCAATCGGTGGGGTTTGAGGCCAAGTTTTTCTGGTCCAGGTGTTTGCGAAGTTGACGGTGGCTATGTTTCTAGACTCGTCTTACATTGAGACGGCGATTGTGACAGTGAGGTTGGCATGAAATCCGATTGGAACGTGGAGAACATCAAAGCGCTGAACGCCAAGCTTCAGCAGCAGGCTGTACAGCGACGATTGGCGATTCGAGATGGAAAATCTCGGGATCAGGAAATGGTCCGTCGTGAGCGTGCGCTGCTTCGATTGAAAGAGGTCGTGCTGAAGTCCGAGCAAGAAGTGTTGGCAGCCTTGCGATCGGATCTTGCGCGCGACGATTTCGAATCTTTTGTGAATGAGTTTGGCTTCGTTCTAAAAGAAATCGATCACGCCTTGTCGGAGTTTCGTTCGTGGGCGCAGGACCGCGTCGTGGAAACGCCCCTTGTGTTATGGCCGGCGAGTTCCAAAATCCTTTCCCAGGCAAAGGGTGTCGTGTTGATCATGGCGCCATGGAACTATCCGTTTCAATTGAGTCTGGCGCCTTTGGTTGCGGCATTGGCGGCTGGCAACTTCGCCGTGATCAAGCCTTCCGAGTTTGCGCCAGCGACGGCCAAGCTGATCGAGCAGCTGGTCTCGGCAGCGTGGCCGGATGGCGACGTGGCGGTGGTGAATGGTGAAGCGAGTGTCGCCGAAGAACTGCTTCGGCATCGCTGGGACCATGTGTTTTTCACGGGTAGCCCCGCGGTCGGCAAGAAAGTGATGGCGGCTTGCGCGGATTTTTTGACGCCGGTGACGCTCGAGCTCGGTGGCAAAAGCCCCTGTGTGCTGGGACCTTTTGCCAATAGCTCCTCCGCTTTCGAGGTGGCGGTGCGAAGAATTCTCTGGGGGAAGTCGGTCAACGCCGGGCAAACTTGCGTCGCGCCGGACTTCTTGCTTGTGCATAAAACTATGCGTGCACGCTTTCTTGAGGTCGCAAAGAAGGTCTTGCGTGAGTTTCATGGCGAAGCGCCTTTAACGTCGACATCGTTATGTCGAATCGTTTCCAAGAGGCACTTTGAGCGTTTGGTGGCCATGCTAGGGGAACTTGCTCCTGGCGAGATTCTGCAAGGTGGCCAATATGACCGCGAGACGTTGAAGATGGAAGTGACGCTGGTCGAGACTTCGTCGGAAAAGCGACTTCACGTCGAAGAAATTTTTGGACCGATTTTGCCGATCATCGTTTGGGAGAAAGACGAGGAGCTTCAGCAAGAGCTGTTGCGGCATCCGCGACCTCTGGCCTTCTATGCGTTTGGTGAGGATCGCGCCTGGGCGAGCGGCGTGATGCGGCAGAATCTCTATGGCGGAGGCTGTGTGGGGGACACGTTGGTGCACCTGGCAAACCCCGAACTCCCATTTGGCGGCTGTGGGGAAAGTGGAATCGGGGCCTACCACGGGCGGTTCGGATTTGATGCGTTCTCTCATCAGCAGGCCGTGATGGAGCGTCGGTACGTGGCAGATTTGAAGCTTCGCTATCCTCCGTACTCGGATGTGTGGAAGCGCGTGAAGGGGATGTTCTCGTGATGGCTGTGCCAAAAATGACTTTGTTCACCGATATCTCGCGGCTTCATAGCTTCAACGGGTTTGTGAAGCTCGATGGCGTTCGCCCGGCCGAGGCGCGGGACGAGGTTGTCGAAAAGGCCGCGATACTGGTCGCGCACGAAAAGACAGGGTCGCGCATCCTGTGGACTGGTCGGCAAAGCCAGGTGCAATCGAAAGCGTTTCGTCAGCTTCTGGATCGTGCTCGGCCAAAACGTGTTTCGCTAAAAAAAGCCGTCGTGATTCCTGCCTTCCAGGAATGTCACACGCATTTGCTTTATGCGGGTGACCGTCGCGAAGAGTTTGAGCGACGAAACCGAGGGGAGACTTACCTTCAGATTGCGGAGGCGGGTGGTGGAATACGTTCGACGATTCGTGCGACCAAACAAGCAAAAGCGCCCGAGCTGATGCGAGGTTTGATTTCCCGACTTTTGGAATTTGCCGTGCAAGGGGTCACGACAGTTGAAATCAAAACTGGGTACGCGGCCACGATCGAAGATGAACTGGCTCACTTAAAACTTTTGGTGAAGCTGAGGGCCGCGGCTGAGAAAAACAAAAAACTTCCGCGCGTGATCGTGACCTGCCTCGCCGCACACGCGATTCCGGCGGGCTTCACCGAAGAGAGCTGGCTTGCGCGTGTGGAAGCCGAGATTTTTCCTTTTTTGAAGAAACATCGTCTTCGTGTCGATGCGTTTATCGAAAAGTCGGCGTATTCCATTGGGCGGGCACGTCTGCATTTTGAAAAGGCTTTGGCCTTGGGTTTGGAACTTGCGATCCATGCTGATCAGCTGAGTCGAACAGGTGCAGCGGCTCTGGGTGCAGAGCTTGGTGCGAGGTCGGTCGACCACGTCATTGAAACAGCGGACGAAGATTTTCTTCGTCTCGCACAATCGAAAACGGTGGCCGTACTTTTGCCAGCAGCGGATCTCTACACACGACTACCTTACCCGCGCGCAAGAAAGATGATCGATGCGGGTGTGCGTGTGGCGCTGGCCACGGACCACAATCCTGGCAGTAGTCCGGGACTGGATCTCACGTTGGTGGGACTCTTGGCTCGAACCAACATGCAGATGACACTTCCGGAAGTGTTATGTGCTTACACGTACAATGCGGCTCGTGCGATGGGGCTTGGTGAGGAGCTTGGTGCACTGACGCCTGGTCGGCGTGCCGACTTCATTTGCCTGAAGCCGGGCACGCAGCTGACCGATCTCTTTTATGAGATTGGACCTCGTCGTTCGTTGGCGCAGGTGACGTCGGTTTGGCGAGACGGCATTCGCATGCTGCCTGCAAAATAGCCACGAAATTTCTATGTGAAGAATATGTGAGGAAGCTGTTCAAACTTCGCAAGTATATGAATATTCTTGGTTTCACTTGTTCTTCCGTTTTTCAGACGAAGTCATCTGGCCAAATCTTAAATGGTCTTAAAAAAAATTTGCGTTTTCGAACCGGAGCCGCCTAGGCTTTGAGGTGACATCCCCTCGTGGCAGGATGCTGGAGGGGTGTCGATTTAGTTTTGAGGCTCTTAAAATTTGGAGATTTTATGCAAGAGACTGCGACACGGATGGCGCCGAGCTCGGAAGTTGAAGGGCGACTTTATATCACTCAGTCGCCGTATTACTCTCCCGCATTTAACGGGGCTGTGTTTGATGGCCCACTTCGCTTGTATTTTTCGCAGAGCCAAGAGGCTTTGGCTTTGAAGTTCTATTTCGAACTTCGTGCGAAAACCCAGAGCATGACCGAACAGTGGCCACGCTCGGGCGGCGTGAATCTCTTTGTGATGATCTATCCGACCGAAGAGACCTTTGATCTATGCTTTCTTTCGCAGGGCTTGCAGTGGACGCCTGAGACGCTCCCGCTTGGTCGTTTGGGGCGTGACTATGTCGTCGCGGTTCAGGCGCACGAACTCGAGGGAGATATGGCTGCGATTTCTAAAAAGCTCACGGGCCTAATTCGCGCCCTTACTCCTCAAGCAGAAGATCCTCGATAAGGCGGGCCGTTTCCGGCGACTGCCAGTCGTTGGCTCCGTAGGAATGAAAGGCCATGCGTCCACTGCGGTCGAGCACGACCGCGCTGGGGAGAGTTTCAACCTTTAGCGCGCCTGCAACCTTCTTTTCCGGATCGAGATAGGAACCAAACCCGTAGTCTCCGCGATCCCAGATTTCTTTGGCCGATTTTTCTCCGACTTCTTTTGGATCGAGATTGATCGCGATCACTTCCAATCCGTCAGGACGATAGCGTTTGGCGATTTCGTTGTAGGCGGGAAGTTCCATGACGCAGGTCGAGCAGTCCGCCGCCCAGAAGCCGATCAGCACGACCTTGCCTTTGAACTCCTCAAGGCTTCGTGTTTTGCCCTTTTGATCGATCAGCTGCAGAGCCGGTGCGTGTTCGCGCTCGTCGGCGAGAGGATCGGGTTCGGCAGAGGCATTTGTCAGTCGGTTAGAGGACTTCGTCAGAAAGTAGCCGCCAACAATAGCCAAAACGAATAAAATCGCCAGCGGCAAGATGAAGCGTCGAATTTGCTCAAAGCCTCTCGACGGCGAGCCCGACTTGCCCGACACTGGAGGAGTCGAAGAGTTCGACGAGGAATTGGAAGATGGCGCTTGGTTCTGGGAATTTGAGGAATCTGAACTCATCACAAAACGGTACCCGGCTGGGCGAGCGCGGGCAAGTTGTGGTCGAATATGTTTTGCTTCTTATTTCGAGTGTTATTGTTGCGATGTTGATCACGCGCTTCATGGTCGGGCGTGATCCCGGCAATCCAGGCTTCGTGATCTCCGCATGGCAGGCGATTGTCGACGAGGTCGGCCGAGATTATGCCGACGACCTAAGCACCGCACCGTAAAAGGGCCGCTTGCGGCGGCCCCATAAATACAGCTGGCAATTACAGCCGGCAAAGTCAAAGAAACTGAATTAGATTTCGTCGAGTGCGAGGATGCGAATCTGAGCGCGCAGTTCTTTCGCGAGTTCCTTGTAGACACCTTCTTTCGGCTCGGCCTTGTTTGCTACCCAGCAGCCGCTTGCTGAAAGCACGTGTTGTTGTTTTTTGCCGAAGCCCTTCTCGATATCGTATTCCGCGATGTAAAGGTCCGAGAGGCGCTGTTCGGGGATCATCATGCAAACGACCATCGAAGTCGAACGCACGATTTCAGCTTGGCTAAGGCTCTTCACGTTTTCCACGATCGCGTTTAGCGCAGCGCCCGAGAGGGTTTTAGCCAAGACCCAGCCTTCGTTGGTTTTGATTTGCATGCGACCGTCTTCCAAGACCACGGCTTGTTCGATACCGTTTTCGATGCCCGAGACAGAGGCGATGACTTTGGTTGGATCGATCGAACGTGCTTCCGCAGTCGTTTGGAAGCCGGTGAATGTCGCGAGAACGAGTGCAAGAGCGAGGAACTTGGTCATGGCGATGCTCCTTAAGGGTTTGATGGGTAAAGGTTTAAGGGGTCTGAAATTCCGAGTCGACGAAACCACGAGAGCCGCGACCTACGCAAACGAAGCTAGTCGCTAAGGAGATTCTTCCCGTGGAAGCGATCTGAGAAACGCTTGGATGGAAAACGGTTCTCTAGAAAATCGATTCGCGACGCTTCACTTCTTCTGACAGCGCTCTTTGCATGGATTCACGAATTTCGTTGGCGATCTCGCGTACGAGCTCGCGGTCGTGCCTCGCCTCGGGCTTATAGGGCAGGTGAATGGGCGGTAGGAACTTGATGGTCCATTTCGCCGGAAGTGGGATCACATTCAAGGGCAGCGGAATCACGGCGCCGCGAAGAAACTTGGTCAGGCGAAGCTGCGCGAGATTGATATGGGTTTCTTCGGCTCCAATGATTAGGACTGGGACAATGGGGCATTGCTTTTCTAAAGCCATGCGAATGAAGCCGCGTTTGAACTCTTGCAAGTGATAGCGTTTTGCGGTCGGTTTGAAGTTTCCGTGTTCGCCTTCGGGAAAGAGAATCACCAGATTGTTGCGCGCCAAGTTTTGCAGACCATTTTCCGTGGTGGCCTCGATGAAACCGACCTTTTCTGCGGGGATCGCTGTGGCTTTGGTGAGAAACCAGAAATGATGCGTGAGAATGCGCGGAAGGCGTCCCGTGCCACGATTGATCTCATGGGCGAGCAAGAAGGCATCAAAGCCGGAGTAGCCGCTGTGGTTGGGTGCGATCAGTCCGGCGCCGCGTCGCGGGATGTGCTCAAGGCCTTCGACCTCAAGGCGAAAATAGCGGCGTGCGATCTCCATCACGAACTTCGGAAAGGCGCGATAAACCAGGCGCTCCGTGGCGGCGAGGTTTTTCATAGCGCCAGGCCCTTCCGGCCAATCCTTGGGCCACTCGAAGCGACGCTTGCCGAGCAGCGTCTCGCGTAAAACCTTGGAAGAGAGAGTGATTTTCGAGTCTTTTTTCTTCATCATCTCTCCATGGCTTTATCAAAAATCTCGAAATTGAATCGAATCAAGGCACGAATAAAAAACCGCCATATCCTGGCCATCGATCAGGGTACGACCGGTACAACTGTAAGCTTGATCACCACGAGTGGCCAAGTCGTAGCTCGCGCCGACCAAGATTTTCGTCAACATTTTCCAAAACCGGGCTGGGTCGAACACAAACCAGAGGAAATTTGGAAATCCGTTACCGAGACCATTCAACAGTGTTTGAAACGAGCAAGGGTGAGTCCAGAGTCCATTGCCGCGATCGGGATCACGAATCAGCGTGAAACGGTCGTGCTCTGGGACAAAAAGACGGGGAAGCCCGTGGCGAACGCCATCGTTTGGCAAGATCGCCGCACGACCGAGTTCTGCGAAAAGCTGAAGGCCGATGGTTTGGAACCGATGGTGAAGTCGAGAACCGGTTTGGTGCTCGACCCTTATTTTTCGGCAACGAAGATCAAATGGCTTCTCGATCAGAATTCGTCACTTCGTGCTCGCGCGGAAAGAGGCGACGTGCTTGCGGGAACGATCGATTGTTACCTGCTGTGGAAACTAAGTGGCGGAATGGCGCATAAGACCGATGTGTCCAATGCTTCGCGTACTCTGCTAATGAATTTGGACAGCTGTCAGTGGGATTTGGAACTATTAAAGACGTTTGATGTCCCAGAGGGATGTCTCCCGTCGATCGAATCATCGTCGGGGCTTTTTGGAACAACGCTGGGGCTTCGCGTTTTGCCGGATGGTATTCCGGTTACGGGTATCGCAGGCGATCAGCAGGCGGCGCTTTTCGGGCAAGCTTGTTTTGAAGTCGGCGCATCGAAATGCACCTTTGGTACGGGAAGCTTTCTTCTGATGAACACGGGCGCAAATCGTTTGACGTCGCAGGCGGGGCTTTTGACCACGGCCGCTTGGCGCCTTAAGGGCGAGTCGCAAACGGTTTATGCGCTCGAGGGCGGAGCTTTTATATGCGGGGCCGCCGTGCAGTTTTTGCGAGATCAGCTTGGTTTTATCAAAGAGGCAAAAGAGATCGAAAAGCTCGCGGCGAAGGTTCCTGACACCGGCGGAGTTGAATTTGTGCCGGCGTTGACCGGATTGGGTGCGCCCCATTGGGACCCTCGTGCGCGTGGTTTGATTTCTGGTCTCACGCGAGGAACAACGCGTGCTCACATCGCACGTGCGACGCTCGAAGCGATGGCGCTACAGAATGCCGAGATCTTAGTCGCTATGGAAAGCGACCTCAAAGCCAGCGGCGAAGCCGGTATGAAGTCGGTTCGCGTGGACGGTGGCGCAAGCGCGAATTCGCTGCTTATGCAGATGCAGGCGGATTATCTTGGGGTCGAAGTCGTTCGACCACGTATGATCGAAACCACGTCGGCCGGTGCGGCGTTTTTCGCCGGTCATGGCGCAGACCTGTTTGAAAACCTCGAACAGATTAAAAAAGTCTGGAAGATCGATAAGAGCTTTAAACCGAAGATCAATGCTGAAGCGCGTGCGGCCCGTATGGTCTCTTGGAACGATGCTATTCGACGAGCGAAGCTTTTGTCGATTTCGCAATAAATCGCTCAAGTCTTGGTCAGCGACTGTCTCATTTTGAAAAGCCCTAACGAACGCTTGGGGCTTTATCTCGTTTTCGCGAAAGCCGCGTGGGTACGTTTTCTGCTTCTAGAACTCCGTAGGGTGGGCCTCTTTATGTGAGGCGGTCTTGTGGTTCCGGGGGGGATTACTTGTTCAAGCTATCTACGGTGTCACGCTTTCTAAAAGGGATCCGGGCGGTTGCACTGCTTGTATTCGTGGTTCATTTTTCCGGTATCTTCACAGAAGACTCGGCGATTCGCGATGTCGTGAAACGTGTTTTGCCAGGGATCTACGCTCAGTTTTCTAAAAACTCTCCCCAACAAGTAAGTGCCCGCGAGCTAGCAAGTGAGGGCCTGGCCAAAGGTGCTTCGGCGACCGAGTCGATCGAGGATCTTTGTCTTCCAATGGGTGAACGCGAACGTCGCAAGATCGCAGACGAAGCCGGGGCCGATGTCGTCGGGTTCTTGGAAAAGACGACGGATGAGTTCCACTCGGCGCCTTCGGCAGAAGAGCAGTTGAAACTTCTGGGGTCGCATTTTGATCACATGACTTGGTCGCGGGCTTTGGTGAAGTCGGCTAAATCGAAAATCGCCGAAACACGGGTGGCGGGGGCGGACACGGAAGACCCGCTTAAGAACGCGACAACCAAAGAGGGTGACGTCGCCCTGCAGGCGAATCTCACGCACGCGACTTTGTTTTTGAGTCATTACAATCGGCTTGTCGATCTTGCGCGTCGACACGAGGTCTCGGCTTTGCGGGCTTTTCACTGGGAAGAGGAAATCCGCCAAGAGATGTCTCGCCGTCCAGCGCGTGTGTTGGTGCAAAAGTACGACGTCGCCAATTGTGGTCGAAGCGAGGCGAAAACGTATGGCTGTGAAGTCGGGGAGAAGCTCTTTTTGGTGAAGACGCTCTTGTCGCCACGGTTAGCTTGTCGGTTCCGAGAAAAACGCGATCAGTATCAGGTCACATATTGGATTCGCGTACGGGCCGGTGAGGCGAAGATCCTTGAAGTCGATTCACGTCGCGAACGATTGGTGAAAAAGACCTACGATGAACAGTCAAACCGTCAGTTCGCCGCGATTCTCGCGCCGGATCTCAATGCGCTTTTGCCGAAAGCGGGGCTGGAGCCGTTTCGCGCCGTGATGATTTGGCGTGAGGTGAATCGATCTTCCAAGAGCGGGGAATCTTCTAGGAATGAACCTTCGACTGAAACTTCGACTGGAACTCCGACTGAAGCGCCAAGCGGTCGTGAGCCGGCCTCCGTCTCGCCAAACGTCCAGTGAGTTAATCGATCGCCGCAAAGTTCCGACAAGTTCAGGGTAGTAGAGGAGCCTTGATCGATGAAGGGCAGAAGTAGCGGAAACTGGAGTCTTTTTCGTTTATCCGATCGCAAGCAGTTCGACCGAGTCGATCTGGCGACGATCGATTTTTTCTACCGTGCGCTTCCCGAGGCTCTCTACTCGGATTGGCTGATGTGGCGCGATGGCTTTTCTGGCTGGCGTCCTTTTTCCGAACTTCCTTTGATTTTAAAACATCTCAAAAAAGAAGATGAGATCGTGCAACCACCTCCGGTGCCAGAGGCGATCTTGAAATTCGCTGACGAATTGACGGCTTCGGGTGTTCACAACATGGGAGCGCCTACAGTCGAAGGCGAAGCGAAGTTTGAACTGCCTGAGGTCGATGAGCCGGTTGAGATGAAGGATGTATCGGTGCCGAAGTCCGCACCGGGCAAAGTCGACGAAGACGATGCGGAAGAGTTCGGCTTAGGAGATCAGACGGAAGCTTCGCTCAAAAAAGTGGTTTCCGAAGCGGCCGCGCCGCCTTCGGTGGAAAACACACATAGCTCGGTTTCAATTCGCGCGCTTCAGGCGGCGGCAAGTTCAAGTCTGAGACTGAAAACAAATCCAAACGTGATGGCGGGTGGAGCGGCGGCTTCACCGGAAAAACCGGCTAAGCCGGCGGCGCAGGCTACGCACACGCGTGCGACCCATGAAGAGTTAAAGCCTGTGGCGTCAAACGTTTTGACTATGCCGGATGAGGCGACGCTGTCTTTGATGCTCGAATCGCAAGCGGCGACCGAGGATCGCAACAACGTTCGTTATCATAAGAAATTTAAAATCCGCATTTTTACCCAAAAAGGCATCGTGGCGATGACGACCACCGACTGTTCGATCTCGGGATTTAAATTGAAGGAGCCGCTGCCAGAGGGATTGCCGCGTTTTTTCCATGTGGAAATCGACCTCGGGCCGGATGGCAAAATCCCATTGATCTGCTCGGAAGTGCGCGAAAAAGACGGTCGTCCGGCGACGCGCGTTCGCATTCAGGTCAATGATTACGTGCAGACATTCCGCTCGGCCTTGATGCGCGCTTCGTAATTTGCGCGCGTCGTCTGGTCTTCCGGTCCTCTTAGGAAGGACGCCTCCCGGTTTTTAAAGATCGAATTCGAAGTCATCCTTGGGCGACGGACGTGCGCCCTTGGTTTTGTGCGCTGTTTTTTCGCCGACAGCGGCCCGCGCAAGCTCTTGGACGTCACGAACAAAGACGACACCGTTTAAGGCGTCTTTGCCGGTGCTAAGCAGCTGCTTTTTGTTGGACGCCGGAAGCACGAATTTCTCGAAACCAAGTTTTCTGGCTTCTTTTAAACGAAGCTCCGCAAACGGCACGGCTCGCGTCTCACCTGTGAGTCCGAGTTCACCGAAGAAACAAGTTTTGGCGAAGAGCTCGCGTTCGGTTTCGCTGGAAATCAAAGCTGCTGCTACGGCAAAGTCCGCTGCGGGTTCGTCGAGACGGAGCCCGCCGACCACATTGATGAAGAGATCGCTTTGCGCGAGTCCCAGACCGAGGTGGCGATTGAGCACGGCTGCCAAGAGTTGCAGGCGATTGGTGTCAAGGCCGATCGCCGTTCGGCGAGGCATTGCCATTTGAGTGGAAACGGTCAGGGCTTGCACCTCACACAAAAGCGGTCTTGTTCCTTCCATCGAGGCGAAGACGGCCGAACCGACAAGGCGATCGCCGCGCTCTTCGAGAAAGAGTTCCGATGGATTGTGCACCTCTTGCAGGCCTTTGGAGTCCATCGCAAACACACCGAGTTCGTGCGTGGCGCCAAAACGGTTTTTCAGGGCGCGCAGCAGGCGAAAGGAATGCGTTTTGTCGCCCTCAAAACTTAAGACGGTGTCGACCATGTGTTCGAGAACTTTGGGGCCGGCGATTTGCCCCTCTTTGGTGACGTGGCCGACGACAAAGACGATGATCCCCTGACTTTTTGCAAGGTTCATGAGGCTGGCGGCGCACTCTCTGACTTGCGTGACGGAGCCTGGGGCGGAGTTGAGATCTTCGAGATAGACCGTTTGAATGGAGTCGACGATCAAAACATCCGGAGCCTCACTGGCCGCAATCTCACGAATGGTTTCGAGTTGGCTTTCGGAAGCAAGAAGGATGGACTCTAGAGAGTTGCTAAGTCCCATGCGCTTTGCGCGCAGCGAGGTTTGATCGATCGACTCTTCTCCGGAAACGTAGAGCACTTTGGAGCCACGTTCGGCAAGGCCGCCGGCCATTTGCAAAAGCAGCGTGGATTTTCCAATGCCTGGATCGCCACCCACAAGAATGAAAGATCCTTTGACGAGACCACCGCCTAGTACGCGGTCGAGTTCTTGAAATCCCGTCGTCTTGCGATCTGTTCCGTGATGTGGACCATTGGCCGATGTGTGCGACTCGGAAAGGCGTGTGACGCGCCCTCCGTTGCCGCCGGTTTGCCAACCACGCTCCGGGCCAGCGCTGCTTGAACGCGAGCTTAAGCCACGCGCTGGGGTTTCGGGTGCGATGCGCTCTTCGACTAGGGAATTCCATGCTCCACAATCGGAACATCTTCCTTCCCAGCGAGCTCGCTGTGCACCGCAAGATTGGCAGACGAAGACTGACTTAGATTTCGATTTTGAGCTTAACTTTGCCACACCTCTGGCTATCATATTGGGATGTTTTGTTTGAAACGTTTTGTTGGCGCCGCGAGTCTTCTGATCACTGTCCCTAGTCTAGTTTGGATAGGAGAAGTGCGCATGGCGTCAGCGGCTCCGGCGGAGTCCGGCGCTCGTGTGCCGTCGTCCGTTGCAGGTGAATCTGCGGCGGCTATTTTGGTTCGTGTGCAGGAGCTCTTAAAAAAAGGTCAGGCCGACGTCGCGCTCAAGAAACTTGATGGCGAGTGGGGAGCGACTCTCAAGGGCTCGACGGGCGAAGCGGCGAAACGTTTGGCGCGCGGGCGTGTGCTTGAGGCTTTGAAGCGAAAAGAACAAGCTGCCACCGAATACGAAAAAGGCCTCGATAAAAAAGGCACGCTTGATACACATCTTCAGTACATGCTGGGTGGACTGCGCTTGGAGCTAGGGCAGTATCAACAAGCCCGCGAGGCATTCGCCGCTGTACTTCGCTCACCCAAGGCGGACTTGCCGCGTGCCATGCAGATTCGTTCGATCTTGGCTCAGAGCCAAGCGACAGCGGCGCAGGCCGCTAGTCAGGCGAAGGAGGCGAAAGCCAGTTCTCGTCTCTGGCGGGAAGTCGTGCAGCAGCTTCAGCCTCACGTGCGCAAAGCGCGTGGCCTGGACATTTACCCGAGCTATATCTATTTGCTCTTAAAAGCGAAACGTTATCAAGGCACGTCGGATTGTCGACTCGCGCGCGAACTCTTTGCCAAGTACCCGGCGGCCGCTGAGGTTCGTGATTGGGGACCGCTGATGCCGAACAATCGTCTCGAGGACAAAAAACTCGCCTGCTCGGCGACGGCAAAAGATATCCAAGAGCGCTTGCGTCGGTTGCAGCTGGCGGGGCGGCCGGATCGCGCGCTTCAGGAAATCACGGAAATGCGCACACGTGGGGTTTTCGAAGCATGGACGCTGGATGCGTTTGAGATCAATGCGATGTTGGCGCAAGGTCGCAACGAAGACGCGATGAAGCTGCTTTTGAAGCACGCCAATGCCTCTCGTGGTCGTCCGCAGTTTTGGAATATGTTCGGCCGCATCACGAGCCGGCTGGGAGACTTCACGGCATCGTCTTCGGCCTACTACAAAGCTTACGAGCTTGCGCCGCGCGGCCGGGCCGCAAGCGACGCTCTCTTTAATTCGGCATTCGCGAGCTATCAGATGCAAGACTATGATGGCGCGGAAAAAACCTTCACCATGCTCTCCACTCGCTATGGAAAAGCGAAGGTCGCGCGCGATTCTCGCTGGCATTTGGCTTGGATGAGTTACTTGCGCGGTGATTTTGAAACCGCTCTCGAGCGCTGGCAGGGACTTTTGAAAGAGCGCGGCGGGCGTCGGGCCTCGCGCGGTGATGCGACCTCTCCTGATCGAATCAAATACTGGAGCGCGATGGCGCTGCTTCGTTTGGGTAAAGAAAAAGAAGCGGTGGATACACTTCGTGAACTCATGCGCGATCCCTCGTTGGATTACTACGCGGTGTTGGCTTGGTACCGTCTGAAGTCGATTCCCGGCGTGAAGCTACAGGAAATGGAACAGCGACTCGGGTTCCGTCAGGCCGTTTCCGAGCAAGCTTTAGAAGAGTCGACCGCTCAGATCGTTGAAGATGTGAAGGCGGAAGAAGCGGCCGCAGTAGCTGCGGCGGATGAGGCTCCGGGCGATGACGCTGGCGATGCGGAGAGCGGAGCCGTTGCGGAAGTTGGAGCAGAGACGGCCGACGATGACTCGGGCGAAGCTTCGTCCGAATCCACAACCGACACAGCGGTGGCAGACGGCAGTCGATTGAAGGTGATTGAACCGGTGAGCGAAGGTGTGCGCGACCCAGCCCTGCAGAAGCGCTTGGATCGTGTTCGACTGCTTTACGCGATCGGAATGAACGAAGAGACTCGCTGGGAACTGCAAAACCTCGAGTCTCTGGTGAGAAACTCCCAAGATCGTCGCATCATGATGAGCGAGTTGCATCGCATGGGACGCTGGGATCGTTCGAGTATTTTGGGCGAACTGACTTTTAGCGGAGCCCGTTTACGAGGAGGACTCGACGGCGCACGTGATCTTTGGGAGTTTGCTTACCCGAAGGCTTGGCCGGACTACGTGGTGAGTTCCGCGAAGGCGTCTTCGGTTCCCGAAGAACTTGTGTGGAGCATCATGCGTGCGGAAAGCCAGTACCGCGCGGAAGCGCGAAGTCCGGTCGGAGCCATGGGTCTGATGCAAATCATGCCGTTCACCGGGGAACGTGTGGCGAAGGATCTCTTGGGACGCGGAGCTTTTCAGGCCGGGGATCTTCAAGACCCCGAGGTCAACGTGAAGTTCGGCGCACGTTACCTGCAAAGACTTGTCGAAAAATTCAGCGGTTCTTTGCCGCTGGTGGCGGCTGGGTACAATGCGGGTCCGCATCGTGTGCAGAACTGGCTCAAGGGGTTTGGCGCTCTGCGCATGGATGAGTTTATCGAGCATATTCCCTTTGTTGAAACACGCAACTATGTCAAAAAGGTGTCGAGAAATTTCCAGATTTATCGACTGCTATATCGCGATGACCGAGGAAGCCTTGACTGGTTGGTGAAGCCGGTTGGTGTCGCGCCGGATGCGGGACCAAACGCGCTCGAGGTCTGGTGAGTTTTTTGGAGTTTGCTCGAGTTTAAAACTTGGTTTTTAAGAACTTTTTTGAAGGACGTGTTCAAATGAGAATTTCTGGTTGGATCGTCGGACTCTTGGTTGTCGCGGGCCTCTTGGCGAGTGTGTCTTGTACATCGCGCTCAAGCGGGATCGAGATCAAAACGGCCGATGGACGCGAACTAAAAATCAAAGCGGAAGAAGTTCTGCGTATCAATATCACTTCGGAGCCGCCCACGTTGGACTGGAACAAAGCGACGGACACCACGTCGTCGCACGTGATCGACAACATCATGGAAGGCCTTGTTCAATACAATCTTGCCGACAAGGAACTTGCGCCAATCCCGGCGCTTGCGACCGAGTGGAAGGCTAGCGAGAAAGCGCGCGTTTGGACATTCAAGCTTCGCAATGATGTGAAGTGGACAGACGGAGTCGCGTTTCAAGGCCAGCAGGTGATTGACGGTTGGCGCCGTCTGCTCTCCAAAGAGACTGCGAGTGAGTATGCCTACTTCCTTTTTGCGGTAAAAAACGCCAAGGCGTTTAACGAAGGCAAAGTTCCATGGGAACAAGTCGGAGTGAAACTCGAGGGTGATGGTGGCCTTCGTGTGGAGCTCGAAAAGCCAATGGGATACTTCCCAAATCTGCTCACGCATACGTCGACGTTTCCGATTCGCAAAGACCTCATCGAAAAGTATGGCGATAGCAAATGGACAGAAGCCGGCAACATGGTGACGCTTGGTGCGTACAAATTGGCGGTTTGGCAGCATGACAAGGAAATCTTGCTCGAGGCGAATGAGTCGTATTTCGGCGGCGTTCCGCCAACAAAATACGTTCATGCGCAGATGATTGTCGAACAGGCGACGGCGATCAATCTTTTCGACGCCGGGAAACTGGACGCCGTCGACGGGATTCCCTCGACAGAACTCAAAACCCAGCGAGCGCGCAAACAATACCGCTCGATCGGTGTTTTGCAGCTCTACTACTACGGTATGAATGTGAAGAAGGCACCGACGGACAATGTTCACGTTCGTCGTGCCTTGGCGCAAGCGATTGATCGTCAGAAGCTCGTGAAGCTTCTTGATGGTGGCGAGATTCCGATGACGGGTTGGGTGCCGTCGGGAATGTTTGGTTACTTCGCGGACGTCGGTCTTGAGTTCAACCTCGAGAAAGCGAAGGCGGACCTCGCAAAAGCGGGATATGGCGAAGGCGGAAAGCCGCTTCCCAAAATCGAACTTCACTTTAACACCAACGAAAACCACCAACGCATCGCCGAGGCGGTGCAGGCGCAGTTGAAAGAGAACTTGGGTATCAACGTCGAACTCAAGAACGAAGAATGGAAGACGTACTTGGCGAAAGTGAAAACCGACCCGCCGTCGCTCTTTCGCTTCGGCTGGCTTGCGGATTACCCGGACCCCGACAACTTCATGAACCTCATGACGTCTTATAGCGAGAACAATCGCACACGCTGGGGCGATCCTCGTTACGACAGACTCATCGAACAGGCCGCGGGCGAAACGGATCGCGACAAGCGCCGTGAGATCTACCGTCAAGCAAACCAGATCATGCTCACCGAAGGTGTACCGGTGATTCCAGTCCTCACTTCGGTGGCGCATCTTTTGGTCGCCGATCGTGTCGAGGGCTTCCCGGTGAACGCGATGAGAAAGTTTCAGTATAAAGCGGTGCGCGTGAAGTGAAGTCCGGCTGGCTCGTCTTTCTCTTCAAGCGTGTCTTAGAGGCGATCACGACTTTGTTTGTGATTGCGACTTTGACGTTTCTCCTGCTTCGGATTTTGCCGGGCGGGCCGTTTGATAGCGAGAAAGCCTTACCAGAGGAAATCAAAGCCAGTATCGAGGCGCGCTACGGTCTCGATAAGCCGGTGTCTCAGCAGTACGTGGATTACCTCACGGGCCTTGTGCAAGGTGACTGGGGCGAGTCGTACAAATATTTGGGTCGCTCGGTGACCGATATTATTCTTGAGACACTTCCGGTTTCGGCGGAACTCGGGATCTACTCTCTACTTTTGGCTTTGGTGATTGGAATCCCTTTGGGTGTGATCGCAGCAGCGAAACATAACTCCTTTTTTGATACGGCCGCCATGTTGGTCGCGATTTCGGGCGTGGCGCTTCCGAGCTTTGTCGTGGGGCCGATCTTGGTGATGTTCTTTAGCTTCGGGATTCCGTTTGCGTTCTTGCACGGTTCTTTGCCGCCGGCTCTTTGGGATGGATGGGAGTATATGATTCTTCCTGTTCTCACCTTGGGGATTCGACCAGCGGCGATTTATGCACGAATGACCCGTGGGACCGTGCTTGAGGCGATCAAGCAAGACTATGTGCGAACAGCGCGTGCAAAAGGGGTTTCTGAGCGCGTGGTTTTGTTTCGCCATGTCCTTCGAAACTCGCTGATTCCGGTTCTCACGATCACCGGCCCGCTGGTGGCGGGGTTGCTATCTGGTTCGTTCATCATCGAGGTGATTTTCGCGATCCCCGGAATCGGAAAGCATCTGGTTTCAAGCGTCAGCAACCGGGATTACCCCCTGGTGCTTGGGTTGACGCTCTTGTATTCGTCTCTGCTCGTGATTTCTAACCTCATTGTCGACATCTTTTACTCGATAGTGGATCCACGTATTCGAATGGAGAAATGAAAGGAATTTTTATGTCCAATCGTCGATTCGGTCGCGCCTTCTTGCTGATTTTTGGTCTTGTGCTGACTCAGGTGGGGTGTGCGTCGTACTTCACTCGCAAAAACTGTGAAAGCACGAACTGGTTTGAGTACGGAAAAAACGTAGCGATGCAGGGGCGTAGGCTTTCGGGCGACCAATTTGTCGGCGAGTGCCGCAAGGTTGAAGCCGAGATCAATGAAGCGGATCTTGACCGTGGTTTCAAACAAGGAATGGCGACGTACTGTCTTCCTCAAACGGTGTTTGACCTCGGCAAGTCCGGCGAGTTCTTTTCAAGCGACATGTGCGACGGTGAAAACCCGCGCGCTTTGGTCGAGCGCCACAAGGCCGGTGTTCTTGAGTACTGCCGCAAAAGCAACGGATACGCGGCGGGTGCAAAGGGCAAGGCCTACAACCGCATCTGCCCCAAAGAACTCGAGACGGCATTTTTGCCAGAGTTCAATCGTGGACGAAAGAAGTACCTCGCGGTCATGATGAGCGAGAACGAAAAGAAGATTTACGATATCGACCGTGAGATCTTAAACCTCGAACGCGAACGCAATATGCGTTCGCTTGAAGCGCAGCGCTTGCAACTACCGACGGGAGTCGCGGTTGAGCGTCGTTACGACCCGGCGACGGGAACCGTGCGTGAACAAGTCGTGCAACAGCTTTCGGAAGATCAAAAGCGTCAGGCCGAAGATATGCGCCATCGCGTGCAAAGTCTCGACAATCAAATCAATTCGAAGCGCGGTCAGCAGACGGATCTTCGTGAACAAAATCGCCAGATCCAGCTTGAGATCGTGGCGCTCGACGAGAAGCACGAAGGTTAACTAGGATTGGTGTCTTAAGTGTTGCGTATGATCCAGAAAATGCGAGCTTCAAGAGCCTATCGCCGCTTTGTGAAAAACAAGGCGGCGGTCGTGTCGCTTTGGTTCTTGGTGTTCATTTCGCTAGTGGGACTGTTTGCCGAGTCCGTGGCGCCTTACTCGTTCGACGCACAAGACGTCGATCGAGTGTTGCAGCCGCCTTCTTTTGAGCACTGGTTTGGAACGGACTCATTGGGGCGCGATCTCTTTTCGCGCATCGTCTACGGCGCTCGGATGTCGATGTCTGTCGGGATTCTCACAGCCATCGTTTCGGTGATTATCGGTGGCATCTATGGCGCGATCTCGGGCTGGCTTGGCGGGTGGGTCGACACCATGATGATGCGTGCGATCGATATTCTGGATGCGATTCCCTCGCTCGTGCTTCTGATTTTGGTCGGAATCGTGTTCACCTCGCTACAACCTTTTGAAAACCCCGAACTGCGCGCGCTTACTGGGATTCTTTTTGCGCTGTCTGTTGTCGGCTGGGTGAGTTTGGCGCGCTTGGTGCGCGGTCAGGTCTTGCAAGCGCGAGAACTTCTTTTTGTCGAAGGGGCGATCGCGATGGGAGCTTCGCCGTCGCGAATTCTACTAAGGCATATCGCTCCGAACATCATGGGCCCGGTCGTGGTCATGCTGACCTTTCAGATTCCGTCGAATATTTTGTTCGAATCGTTTTTGAGCTTCGTCGGGCTCGGGCTTCAGCCGCCGTTTTCGTCTTGGGGAGTTTTGGCCAACGATGGCTGGCGCGCCAAGAGTAGCCCACACCTCATCGTTTTCCCAGGCGCGGCGCTGTTCTTGACGATGCTCGCGTTCAATCTCTTTGGCGATGGTCTAAGAGACGCCCTCGACCCCAAAACCTAAAGTCTGTCCCGAAACGCCGGGTATCGTCGATGCCCGGTCAGTCGAAGAAATCTTCCAGATGAGAGTCGGCTTCGCGTTCGGTTTCTTTGTCGATCTCTTTTGATTCTTGCGGACGAATCTTTGAGAGTTTTCCTTTGTTCATTGGCAGTCGCATGTCGTGCTGGGTTTCGAGCCAATCGATAAAGTCTTTGACCGTTTTTAGTCCGATCACATTGATGAAATCATTTTGAGTGAACCCTGCGTAGAGGCTAGGGACTTTCACCTCGACGACGGTTTGCCCGGGGAGGTAGGTTTCAAAACGCTTGCCGTCCTCTAGGCGGACCAGTTGAATGCGATCATCCAGCGTGAATTGAATTTCGACGGGCTTTTCTTGCTTCACGCCGTCATTGAGGATCGGTAGTTGGACGGCGAAGCTTCGGCGGCGATATTTCGTTCGCGCGAAAAGGCCTGTGCGTTTACGCGGGCTATTGTAGACCTCATCGAGGAACTGAACCAGACCATCGAACTTTTCCTGACTGATTAAAGGTTTGTCGCCAGGTTTTGAGACGCTTAGGTTCAGTGCCACCATGCGCGCCAAAATCTGGTCGCGATACGCGAGGTACATGTCATCGACGAGATATCGTCGATCCGACTTAAACACCAAGGCTCGGACCTTGATGACCTTCTTGGCTTGAGTCGGGTGCTGGATTTTGACTTCCATCCATTCTTTGTCTCCATTGCCTGCGGTGTTGACGGCGCGCTCGAGGCGAAGATCGGAAGGGTCGGTCGTGAGATACTCGCGAAACCGAATTTTCACGCGTCGCTCGTCGCCGACCAGATTGCGATACCGCATCTTCGCGACATAATCGGTTTCCGTGACGTTCTCACGGCCCGGTTCGGCTTTGTCGCGCTCTTTCCAGGCACGGCCATAAAGTCCCGCCAGGTCTTCGATACGGCTATCGACAAGACCGGTCAGGACGGTGAATTTAGATTCTTCGCGATCGCCAAATGCGCCGCCCTCTTTGGCCGCGATGTTGATCAGATTCAAAGTCGCAAGACTCATGCGATCCATAGGACGCACAGTGAAGAAACTCTGTTCGCAGATTGAAGCAAGCGAAGCCCGCGCCTGATTCGGCAAAACTATGCCAGACCAGACAAGCGCGAGGAGTAGGCTTACGCAGACTTTCAAAAGCGACATAGTTTACTTCAAAAATGTTTTCGCGATGATTTCCGACTCTTTTATCAACATCGCCTTGTTTTGTGAAACAGCTTGGATGTAGCCATTGGTCGCCTTCTCGCGATGGAATATTCCAAGAAACCAAGCCAGGTATTCCGAGTGAGCTTGAACAACGGCCGGTGAGGCGCTTTCGATGCCAATATCCTTGTAAGGGCTTGGGCCTTTGGTGCGAGCGAGAAAGTGCTGATTGTTAATGTAAACGATGGCTTGTTTGCCAAGCAGAGTTTGCGAAACCGGTAAACCCAAGAAGCGCGCATCATATTGCGCGAACGCTTCAAGATCGCGTGCGAGGTCTTGCTTTTCGGTGTTGCCAGTCGCTGTACATGTCAGTTCTTTGTATTCGACAACCCCTTCGACTCCAATCGGCGCAAGTGTGCCATCCGCGAGCAGAATCTGGTTTTTTCCATGAAACAAGAAGCGCATCATGCCGGCCGATGAACCTGTCGAGTTCTGATCGGTCCAAGCGATCAGGTCGGCTAGGCGGCTAATAGCTTGGGTGTTTCGAAGGGCATTTTGAGTCTCAAAATCCGACTTTGAAAGCTTCGCGCGAGACATCTCCTCGCCTTTGATCCGCTGCTTGGTTACGTACTTGCGTTCCGCTTTTAAGAAATCGGAAGGTGACATCGCCAAAAGGGCGGCGAGTTCCGTCGGAGGTGTCGCTGGTTGGTTTTCAAGGCCCGCAACATATTTCTCGACGATCTTTTCGAGATCGAGACCGTGTTTCTTAACCATCGGGAGATAGGCGAGAAACTTAAGAAGATCGCCAACCAGATAGTTGTATCCGGCTTCGTCGATATCATTGAACGTGAGGCGAATAGCCGGTTTGGCTTGTCTTGCATAGAATACGTCGACGTTTTCCAGATGCGGATCGCCGACGACAAAGCCTTTAACTTTTAAATCCGTAGGAAAGTTCGCAACGCGAGTCTCCGTCATGCGCCAGAAGTCGGAGACAAATGTTTTGATCTTCGATTTCTTTTTTTTGATTTTAGCGATCTCGGTTTGTGACGAACATTCGATTTCTGGAACTTGCGCATAGGTCGGTACCGAAAACACCGTTAAAACCGTCAAGCACGTCACGGAAACGCCGACCGCGAAGTTGGCGAGTGTTGGTTTTGCGAGGATTTTGGTAGAGGGGGTATTGGTTTTCATCGTTTCAAGTCCTCACGGCTTTGGGGCATAAACTCACCGCGGTTTTCGATAAACGAGATGAGAGGCTGGTAACGTTTGCTGTCTAAAGGAATCGCCGAGACTTCGATCTGATTCGCTCCATTGAAACGCGAAAGGAATAAGACACTCGAAGTTTCACGGGTTTTCGGATCTTGGATGGTTTGAATCCAGACCGATTGATTTTTTGAGATGTCGAAACGACTGCTGGCATCTAGCTCGAGAGTTCGTTCACGTGTGAGTTCGCGAGAACGAGCGCCCGTGGGATCGATAGTCGTCATAACTTCGCGGCGCAGAGTTTCGACCTGATCGCGGATCGGGTCCGGAATGTTAGAGCCATTTGCGAGATCGGTGAGAGCTTTCTCGACGACAAACGGATCTGGGTTCGTAAAAAACTCCTTCACCGATGAGAAGGTTCCATCTGGCAGCAAAACGTAGACGAGGTAGATCACCACTGGTGCCGATACCAAGGCGACGTAGCGTTTGAAGACACCCTTGACGTGGTATTCGATCATCTTGGCTTTAACGAAACGCTGAAGCATCAACCAGCGAAGCTTCACGTAGCCGTCTGACATGGCGATTTCACGCATCTCGGGTTTTTCGACGAAGTTGAGCTGGTTTTTTGTGGCTTCGACTTTGGCAAGCGTCGCCATGTCGACTGTCGCTGGCAAATTCGCGACGAGGTCATACTTGGCAAGTTCGGGATGCATCGAGAGATCAAAGCCAATACGTGGGTTAATTTTTCCGTCGGCTGTAAGTGGATTGCTGGAGATATTGATCGGCTTGCCAAATGGCGGGACGAGTTTGAGGTTGCTTAAGTTGTATTGTTCGCCGTGGCGGAAATCCGCGGTGTAGGTCGCCTCGATCGAATACTTTCCGACCAGGGGCAAACCAAGCGTAAAGGTTCCGGCGTCGGCCGAGCCGCCACGATCGAAGTCTTTCACCGAAAAAGTTTTTTGACGGTTGGCCGAGAGCATGCCGACAAACTCGATCAAAGCCGTTTGTGCGTCCTTCGAGAGGCTGACTTCGGAGAAGCGAAGATGACCACCTGGCTGAAGATCAGACGGTAGGGATTTTTCGAGTTCCGAGAGTTCTCGAGGGCTAACGGAGAGTCGGTTTAAGAGGTGACGATTGCTTGTGGTTGTCGAATAGAATGTGAGTTCGCAGTCGTTGGCACTTGCCGTTTGCGGCATGAACAACGAAGCCATGACTGGCGTAAGCAGGACTGCCAGACACGGTGCCAAAGTTCGGCACCAGCGCGAAGCACTGTCTAAGAAGCTGACGATTACGTGATGCGAACGAATCATGTCTACCTCAAGCAAACAAATGGACGTCAAACGAATGAGTTTGAGGGTCGCAAGTCCCGGACCAAAAAGCGGGAGCATGGGGCCGGCCTGACCGAACCTTGACCGAGACTTGAAACGCGTTTCAAGACGATGATGGCGAAGCCAGAGTGGACTCACGTGCTGAACTGGGCAGAATTTTCGTCGAAAGCGGCCTAAAATTGGCCCTCAAGGCAGGGCCGCATGTGGCAGGCCAAAGGGTGTTAATCCGCAAACCAGCAGCGCGGGCGAGCCGGGCAAGACTGTTGAGAAATCGAACAGCCGGCCCCCAGGCGGTACGTGTCGAGTCGGCACTGTAGACTTGGGTAAGCCGTGTGGAGTGTCGTAGACGGAGTTTCTTTTGCGGAAGCTTGAAGCGATGGCAGTGGGACATCCGACTCAAAGTGGTGATGTGAAAAGAGAGCGAACTCGAGCCCCGCTTGCGCCACGCGCGCTTGAATCTCATCGTCGCTAAGCCCGCGGGCGCGATACACGGTCGGAAGGCAAACGGTCGCCGCAAACCAGTCGCTCTGGCCTTCGGCGCTGGACCAATGCTCCTCGCGTACGTCCGAGCCGGCCACCGGGAACATCTGCTTGGGCGGCCCTCCTAGCAAGTGGCCGAACTCGTGACAGATGGTGGCTTCTAGCGCAAGCGAAGTCATTTTTGTCGCACGCACGAACCCGCCCCAGAGCAAAATCTTGAAGGTGCCATTTTCGTCGAGCATGCTGCCGGCCCCCAGCCAGGGTTTTTCCCAATCAAAGTCCCAAGCGAATTCGCCAGACGCTCCGGTAACCTCACTTGTTTGAACAAGCGGACGCATATGGCCTTCGATTTCATTCATCAGAAGAACGGTTTCTAAAACATCAATGTCTGATTCGGGCCGATCGGTAGGAAATGAAATCACACGATCGGATGGGTCGTTGACCGCCTTCACCAAGTCGGCAAGTTCGCCAAGAGATTCCCCCTTTATCATTTTCCAAAAGACGCCGAACCGTCGATCTGTGAGATCACGGAACGTCACCCACGAGACGTGAGTGTCGTGCTTACTGGGGTCGAATTCGATACCCCACATAGGATCGATCTCTTGCGGCAGCATCGAGTAACGAACGTCGCCGAGCACGGTTTGGGTTTCGCTTTCGCGCGACGCTATTCGCGCGACCCAGCCGTCGGAAAACCAATCAAAGCGTTTGATATCGGTTTCAAGAACGCTCGCCATGAGGGCGTTTGGCGCGGTCAGTGTGTCTACTGCGGCTGTAGAAGAGCCCGATTGTTCGGAAGCAAACTTCGCCCAATCAAACTTCTCTAATCCGACCTTTGTGCCTTCGTAGATCTTGGCCGGACCGAAGCCGACGCGAATCGCATCCGAATAGAAGCGTCCGTCGTACTCATATATCGACTTCCAAACAAAGAGTTGGATGATGGTCGGTTTGATATCGCGGCGAACTGCCGAGTGCCTGCGTTCGGCTAAAAGCTGAGACTGCACATCAAAGGCTCGATCGCGCTGAACAACGCCTAATCCCAAGTACGCAAGCGCGATCAAAAAACCTGCGCGCGCCCACTTGGGATCCACGAGCTTGGCGGCCAGATAAGAGCCCACAAGCCACGAAAGTGTCGGGACGGGGTCGATAATGCCGACATTGTTCCAGGCGACGCGGTAGTTTGAAAACGGCCAGAACAACTGCGTCCCGTACGAGGTGCACGAGTCGAGAAGACCGTGAGTCGCCCAGCCAAGGGTTGCAAACAGCACGAAGAGTTTCCAGCTAAGCCCTTCCGAGAACTTCGGCATGAGTTTTTTTAAAAGCGCGTAGAGAAGAAGTCCGACGAGGGCTCCGCCGACGGGGATAAAAAGCAGTGAGTGTGTGAAGTGCCGGTGAAACTGAAGGGCTAGTAGCGGGTCTGTTGAGCTTCGAATGAAGACGTCGAGATCCGGGGCCATGCCGCCTAGGATTCCGGCCAGCATAGCAAGTTTCATCTTGCGCGCGGTGAAAGGCGTTTTCTCGGCTCCAGAGCGCACAAAAGACTGTGCGGCTGTTGCTCCAATAAACGCCTGACTCACCGGATCCATTGTCGCCCCTTATCTAAACGTTGAAGCGGAAGAAGAGAACGTCTCCGTCTTTAACTTCGTAGTCCTTCCCTTCAAGGCGATACTTGCCGGCTTCTTTTACCGCGGGCTCTGACTTCAATGTGAAGAGATCGTCGCAGTGGTAGGTCTCGGCACGGATGAACCCTTTTTCGAAATCCGAGTGGATGACGCCCGCCGCTTGCGGAGCCTTCATGCCTTTGCGGATAGTCCAGGCGCGAACCTCTTTTTCACCGGCCGTGAAGTACGTGTAAAGGCCAAGCAGTTTGTACGCTTCGCGAATGAGGCGGTTAAGACCAGGCTCTTCGGTGCCGAGCGAAGCCAAGAAGTCCGCGCGCTCTTCTTCGGGAAGAGTTGAAATCTCAGCTTCCATTGCCGAGCAGATCAAAATCGCGTTGTTGCCTTCGGACTTCGCATGTTCTTCGACTTGTTTGGACCAAGCGTTGCCGCCAGCGGAGAAATCGGCTTCGTTCACATTGCAAACGTAAAGCACGGGTTTCATCGTGAGAAGGTGCAGGTCTTTTACGATTGGCACTTCCGCGTCGGTCAGTGGAACCGAGCGTGCGGCTCTTCCAGCTCCAAGGGCTTCGACGATTTTTTTGAACGCGTCGTACTCGGCTTTGGCCTTTTTGTCCGAGCCGGTTTTTGCGAGCTTTTCGACTTTTTGAATTCGTTTTTCCACCGAGTCGAGATCGGCAAGCAGAAGCTCGGTGTTGATGACGCCGATGTCACGAAGTGGATCAACGCTTCCGGAGACGTGAATGATGTTGGGGTCGTCAAAACAACGAACGACATGCGTGATTGCGTCTGTCGAGCGGATGTGGCCCAGGAACTGGTTGCCAAGGCCTTCGCCTTTTGAGGCACCGGCGACAAGGCCGGCGATATCGACAAACTCCATCGAAGTCGGAATGAGGGACTTTGGTTTAATCAGTTCGCTGATTTTTTTAAGACGCTCATCCGGAACCGCGACGACACCGACGTTCGGGTCGATCGTGCAAAACGGGTAGTTCGCGGCTTCTGCTTTGTTTGAGGTCAGCGCATTGAAGAGAGTCGATTTTCCAACGTTTGGAAGACCTACGATTCCCACCTGCAAACTCATTTCAAGACTCCTTTTCGCTAGCTAACGGGCCACGTGTGTAAGCCGTCGCTGTCTTCTGATAACCGTTCAACACGAAACTTTCGATGGCGTCACCCGCTGTATCGAGGAAATCCATCAAATGGGCAGTTTCTTCTGGGAAAAAGCCCGAGAGCACCCAGTTTGCGATATCCCACCGAGGATCCGGTGGCTTGCCAACACCCAGTTTCAGCCGCGTGTAATCTTGCGTGCCAAGTTTTTCGTTTAAGCTCTTAAGACCATTGTGTCCGCCAGGCCCACGATTACGCTGAACCTTGATAGCTCCGAAGCCGATATCGAGTTCGTCGTGAACGACGAGCACGTGATCGAGGTCGATTTTGTAGAAGTCCATCAAAGGCTGAACAGCTTCGCCGCTTAAGTTCATGAACGTCTGTGGTTTAGCGAAGATCACATCCTGACCTTCGATCTTCACGCGCGCTGTGAGCGCCTTGAACTGTTCTTTCCATGTCGGTTTTCCGCCAGCTGACTCGAAGTAGCGATCCAGCGCCATAAAGCCGATATTGTGTCGTGTGAGCAGGTACTTCGCGCCTGGATTTCCTAGTCCGACAATCAGGAACATCTTAAAAAATCTCCTAGGGAGTCGTTTGCGCCTAAAGAAAAAGCCGCCGATTGCTCAGGCGGCTTTTTCATTCGAACAAGCAGACTCGAACGTCTTACTTCTTCTTGTCGTCGGCTTTCGCTGCCGCCGGAGCTGCTGCCGCGCCAGCTGCTGGAGCCGCCGCTGCGTCTGCTGCCGCTGCAGGAGTCGCCGCTTCTTCTTTCGGAACCGAAACGGTCGCGAGAGTGAGAGTAGGTAGAGAGATGATCTTTACGCCAGCCGGAGCTTTGAGGTCCGAAACGTGGAGAGCATCGCCGACGTTCATAGTCGAAACGTCGACCAAGATTTCGTCAGGGATTTCGTTTGGTTTACATTCAACTTCAACGTCACGAACGATGAGTTCAAGAACGCCGCCATCCGAGAGACCAGCTGGCTTTCCGTCGAAACGTAGACCGATGCTGACGCGGATGTTCGATGACATGTCGATCGCGTAGAAGTCGACGTGTACAGGACGGCGTGTGACAGGGTGAACTTGGATGTCACGAAGCAGAACCGCTACTTTGTCGACGCCTGCGACGTCTGATTTCAAGTTGAAGATCGTCGATTCGAATTTGCGACCGTAGTACTTACGGAGAAGTTTTTCTTCCGCGAGAACGTTGATTGGAGCTGTTTTTGGACCGTAGATCACACCGGGAACCATGCCCTGTGTACGGCTTGTGCGCGAAGCGTGTTTGCCGGTTTCGCGTGCTGCTACGGGAATTTCAATACGTGGTCCTGCTGCCATGACTCATAACCTTTCAGGGGCGTTTCCCAACGGAAGTTAAAACATCTCCAGAGAAAACATCTCGTGGGAGACACCGACCGTCCACATTCGAGCCGGGGGTCTTAAAGAGACCCGTTCCGCTTTGTCCGCCTTGCCTAAGTAAAAGTGGAGGAAAGGTAATCCCACGATTTCGCTAAGGAAGCAAGGCCGGAGGCCATTGCGGCACCTTAGTCAAATAGGGAGCTGACGGAGGCGTTGCCGTAGATGCGGCTGATGGCTTCCGCGACAACCGGAGCGACCGAGATAACCTCAATCTTTCCGCAGGCTTGAGCTTTTTCGGTCAGAGGAATGGTGTCGGTGACCAAAACCTTGGTGATGCCGCTTTCGGTGAGGCGTGCGATGGCTGGGCCTGAAAGCACCGCGTGGCTTGCCACCGCGAACACTTGGCGGGCGCCGTTTTTCAACAGGCTATCCACGGCCTGAGTCAGTGTACCGGCCGTGTCGATCATATCGTCGACGATGATAGCCGTTTTGTCTTTCACGTCGCCGATCAGATGAAGCGCCTTGGCTTCGTTTGGACCCGAGCGGCGTTTGTCGATGATCGCCAAAGACGCCTCGATACGTTTTGCAAACGCACGCGTGCGCTCGACGCCGCCGGCATCAGGTGAAACCGCGACGAACTCTTCACCGACACCCCATTTTTCACGAAACGCGCGAGCCAAAGTTGGAATCGCGAACAAGTGATCAACCGGTACGTTGAAGAAGCCTTGGATTTGGGCTGCGTGAAGATCGACGCAAACCACGCGCGTCGCACCGGCAGACGTCAAAAGATCGGCGATGCACTTAGCGGAAATCGGAGCACGAGGTGCGACTTTGCGATCTTGGCGAGCGTAGCCGTAGTAGGGGAGAACTGCTGTGATCTGTCGAGCCGACGCACGCTTAAGAGCGTCGATCATCAAAAACAGCTCCATGTAGTTTTCGTTCACCGGTGGGCAGGTGCTTTGGATGACGAACACGCTGTCGCCGCGAACTGACTCGTGGATTTCAACTTGGACTTCGCCATCCGCGAAGCGTTTGATCTCGCTGTATCCGAGTTGAACTCCGGCAGACGCAGCCACTTTTTCGGCGAAAGCTCGGTTAGAGTTTCCAGAAAAAATCTTGAGTCCTGGCATGAAAGACTCCCTTCGCGCGCTGGCCGAGTTGGTATGAAGCTCGATTGCGCCCGAGTCTAACTAACTAGGGTTTCTGTCGCAAGAGCTCGAGCAGTTTTTCCACGGCTCGTGCGCGATGCGAAACCTTGTTTTTAAAGGCCAAGCCCAGTTCTGCCAGTGTTTTGGTCTCACCCTCTGGAATGAAAACACTATCGTAGCCGAAGCCCGTTTTCCCAGCCTCCGCCTTGGCGATGGTGCCCTTGAGCTCGCCATCGAAGAGGTGCTCCTGCCCGTCTGAGTCGAAGACCACCATTTGGCAAATAAACGAGGCATTGCGGTTGGCAAGCGCCTTCAAGCCCATGATTTTTAAGAGTTTCGCGCGGTTTTCAAAGTCGCTCGCCTTGGGGCCTGCGTAGCGAGCCGAGTGCACGCCAGGGAGGCCATTCATGCCTTCGACCGCAAGCCCCGAGTCTTCCGCCACGATCCAGGCACCTGGGCGGACGGCCTTTAGCGAGCGTGCCTTGATTCGGGCGTTGTCGAGAAAGGTCGCGCCGGTTTCTTCCGGAGGGAAGTAGGTGTCGAGATCGCCCAAAGTTTTGAGCTTCAGCTTTCCCTCTTTGATGAGAGGTTCGAGAATCATCTCGAATTCGAGAAGCTTTCCACGATTTGTCGTTGCGATCCAGAGTTCCATGAGGGGCGTATCCATTTCTATGTCAGGCGATTTTATTCGGGCGTTAGATTTTTAAACTAGGGAAGTAAGAGCTAATGACTTTGGCTTGAGCCTCAAAAAGCTCTCGGCAACCAGCGGTTGCCACGTCCAATGCGGCGTCGAGTTCCTGGCGAGAGAACGCGACCGTCTCGGCCGTGCCTTGGAGCTCCACGAAGCGTCCGTCGTGGGTCATGACGACGTTTAAGTCCGTGCCGATGGCCGAGTCTTCTTCATAGTTAAGATCCAAGAGGGCCGCATTTTCTTTGAGGCCGACACTGACCGCTGAAACATAGTGAGTCAGTGGTTCCGCGTGCGCCGGAATGAGGCCAGCGAGCTTCATCTTCGCGATCGCCAAAGCCAAGGCGACAAAGCCGCCGGTAATAGCGGCCGTGCGTGTGCCGCCGTCGGCTTGAAGCACGTCGCAGTCGACGGTGATCGACTTTTCGCCAAGCGCCTTTAAGTCGCAAGCGGCGCGAAGCGAGCGTGCGATGAGGCGTGAGATCTCTTGGCTGCGGCCCGAGTTCGTGGCCTTTTCACGCGAGATGCGGGTGTGGGTCGAGCGCGGGAGCATGCTGTACTCGGCTGTCACCCAGCCTTTGCCGCCGCCTTGAAGCCACTTGGGAACCGATGTCTCAGCACTTGCCGTGCAGAGCACGCGTGTTTCGCCGAACTCGACGAGGACCGAGCCCTCGGCGTGTTTGGTGAATCCTGGAGTGATTTTGATTTTGCGCAATTCATTGAATTTGCGGCCGTCGGCGCGCGAGAGCGAAGATGTGTTCGTCATGGCTTGGACCTTACGGGGGCGGCAAAGGCCGGGTCAAGGCAGCGCTGCTCGATCGTCGGATTTTTTACCGCTATTTTCCGCCATATTCTTGCGGATACCCTCGGAAATCGCTCTGGCGAGGCGCTCTTGATAGGGGGCTTGGGTGAGTTTTTCGCCTTCGCGTTTGTGACTCAAAAATCCGACCTCCACCAAGACCGACGGCATAGCCACATGGGAGACGAGAAAAAACGGCGCCTGACGAATTGCGCGGCTGGAGCTTCGAACCGCGGGGTCGGCGATTTTCCATTCCTCAAAAAGCGCGACAGCAAGTTCGCTGGAGGCGCGCACACGCGCGCTGCGGTCGAGATCTTCGAGGATGTTCTTCAGATCGCGTCGAACACGTGGGTCTTCGTAGGTGATTTCAGGCGTGCGTGCCGCTTCGGCCTGGCGAAGGCCAGAAAGCTGAGTGCGGTCGGCCCCAGTAGCAGAGCTATTGTCGTTGTCCGCTTCGCTTGCCTTCTCGTGTTTGGCGACGTGAGACGAGTGCTCGCTGTCGGCTTGGTTTTCGGAACCCGCATTTTCACGGTTGGCGAGAAACAGCGCCTCTTCATCAACAGGCACCTGGTTTTGAAAGTAAAACTCTTTGCCCTTGGCGCGTGGGTCTTCGGAGGAGTTCAGATGGATACTGACAAAAAGATCGCCGCGCGCGCGGTTGGCGATATGGGCTCGTTTTTCTAGCGAAAGCCATTCGTCCTTGGTGCGTGTGTACAAGACCCTATGCCCGGCATCCTCGAGTTTTTGTCCCACCAGCTTCGTGATTTTTAGAGCGATCTCACTTTCAAAGACGCCGTCTTGTGAGGCGCCTCGGTCGTGGCCCCCGTGGCCGGCGTCTAGAATGATGAGCTTGTTGTTTTTTGGCGAAGGTGAGCTTGCCGTGGCGCCGGCCGGTGCCGAGAGGAGGGTCGAAAGCAGGGTTGAAAGCAGGAGGGAAGTGATCATTCCCCATTATCCCAGCTTGCGCGCTTTGCGTGCTAGGGGCCTTAGGTCCGAAATCGTCGGAAGGAGAAATAAAAAAGCGGCCTGGCTAGGGGGGGGGTGCCAGACCGCTCAAAGGGGGTGTCTTATCTAAGAGCAACCTCAGGACCAACGGGGAGTTTTGCTGGTGGCACACGTAAGTATCGGAAAGGACTAAGGAGAGCCGCGTAAGTGAACCGGGCCGACCATGTACAAAGTTTCGCCAGTGCCGCCGCTTGTCGGCTCGTGCGGTTTAAGACGATGTGGTGAACCCCAAGACTTGAAGCTGGCGCTTGTTTAAAAACCAAAGTGCTGCGGCCCGAGTGGGGCCAAGCCACTCGGTGCCGTGGTCGATCCAGGTGGCGGCCGAGTTCGCGCTCTTGAGCTGGGCTTCGAGCCATTCGATGCGAAGAGTTTGATTTTGAAGTGCTTCGGCCGGCAGCTCGAACGGCAGTCGGTTTGATGGATCGTCTTTGAGGGTGAGGGAGAGCAAACCTTTGCGCTCTGTTCTGGCAAGAGCTTTCGATTCGAGATCGTGCAGGCTAGCCCACGAAAATGGTTTCAGCGATGTGGCGAAGATCTTTCGTGCGAGAAACTCGTCTCGGCGAAAGCTCTTGCGATGAAATTCGAGTTGGCCAAGCAGGCCCGAAAAGAACACGGCCGTTTTGTGAGGATTTGAACCGGATGCCTCGCTTAAGAAATCGGCAAAATCGGTTTCTCGGCGACTGGTATGTGGAAGTAGTTTCGAGCTGGGGTGCCAGGTCACGTGTGGCTGGGGGCCTGGATGATACCACTTTGCGCGGATGTGTCGCAGGTGGAACAAGGGTTTTGCTAGGGGGTCGGGCTCGACGAGCGTGAGGTGCTTAAGGCCTGCTGGAAGAAAACTTCCGGGCTCAAAAAGATAGCCCGCGCTGGGTCCGAAGACGATGAGGTGTTCGGGTTTGCATGACAAAAGCCAGTTTTCCAACCAGCACGATACAAGGCGCCGCGTTGGGAACCAGAGGTCAAGACCTCGCAGTGCGCGAGCGTGGTAGACGAGCCCACCTGACGGCGTTATCATAAATCCCCATGAGCAAAGCCTTCGTCAAAGAGGATAGTGACCAATTGGATTCTGACCAAGAGGAATTGGGGTCGGATCAAGACCTTGGCCTCGACGAGGATCTTGGCGAGGACTCGGAAGGCTCGAAGGCGGTTTTTCGCACGGGCAAGAACTACATCACACAGCGTGGTTTTGATCGCCTGAAGGCCGAAGTTCACGAGCTGCTTACTGTCGAGCGTCCGAAGATGGTGGAAACTGTCGCGTGGGCGGCGAGCAACGGCGATCGTTCGGAAAATGCGGATTACCAGTACGGAAAAAAACGCCTGCGTGAGATCGACCGTCGTATTCGGTTTCTGCAAAAGCGCATGGACATTGCCGAGATCGTGCATCCCGACAAACAATCGGGCGACAAGGTTTTGTTCGGTGCAACGGTGACCATCGAAGATGAAGATGGGGGCACGCGCGTTTACAAGATCGTCGGCATCGACGAGACCGACGCAAAGCTTGGAAAAATCAGTTGGATTTCTCCCATCGGACGCGCGCTCTTGCAGGCGAAAGTCGGCGACGCCGTTGTCGTGCAAATGCCAAAAGGCGAAGAAGAGCTTCTGGTTCAAAAAATTGAGTTCAAGGACATTTTGTGAGTTCAACTGTGACCAGTGGTCAGCGTGAGTTTGCGGTTCGTTTTTGGGGAACGCGTGGGTCGATCCCGTCGCCTAAAACCCCTCAGGTCTTGCGAGAACGTCTGAAGGAGACTCTCGAGGCCTTTCGCCACGAGGCGGTGTCGGGCTCACTTTCGACCGACAAAGCTTTGCAGTCGGAAAAAGCGGTAGAGACTTTTTTGGAGCAGCTCCCGCATTGGCAGTCGCAAGGTTACGGCGGCGACACGTCTTGTGTGCAGATCGAGGGCGCCGACGAGCCGATGATCATCGATGCTGGTTCGGGGATCCGTCGACTTGGTGAAGAGCTTATGCGCGGTCCCTGCGGCAAGGGACAAGGTGTCGTGCATCTTTTCTTCACGCACTTTCACTGGGACCACATCATCGGGCTACCGTTTTTCACGCCAGTATTTATCCGTGGCAACCAGATCCACATCTACGCCGTGCAAGATGACGTCGAATCTTGCGTTCGCCAAGTTTTTCGCAAACCATTTTTTCCTGTCGGCTACGAAGAGTTGGGTGCGAAGTTTCAATACCACAAGCTCGCACCGCGAAAACCGATCGGGCTTCAGGGGTTCACCTGGACGCCCTATCAGTTGGATCATCCGGACCCTTGTTGGGGATTTCGAGTCGAGCGTGAAACCGCCAAAGGGAAAAAGGCCTACGCGCATTGCGTGGATAGCGAAGCGACGCGAGTTTCGCCGGTCGATCTTGGTGAAGATATTGGCCTCTATCGCGATGCGGACCTTTGTTACTTCGATGCCCAGTACACCGCACCGGAGATTCTCACGCATTTGAATTGGGGGCACTCCGCCGCGCCAATTGGAATCGAAATGGCGTTACGCGAGGGAATCCAGCAGATCCTATTTGCCCATCATGACCCGGCGGCATCGGATCAGAAGATATTTGAAGCAGAAAAACAGACGGCTGACTTTTTGGAGTCCTATCGCACGGCTGCACGCAATGGCGGGCGAACGTTGCCAGGCCTTCAGTGGTCTTTTGCGCGCGATGGTGATCGCGTGGTGCTTGGTTTATTCTAGAGATTTGTTTTGCAGCAAGAAAGTGAGTTGAAACGTGTTCAAGTCATTCTTTAAGTCGATGGTGGCTTCGCTTCTCGGGATTCTGGCGGCGATCTTTATCGCGGCGTTTGTGATCCCCATGATTTTTGCGACGGTGTTTTCCACCAGCAATTGGGCCAAGCGTGAGCCGATTGAATCAAAGTCTGTTCTACATCTCCTGCTGGATGGAGAAATCGTCGATAGCGCTCCGACTGTCGAGTCAATTCTCGAAGACGGCCGAGCGAAAATTCGGTTGCAGCGTCTTATCCGAGCCATCCGCTTAGCTCGCGAGGATGCTCGAATCGTGGGGGTGGTGGTGGATCTGCGCAATCCGTCTATGGGTTGGGCGTCGGCCACCGCAATTCGCCGTGAGCTCTTGGCCTTCAAGGAGGCCAAGAAGTTTTCCTTCACCTATGCCGACCGTATGAATGAAATGGGATTTTACATCGCAAGCGGCACGGATCGCACGGTGATGCAGCCTTATGGCGACGTCGAAATGGACGGTCTGGCCTCGGAAATTCCTTTCATGAAGGGGCTCTTTTCGAAGCTCGAAGTAAAGCCGACGATCTTTCGGGTCGGAAAGTTCAAAGCGGCGGTTGAGCCCTTCATCTTGGACAAGATGAGCGAGGAAAACCGCGAGCAAACGCGAGTTTTGCTAGAAGATATTTGGTCGGAGGCGCGTAAAGGGATCGCCGCGGCCGCGAAAGTTTCAGAAGAAGAACTCGACGGCTGGATGTCGGGCTTGGCCATTAAGTCGGTTGACGATGCCAAGCGCGTTCGCCTGGTTTCGGACCTCATGTTTACGGATGAGTTCGATACACTTGTTCGCAGTGCCGCGGGCTGGGCGCCCGATGCTTCTCAGCAGTTTGTTTCCGTCGCACGCATGGCTCTTGAAGGACGCAAAACAAGTTCCAAAGGTAAACGCAAACTCGCTCTTCTGATTGCAGAAGGAGAGATTGTGAAGGGCCAAGGTGGGCGCGGGCAAATTGGCGACGACACGTTCTTAAGTGCGCTTTACGAGATCGAAGAGGACCCGGACGTCGCGGCCGTGGTGGTTCGTATCAACAGCCCGGGGGGCGATGCGCTTGCGAGCGATATCTTATGGCGCAAAATGACGGTGATGGATGAAAAGCGTCCGATGGTGGCCTCGCTGGGGGATATCGCGGCTTCTGGTGGGTACTATATGGCGGTCGGTGCTCGCCATATCGTGGCGGAACCTACGACCATCACGGGCTCGATCGGCGTGTTTGGACTGCTCTTCAATGCGGAGAGTTTGTTTAAAAACAAGCTCGGTGTTTTGTTTGACCGGGTAGCGACCCATAAACATTCGGATCATGGCGGAATCACACGAGCGCTGACCGGCGAAGAGTCGGCAAGTATCCAAAGTTCTGTCGAGCGCGTTTATCGCCGATTTATCAATGTCGTGGCTCAAAGCCGCGGCTTTGAAAAAATCGAAGATCTAGAGGCGATGGCCGAAGGCCGAGTTTGGTCGGGCACGCGAGCGGTGCAAATGGGGCTTGTTGACGAGCTAGGAGGTTTGGATCGCGCGATTGCCAAAGCGGCCGAGCTTGCTGGTCTTGGCGACGACTACGTGATCGAGACCTTCCCTAAACCGATTGATCACTTCTCGAAGTTCTTTGAGGCTTTGGCCGATGGCTCGGACACGGCTGCTGCCGTATCCGAGATGATGCGTTTTCGTTCGGAATTGATTCATGGCAAGTTTGAAAACCTGCCGGAGGCTTTAGGGCTTGTCGAGCGTGTGAAGGCCTCTGGGCGCCCGGCGACTTTGGCGCGTGAGCCGCTGTCCCCGACATCGATCCGCTAAAGAGGGAACGAAACGGCTTAAGATGGCTCGGCGCTAAAACTTAGACAATCGAGGCATTTCCAAAGATCCGCTGTCGAGGAATTCGACAGCGGATCTTTTGTTTTTTGACCAAACAACAGTGGCTTGCCGCGTTTATTTTCGATTTCAAAGACTCCGCCCCGACTGTCTCGCTTTGGAGCGGAAAAAAGAATGAAAAGACTTAAGGCCTATTTGAACCTCCCCGAAACGAAGAGAGGACCGTTGGGGGGGCTGTTATGTCGAACGATTTAGACGACAACTCAAAAGTTGGAAGTGACGAGAGGAACACGGATGGACTTCCTCGCGCGCGGCTGATTAAGAGGTTTGGCTGGGTCTTGGTTGTTGTGGGTGTTTCCACGACCGCACTCTTTACGAACTGCGATGGCGGTTTCAAATACGATCCAAACTCGGGAAAGCTTGAAAGTCTGGGAGATGGGCAAAACCAATCCGGCGATCTCAAGATCACGACGTTTAATCCTGCCGGTATGGTGGTTTCGGAAGGTCAGTCTTTAGAAGGCGGCGTTGACTATCGACTTGTCGCCACGGGAACCGGATTATCGAGCGCCACAATTGCTTGGCAGATCACCGAGAACTCGGGGGCCTGCGTGCTTCGCAATGGTGTTTCCGATGACACTCGTTACGTGATGTGTGATCAGTCGGGCCGTGTGTCGGTTCAAGTGTCGGCGACGTTTGCTGATGGCGCTCGTTCGGTGGCTTCGGTGCCGCGTACGACCGCGGCTGTGTCGGATCCAAACGATGCTTGCGGCGCTAGTACGGCAAGTCGCGTGGTGTTCCGTATTCCAGCCAATACTGGAACAAGTCCTTGGAACTCGTCGGCCGCACCGGTTTTGGTGTTTGTCGGGCAAACGCTGCGCATCTGTAATAACGATGCTCGCGGTCACCAGCTTCACACCAACGGCAATCCGTGTCCGCACCAACCAAACACGATGGCAACCGGTGCGTTCTATGATTGCGCGATCAACAATACCAATGGTGTGAATGCGACGACGGGAATCGTGAACGGCACGTATGACCATAACATCGGTACGAATGCGGCCTTCTATATCCGTATTCTCAATGGTCAGGCGTTGTACGCTGATGCCACGCAGTCGTCGACAGGGCGGGACTCGTGCGCGACCTGCCACAATCCGTATTCGAACTCGTCGGTGAGAAACGCCTCGTTTGCTGAAATCAAGGCGGCGATTGCGTCGGTTCCGGAAATGGCTGTTATGAGAAACGGTCTAACGGATGACGAGATTCGAGCGATTGAATTCGCGTTGAATCGCTAGGGATTGAACAAAGGGTCTTTTGCGGCGTCTTGTCTTGAGACAGTGCGACCGAAAGACTGGGATCGATTGAAGTTTTATGGAATTCTAAAGGGACGAAGGCTTTGAGATGGCCTTCAGATCCTCGAGGGGGCAACCGTGGGACATCAGAATGAACGAAGAGAGTCGTCATCTAGGCTGCGTCGGCTGTTAGCTAGCGCGCCGCTTGTTGTCTTGGCTTCGATCATGGTCGTGTCCTTTCAGAACTGCGATGGCGGCTTTCATTACAGCGCGGAGTCGGGTCTTTCTAGCCTCGGGCCAAGCGGTGTTGGCGACGACACGTTTAAGCTCACGACATTCGACAACTTCAATTTGGTGGTTCCGGAGGGGCGTCAGTTCCTTGGCGGGATCGAGTACAAGGTCGAAGCTTCGGGCTCGGCGCTAAATGGCGCGACTTTGATGTGGGCTTTGCCGAGCAACACAGGAAACTGTATTTTGAAATCGGGAACAACTCCGGCAGTCCGCTTTATTCAGTGTGACCGATCGGGATCGGTTCGGATTCAGGCGACGGCCATTCTCGCCGATGGTTCGACCAGCGTGCTTTCTTCCGAGCGTACGACTGGTGCCGTGGTGGTCGACAACTGTAGCAATCCACCTTCAACACGCGCGACCTTCCGAATTGTTTCGGGTACGGGCTCCAATGCGTGGAACACATCGGTTGCGCCGGTTGTGGTTTTCCTTGGGCAAACACTTCGTATCTGTAACGATGACTCTGTCCCGCACCAATTGACCACTGGCGGAAACGGTTGCGCGAACCAGGCGGCGCCGATGGCTAACGGCGCGTTTTATGATTGCACGATCGCCAATCGCAACAACCTCGACGGTGCTACTGGCACATTCAACGGCTGGTTTGATACGGCGGCCGGAGCAAACGCGCGCTTCTTTGTTCGTCCTTTGGATGGCCAGGCTCTTTATTCGGATACGACGAAAACCAGCAATGGTCAGTCGTGTGCGAGCTGTCACAATGCCTTTGCTAACAGCACAAAGCGAGGGTCCTCGTTCACGGCCATCAAAAACGCCATCACCTCCAATCGCGGAAATATGGCGATTTACAATGGGCGAATCACCGATGATGAGATCCGAGCAATTGCATTTGCTCTGAGTCGCTAGAGTCTTACGGCGGACCTGGACCGCGTCTGGACCTCGGCCGCGTCTTTTCGGCGCATAGTGTAAGCCACGGATCTTTTGACCGTGGCTTTTGATTTGGAGACGATAGCGGAATGAATCGTTCTTCGCGCACATCGTTTCGTTTGATCGTAGGTCTAAGTCTATTTACCTTTCTCGCCTCGTTTTTCTGGTTCACCGACGACGCCGATGCTCGTCGCCGTCGGCGTCGCCGCGTGAAGCAGCCTAAAGTCATCAACGAGAAAAAGCTCTATGAGCGCATGGGCGGGAAAGACGCGATCGCCAAAACAGTCGATGACTGGATCCGACTGGCGATGGCCGATGTCGGACTTGCGGAAAAGCTAAAACCCGTCACGGAAAAGCCTCAAGACTTGGCGAAGTCGCGAAAGCGCCTACAAGACGAACTCTGCGAGATCGCAGACGGCCCCTGCGAGCAAGCCGCGGAAAGCGAGTGGGTGGCCATTCGCACGCGAGCGCAGATGGATGAGACGCAAACTGTGGCGTTCACCGCGCTTCTTAGCGAAGCATTGCTCACGCGCGGAGTTGGCGAACGCGAGCGCAACGAACTATTGGGCCGTTTAGGACAAGTCGAGCCGCTTGCCGTTTCCGAAGCCACCGGACCGGCATCGGAACGTCGCGGAGGCAATCGGTGAAGTTTGCGAGAGCTTTGGGCGGAAACTGTCGCAGAATACTCCTGCTGGAGCGACACGATGAAGACATTTGAATACCAAGTTCTGATCAAAGAAGCCTACCTCGACACATTTGGACACGTGAACAATGCGCACTATCTCACGCTGTTTGAAGAGGCTCGTTGGGACATGATTTCTAACCGTGGTTATGGTCTTAAAGAGATTCAAGCTCGTGGTCAGGGGCCTGTGGTTTTGGAAGTGAAGATTCGGTACCAAAAAGAGCTCAAGCTTCGCGATCTGATCACGATTCGCACGACTCGTCTTGAAAATGAAAATGGTCGGCGAAACATCACGATGAAGCTCGAGCAAAAGATGATCAATGAAAAGGGTGAGGAGTGCTGCACGGCCGAGTTCACCTTCGGACTCTTTGATCTCAAGGCACGTAAGCTCGTGTCGCCGACGCCGGAATGGTTGCGCGCAATTGGTGACATCGATTGAGCGCGTTTGCACCAAGCTATAGGTATGTGCGGCTCGCGAGCAAGAGTGCCGCAAGAAGGCGGCTCCTTGGCGGCTTGCTGCGTACGAGTTTTCCGGAACTTCGCATGCGGGCTCGAGCTGTCGAATTGGACGAACGAGGTGTGCAGCGGCGGTTTGCTCGTCTGCGTGGAATTGCCAAGCAGGAATGGACGCTTGCACGTGCCAAGGCTCTTGCGCTGACTTTGGCGCAAGCCAAACGCAGCGCTGCGGAAGCTGGCTTAAAGGGTCGGGATCTGGAAAGAGACCTTGTCTTGGGTTGTGATCAAGTCGTCTTGGCAAAAGGTCAGATTTTTGGAAAGCCTGGAACTCACGCGCGAGCTGTGAAGATGCTTAAGGGGTTTTCTGGCGAGAAGATTTATCTGATCAACGCCATGAGCATGCGCGGCTCTCGGGCCGATGGGAAGGCTTTGGTGCTCGACGATGTTCAGGTCATCGAGATGCGTTTTTCAAAGCTTGCGCTGAGTGAAATTGAAAGGGTTCTTCGGTTGGACCAGCCCTACGCGGCGGCTGGCAGCTTTCATTTCGAGAGCCACGGCGCCAATCTGTTAAAGTCTGTCTTGTGTGACGACCCGACCGGAATCCAGGGCTTGCCCGTGATGAGACTCAAAGCGCTGCTTAGTTCGCTTAAAAGGTAAGCAGCCGGCGGCACCATGTAATATTCATAGGGTGCATAACAACATCTCTGAGTCGAATTGGTCTTAAGACACCCGATTGCGGTACTTCATATCTTATGAAGAACATCGCACTTTTGATTTTCACCATGATCTTGATCCTTGCGGCCCCATTCGGCGCGATTGCCCGAGCTGATCGCGTGGATCTTGCGACTCGCGGTTGGGTCGATACAGTTCGCCACTCGGCTCGCGCAGGTGAGCTGGCATTTGAAACTGTCGATCCGGTTTCCAACATCATCAATCACTCGACTCGCGCGCGTCTTCTTGAGATCAGCGTTGAGCAGGCGCAGATCTGGGCCGACACGATTCTCGGTGGCGATTACCTCGCCGACGAAGAGGTGGCTGTAGACAAAATCGAATTTGTTCGTTTGGGCGATCAGTTGCTGGGTTACCGCGTCACTTATTCGTCGTCAGCGTACGACACAATGGACTGCGATCCTGAAGGCGACTTGAGCCTTTGTGTGGCGGGACGAATTGTTGAATCGAGCTATGTAGCACCTGGGCTAGACGCTTGGATTCGCGACGATCAGCGCTATGCGGAGTTTGTCGACGCGGATTCGGTGACTGCGGCCGCTCACTCGAGAAATTAATCGCTCTCATCTCTTTTCATTTCCGGTCATTTCTGCGGATCACGATTTGGTGCTGAGGGCCTTTATAAGCTAGGCTCGAGGCCATGTGGACTGTTCTGCCTTTTGGTCTTCTGTACCTCTTTCCTCTCGGAGTATTTTGGGCGGTCACGCGCGGCGGAAACTGGTGCTGGTTTCTTCCGTTGCTCGCGTTTCTGGTGATGCCGTTTTTGGATCTCGTGTGGGATCGAGTGAGTCCTTCGGAGGCAAAGCGCCTCGAGGTGTCTCGCCTCGGCGAATGGTTGTCCGACTTCCTTCTCCTAGCATTTGTGCCAACACAGCTTCTGATTTTGGCTCTCGCCGTATTTGAAATCCCGAGTCGCATCGCGAATCACGGAGCTTTTTCGGCCGAGGTGGTGGGGCTCACGCTTTCGATGGGAATTTTAACCGGTGGTATCGGTATCACGCTGGCTCATGAGCTCGTGCATCGGCGCGAGCGTGTTTCGCAGTGGGGTGGGCTTTTGCTTTTGAGTTCTGTTTTGTACGGGCACTTTGCTGTCGAACATGTGCTTGGGCATCACACGCACGTCGGCACAAAAGGGGATCCGGCGTCGGCAAGACGGGGCGAGAGTCTTTGGTTCTTCGTCGTGCGTTCAGTTGTGATGGGTGTGGTTTCGGCTTGGAAGATCGAGAAACAGCGCCTTGAGCGAGCTGGACGTGCGGAAAAGTGGCAAGGAGGACTTCACGCTCATCGAATGTTTCAGACATGGCTCTTGAGTGCGTTGTTTTTATGGGCGGCGTTTTGGATCAGTGGTGCCACGGGAGTCTTATTTGTTCTTGCGCAAGCGGTGATCGCGGTTTTTCTTTTGGAGGCGATCAATTATGTCGAGCACTATGGCCTCTCGAGACGGATTCTTGAAAATGGTAAACCAGAGCCCGTTCAGCTTTGGCATAGCTGGGACTCGCACTCGCGAATCAGCAGCTGGGTTTTGATTCATCTTTCGCGTCACGCGGATCATCACAAATATCCAGCGAGGCCATTTTACAAACTCGAGGGCTCGCAGCAGAGTCCTCTTCTACCCGCTAGCTATCCGGCGTGTGTCCTTCTTGCGACGTTGCCGCCCATTTGGTATCGAATCATGCACACGCGCTTAGATCGCTTTAGTCAGATCCAGCAGGGCCGTGTGGGGAGTCAGCCATGAGACCGGAAACAAGAAAATGGATTCGCAAACCCCATTCGGCGGCACCGCTTGTTTTGGAGGATGTCGAAATCTGGACGGCCGAACGGGTGCTGACGCATCGAGATCTCACGATCGTGAACGGACGTGTTGTCGATATCAGTCCGACGAAGAACAAGTTTCGTGGCCTTAAACGCCTTGTGGTGATGCCTTCGGCGGTCGACACCCAGGTTCACTTGCGAACTCCCGGTCAGTGGGAAAAAGAAACACCGGAGACGGGTTTGATGGCGGCACTTCGGGGTGGAGTTGGTGCCTTGCTTACGATGCCAAATACCAAGCCGGTTTTGGATTCGGTGGAAGCGCTTTCCTTGGCGCAAGAGCTGATTGCACCAAGTGAGCTTCGTACGGGTGTGCGAGTTTTGTATTCGGTGGCGGGCACTATCGGTCAAAAAGGGCAGACAGTTGCGCCATTGGTGGAACTCGCGCGAGCGGGGGCCGCCGCGGTAACCGATGATGGAAAAGGAATCGCAGACGATGGCGTTCAGCTTGCGGTCTTGAAAGCGTCGGCCGAGGCCGGGCTTCCGTTTCTTCAACACGCTGAGACCCTAGGCGCGGCCGGGCCGCTTGCACCGGGCCCGGTGCAAGAGAAGCTTGGACTCATGCCCTACTTAGAATCCCATGAGACAGATATGGTCGCGCGCGACTTGAAGCTTCTCGAGCAGGTTCCAAAAGCTCGCTATCACCTCTTGCATACATCCTCGCGAAAGTCCTTGCCGCTGGTGAAGGCAGCCAAGGAGCGAGGCTTTTTCGTGACAGCCGAAGCGTCGCCACATCATTTGTATTTTTCGAGCGATGAGATTCAAGAAGAGAACAAGTCGTTTAAGATGAACCCTCCCATTCGCTCGCGGGACGATCGCGAGGCTTTGATTGCGGCCCTCGAGAGTGGAGAAATCGACTGGGTGGCGACGGATCACGCGCCCCACGAGGCGGAGACGAAGCAGCGTCCATTTAAAGAGGCTAGTTTTGGAACGCTCGGCCTTGAAACCATGGTTCCGGTGGTTCTGGATCTCGTGGCGCATGGGCGGCTTTCGCCGACACGCGCGGTTTCTGTGCTTTCCTTGAACCCGGCAAAGTTTTTGGGAATCGCAGATGAGTTCGGCGATATCAAGCTAGGAAAAGCCGCTCGTTTGACGATCGTCGAACCTGACGCCGCTTGGACGGTTCATGCGCTCGACCATGCGAGTCTATCGAAAAATACCTGCTTTGATGGGGCGCGACTCAAGGGTAAGGTCGTGGGACAGGTCAACCGTGCTGGTGCTTGGTTAAACAGCGAATTTCTTGAATAGTGCGATTAGTTTGGGAGGCGAAATGTCAGGAAAAGGCGAGTCGAAACTCGACACGAAGAAAGTCATTGATGCATTGAACACGATTCTCGAGTTCGAACTTGCGGGTGTTGTTCGTTACACGCACTACTCGCTCATGGTTTATGGCCATAATCGCATTCCGATTGTGGGATGGCTGCGTGAACAAGCATCGGAATCGCTAGCACACGCGGCGCAAGCGGGTGAGCACATCACCACTTTGGATGGTCACCCATCACTTAAAATCGCCAAGCTTTTGGAAACGCACAAACATGCGATCAACGATATTTTAAAAGAGAGCTTGGAGCACGAGCTCGTGCAACTTGGAAACTACCAAGCGCTTTTGGAACTCGTGGAAGGAAAGTCCGTTTTCCTAGAGGAATACGCGCGCCAGATGATCTTTGATGAAGAGACGCACGTAGCGGAAGTCCGCAAAATGCTTCGTAAGCCAGAGTAGTGGCGGCTCTCGCGGGAGTGCCGGAAATTGGCACTCCCTTAAATCAATACGCCGTAAACGGGCCGTTAGACAGAAAGTGTCTAGCGGCTTTTTTATATGTTTCATCTGCGTTCTCCTCTCGAAGTTCAGTTTAATTCGAACTGTCGAGGCCGGTCTGATGGGCCTCTAGCAGAGTGTGAGCGTGTACCTGGCGGCACGGAACCTGTAGATGTTTGCCACCCGTAACGTCTTTTTTTTTGACACTTACGGAGGCAAAATGTCGCTCCATTCGATGAACCGATCTGGTCGTACAGTCATGGCTGCTTTGGCGGCGACGTTTCTGGCGACTTCGCTAGTTGCTCCATCTTTGGTCTCTGCCAATCAAGGGCAAGAAGCCAATCCTGATAGCGCGATTGCAAAGAGCATTCAGCGCAAGAGTGTGATCGGAAAGATCCGCGACAAAGTGGCGTCACTTGACGTGAAAGTGAATGTACCGATCGTCGATGCGGAAGTGTTTGAAGGCGTAAATACCGCGCTGAAGTACCGCTACGAGTTCGAGCCATCGTACAAGGGCGACTATCACCTTCGTATGGATCGCTGGACACTTAATACGGACGTCAATGTCGGCGATATGCTAAAAGAGCATAAAGACTTTAAGATCGGTCTTTCGCTGAAGCATGGAACAGAGGTTCTCTTTGTTCGTGCTTTTAAGGAAAAGGGCGACGCGATCAAGGCGGTACCGTATCCGTTCTGGAATCTGCCGTTCAATGCCGAAGACATCACCGAAAAGCTTGAGATTGGGGACTTTGTTTCGTTCACCGCGAATATGAATCTCGTTACAAGCGCTTCGACGTTGTCGCTTTCGGCAAACCCTGTTTCGCTTTGGACTCACTATATTATCAGCGGCGAATTCCAAGTTCACTTGTTCCGCAAGAGCAAGGATCAGGCGATCATCAAGCTGATCGCGGTTCGCAAGAAAGAAAAAGGCATTGGTTGGACCGCGGGATTCGCCGGTGGGCACAAGATCTTTGGTCTCAAGGTTCTTGATCGTCGTATCGAAAAGTGGGCGAACATCACGGAAATCTTCTCGGCGTCGTTCACCAACACGAAATCGAACCTTCTCATGATCGACTACACGATGGACACTCGCGATCAGCGTGTTCGCGATGCCTACGACGGTTTGATCACAAGCTTGTATGAGTTCAACACACTTGGAATCGCAAGTCCGTTTTCTTCGAACGACGATCTAGCGGGACGCCTGCTTTCCGATATCACGGCGTTTGAAACCATCTACTCGACAGAACGTTTGAAAGCGAACTCGGCTCGTACCTTGGATCGCAACTTCAAGGGAAAAAACGATATCGACTTCAATCCAAAGACACGATTCCGCTTCGGGGCGCTCTTGTTCCGATTCACGCGAGATATCGAGTATGTGGAAAACGCCTTGACCTCAATCGATGCGAACGAAGTTCCGAACTACTATCGCTTGCACACGTTCCAACGTAACAACACGACAAGCTGGTGGTTCTCTTACTACAAATCGGAAAGCATCTCGCGTGCATCACTGATGTTTGAAGCCGATAAAAACCTCAAGATTGGCGACCTCAAAGACATCGTCTTTGAATGGGATTACCGTGATAAACAACTGGAAGACGACGAGTTTGCGATGATCCAAAACGCGGTCAAGCAGGCAGTTCCTGACAGCGTCCATGGCAAGATGAACTGGGGCGAATGGAACGGGAAGAAAGATTACGAGAACGCCCGTTTCTTGTATCGCATGGTTCTAAGCCCGAAGGCTCTCTCGAGCGTGAAGGACATGGCTAGCGGCAATATCTATCAATTGCTGGAACAGTACATTCCGACGATTCCGGTTCCGACGGCGGATTCGATCGACCCATTCCGTCATGACAACGACTATATGAAGATGAAGACCACTGTTATCGAGAAGTATCAGTATGACATCTTGAATATCGCTCACTGGTTGTCAAAGGTCTTTGATTCGTCGGCTACCAATGAAGAACGCGCGAATGCGTTCGCGGAACTTCGTTTCAACAATCTCTTTATCGAGATCGGTCCTGGGTTCTTGGTGTCATTGCTGCCAAGTGGCGACCTTCAGAACTACGTGTACTTCAACGTTTCTCTTACGGGCGACGATATGAAGCCGATGAACTTCGAATACGGAAAACTTCCGGATCGTAAGCTCTATGAGGCGGCATCGTACATCCGTTCGGTCTTGGATTCGCGCGACGCTGACATCGCCATCCAGCTCAATCGCTAAGAACTGGTTAGCCAGTCTAAAAAGAAGGCCCCCGCTTCGTTTGGTTCGAAGGGGGGCTTTTGGTTTTTAAGGAGTGCCGGTTCCCAGCTATGTGAGAAATTCCAGGCGAAGAATGATAGTCCACGAGCGTCGGCATAGCTGCGAATCTCAAGCTCCCAGTCGCGGAAGCCGCGGTGGTGATCGCGGCTAAAAAAGCCGTCTTTGGCAAAGCCGATTTCGCTTAGGATGACCGGGCTTGTCTCGGCGAGTTTGCCAAACGCACGATCCCAAGTTTTGGCCTGGCTGTGATGAGGGTAGGGGTGACTTGCGTAGGCGATGTTGTGGTCGCGGATACCAAACTCATTTGCGAATTCGAGGTCGTAGCCAAAGTGCAGGCCACCGACGATGACGAGCTTGCCGGGAGCCAAGGGGCGGATCACTCTGGAGATCAGGTCCTCGGCCCACGTGGCGTGTGCGCGCCAATCGGCGGAAGAGCCAAAGGCGGCTTCGCGAGTGGCCTCGTTAAAGAGCTCAAAGCCAGCGACCGAGACATTGTGCTGATAGCGAGCGGCGATAAACTCCCAGAACGTTTCGATCTCTTCTTGATTGCTGCGATAAAGATCGCGAAAGGGCTCTTCGTCGAAATCAAAATAGGATTCTGGCGAGTGATCGGCGGGAAAGCCGATTGAGTGAAAGTCGATGACGACGTAGAGGTCGAGTGCTTTGGCCGTCAGGAGAATCCAATCGAGTTCACGTGCGACGTTTTCAAGTCCCATGTGCCAATCGCCCCGACCCGCAAGGCGGATGGTGACCGGATGAAAGGGAACACGGACGGCGTTTGCTCCCCAGGCTTTGGCGGCCTCCATGGCGATCGGACCATGAGGCAAAAGACGCGGCCCAGGGGCCAGACGAGCCCACAGCGGGTCCTGGAGGCAGATACCCTTGAGGCGAATTTCTTCTTGGGTCTCGGTTAAAACGAGGTGTGGGCCTTTTGCCTGTATGGGCATGCCTTATTTTTGAAAAGCCCGACATGCTCGTCAAGTGGTGGGCTTTGCAAACTAGCCAAATCACACGAAATCTATCCGCTGTTGCACAGAGACCGTGTAGGACCATCTCGGGGCAAACGGAGGGGATATGAGAAGAGATTTGTGGATGACATTTGCGGTGTGCGCGCTTGTGCAGACCGGGTGCTCGATCGAGAACATTGAACATCAGTCGTCTGAGAAACTGTCCGACTTCTCGTTCATGGCGCAGGCGAATGCGAAGTTTCAGATCGTGGTTGTCGACGAGACAGGAAAGGGTGTCGTCGGTGCGACGGTGCAATTGGGGGCGCGGCCCGGGACTCCGTTTAGCGGCAATGTTCTTAAGACCGATGCAAACGGCGTGGCGGAAGCGTCTTCCGACCAATGGGCGCGCGACTGGAACGAAATTCCGGTTACGGCCGAGGCGCCTGGCTTTGTGCGAGCCACGGTCTACGGAGTTTCCAAAGAGGAAAATCGCATCGTTTTAAATCGCGCACGTTCGCAAGGTAAAACTGAACTGATTGGCAAGACGACTGGCTACGGCCGGCTCACAGCAAACGGTACACTTGATGTGAGTCTCGTGTTCCCGTCCGTCTTGGAGAAAGATCTCGGGCGCTTGGAGCTGACGAGTTTGATCGGTGCAGGTGTGGACCGAGTATCGGTCTATGGCCAGGATCTGGAATTGCCGGAAAACCTAAGTGTCCCACAGCAGACAGAGACCTTTATGGGCTTTATCCCTGTGACACTCAACAAACTTCAGTATCGTGTGCGCTTTCCGTTTGAGGGCGATCAGGGTGTTAGCGCCGTGCGCGCACAGTTTGATTTCAAGAAAACTGTCGGTGACTTGCGTGACGGAAAATCGTTCTTCGATATCATCAATCGCTTCCAGTTTCGCAGCATGGCGACTCGGACTTTGAGTTTAAAGTCGGGTGCTCAGTCATATGACTTGCCGATTGACGAAACGAGGCTTGTTCCCAAGATCGCCGTGCAAGGTAGTGGCGTTCCGCAGGGGTATGCGATGATCGCCATCGCCGCGCAAGGACAGGCGGGGCGTTTTGCCGTCTCCGATGTGAAGCGACTTTTGCCCGGAGAAAAACAGACCTTGATGACGGTCGAGAAGGTGTCGGCGGCGGTGGATGCGATTCGCGTCGTGCGGTCGCTGAAAAAGTATCAACCAAGTCGCACGGATTTTTCTGGATACGATTACGAGGAAGTTTCGTCGGTGGTGTCGCCGGTCACGTTGTCGACCTCGGCCGTCGCGGCACCTCAAGTCAGATTTTTTGAATTTCTTAAACCGGTCACCACGTCAGGGCGTTCGGTGCATCTCGACGCGCCAACGGCGTCGGGCGGTGTGGCGATTGCGCAGGGTCGTCTCATGTTGTCGATGGTGAAGTCTGTTTCAAGCGGTTCGCTATGGCTGGTTGATAAGACGCCGATCTGGGAGTTTCGTTTCCGCGGCGCGCGCTCACGGATAGATCTGCCGTCTTTTGGCTCTGATCCCTGGGCGGCCAAGGGGCGTTACCGCTGGGAGCACGAGTACGCCGGTCACGATGTTTCCACCGTGCAGGGCGAACTCACACACCATGTGCGGACGGCCGTTGACTTTGTTATCCAGTGATCAGTCGGCGGGGGTTTGATCGACGCCGGTGTTGAGGGCTTTGTTGCAGGCCTCTTGTGACTCGTAGGCAAAAAGCTTTTCGTCGGACTTTAGAGGGCACATGACATGGTCATCTTCCGGGTGACAGTGAATAAGGCGCCCGTATTTTCGAACTTCGCTACCGGTGAGTTTGATGCACTCTTTGATCTGCGGGTGTTTGGCCTGCGGGTTGAGCGACTCTCCTTTCGGAGCACCGAAGACGAAGTAGTACGAGTGACGCAAGTCCTTCAGTTGTACATCGAGGCCCGAGCCGTTGGAGGAAAGCGGTATCAGAAGGCCGCAGCCTAGCATGGTCGCTAGCGCGATAGCCCAAATGGGGCGAGCGGCATTTGAGGTCTCTTTCGTGGACCGGGAGAGGGACTGCGATTCCATGCAGCCTTATTTTACCAGTCGGGCGCCGAGACGTCGCTTTTCGTCTCAATTTGAGGCGCCCGAAACTGGCCATCCGTCGAGCTTTTGAAGCCTAGATTTACGGGAGGCCGATGGCGCTTAGAATTGCGCGAATGCCTTCGATCTGAGCCCCAGACTTTTGTGTGTAGTTGGACCCTGTAAATCCGAACCAATCCCAGCAACCGTAAGGGTTGCCGGCTCCTTTGGCCGATTGCGGGTAGAGGATCACGAGGCGGTTTGTTTCGGCCCACTCGTTGTAACCCGCGTTTTCGATAAACTGCTTTTGAATGAAATCGGGATTCATCTGGCAGCCGTGAAGGGCCACGTGCACTCCGCACTCCGCGCCCGGCTCGCGGCAAACTTTCGGAATGTACAGGGCGCCCCACGCGTACATGCGTGCACTGCTTGCCACGATTTTGCTTTGGTCGAAGTAAACGATATTTGTGGGGTCTTGCGTGCCACGTGCCGCGAGGGCTCGGTTCGCGGGCTCGGTCGCGGCCAGAAGTTTGCCGGCTAAGTCTTCTTGGCAATTCAGCATCCAGGGTGTTCCCATCATACCGCATGCGCTTCCGTAGCTCAGGGTTGGGAAACCGTGCGCGGCTTGGGGATGAGTGAGACGCGTGATCGAGGTCTTCGGCAAAAAGGCCTGATAGAACTCTTCAAGTTTGTCGCTTCCAACGGGCTTGATCACCATATCCTTGGGGCTTGCAAAGATCGCAACGCGGTCGTCTTTGAGATTGGTGAGATCATCGATTTGATTTTTCTTGGCGCGCTCGTAAGTCAGATCCACGTGATCTTTGGTAACGATCGCTTGAGGGTTGTTCATGCAGGTGCCTTGGCTGCGGCCGACATCGCCTTTGGCGCACTCGTAAATTCCGCCAGCGACGCTAGCTGCGCCACTGAAGAGTGCCGAGTGAGCCACATGAAGCTGCACCGCCATGAAGCCACCGGAAGAAACGCCGGAGACCGTCACGCGTGTCGGATCAAGACTGAGTGTCGGAATTGGTTCGACAGCCGCCGCAACGGGTTTTGGCCCCCACCCGGGAAAAGGAAACGGAAAGTCGAGAGTCGTCGTCGTTGTGGCTCCGACCATTGCCGGCAGGAAGAGAGCGACCAGAAGAAGACTGCCTAGATTGAGAGGGCGAAAATGTTTTTTCATGGCCTCGAGGTTAGGCCGCTGTTCTGACTGCCGTCATCGTTCGCCGCAACTTGTTGAACCGCGAATCGACACAATCTGAATGAAACGCCAAAGAATTCTTAACTAAAGTAAAAACTCGCGAAGCGTTTCACGTTAAAGAAGCGTTATCTACAATACCGAGAAAACGCCGGAGAAATTGATCGTGGTCATATCGCCCGTGAGACGGGTGACAAAGCCCTGAAGGTAAGGTGCAAAGTAGATGTCGCGTGTGAGGGCGTAGCCAAAGCCCAGGCGCAGAGTCACCGTGCGGTTCCACAGCGCGAAATCATCATCGATGCCACGAGGGTTGTAGATCGAGAACCCGGCCGACGTGTTCATATTGAACTTGTCGGTGAAATTGTATTTAAGCCCCGGATAAAACGAAATCGAGTACTGCGAAGCAAGGCCGTCGCCGCCTGAGCGCGTTGAGCCCGGGCGATGTGCGCGTGTGAAGATCCAGTAGTTGAGTCCGGTATCGAACGAAACCGCCAAGCGTGTGTTGGCGATACCGTAGACGAGTGAATTGTCCCAAGAAACTCCACCGATTTGACCGATGTTGGTGTAGTTGGGAACCGTAGAAACGGTGAAGCCGGGCGAGTTGCGCATCTGGAGCTTTCCGTAGCGGCTAGAGAAGTCATAACTCATGAAGGGGTTATTGGTGTCGGTGCGTGTCCAGCCGTGAAATGGCTTGATGAACGAGATGCCCGTGCCGGCTGAAATCGAACTATCGGAAGACAGACGATAGCGAAGCGAAACCGAGCCCTTCATCGCTTGCGAGTAATTGCCGACCGATCCATCCGGATTGGGTTGATCAGGAGCGGAAAGGTCGCCCAGCGTCGGACCAAAGTAAGAGACGCTGCCGCGGATGCTGAGTTTTGAAAGTGAACCGGCGTCGGCTTTGAGTTTTGCGTCCGTGAGCGTTCCACTTTCTTCGTATTTTTTAAGTCCGAGGACGGAAGTCGTTTCGCTGGTCATGGTCGCCGCTGCCGGTGCGGGCGCTGTTACGGCAACCGATGAATCGGAAGTGGCGGCGTGGGCGATAAGAGTCGCAAACGTGAAGCCGCTGGCGACAAGTGCTGGCGCCAAAAGTTTTAAGGAAATGGAACGGTTTGCGGGATTCTGACAAAACGCAGCGAACGACATGGGCCTCCCCCTCGAGGTGATCTGGAAGGAGGCTTAGTGGCTCCGGAAAAACGGAGCAAGTGCCTTGATCAGAACCTGACACTTGCCGTTCTGCGGCGAGCGTTAAAACGGCCCCAGCATCAATAGGTTCATTGAGGGTGTCATAGGAAGGGCGCGGACGATTGAGTCGATGAGTTGGCCGCTATTGGCATCGCCCGTCAAACCGGCACTTGTCGCGCGATAAGCTGAGGCCGGAATAACCAGGGCTTTGATGAGGGGTTGTTCAAAAAATGGATGCCACTGACTCTTGAAGTCTTCCACGCTGATCGGGTGTCGTGCCGAATCGTAGTCAAAGATCGTGTTGCCCGTACCAATCCGTCTTGCCCCAGCTCTCTACCAACGGACTTTGGCAGACTTACATTTGACCTTGTCGGAACCCACTCGGTTCCCGAGAGGCTGATAAGGATCGCGATTATTGTGTTCGAGCTCAGTAACAATCGTCGATTGATCTCGACCCGACAAAGGTTGAGATCAAAAAAAGTCGGACACGCGGTTACATGTGAGGAATCCGTGCTACCCTTAAAAAGGAGTCGAGTTGAAATAATAATCAATTTTTAGGAGACAAACTTCGTGGTTTATCAAGCTTTCCAATTGAAGTTCGGCATCGCGGTTTTCGCGCTCTCCATGTGCGCGCAGGCCACTCATGCGGCCCCCCCATATACTGAAATAAAAGTCGAGAATTTTCCGATAGAAATGCGTTATCTATCGGAATCGAAAAAGCGAAGCTTTTCGGAAGTGACGCGGGCTCGGATAAGCGCTTGGGCGGAACAGAATAAAAAACAGTCTTATTTTTCAGATAAACTTCCGACTGAGGGTTTCATCACCGACAAAAGCCTCGATACGATGATTTTAGTTTCTCCGAATCGTCGCGTGAACCCGGAGTACTTGAATCGCGCATACTCCCACCGTGGCGGAAAACTGATCCACGTCGAGAGCGCCGGTGACCAGATCGCAATCTACATGGTTGGCGCGAGCGACTCGGAAGCAGTCGCGGCCCTCGGGTTTTTTCGAAATGCGAATCAAGCGGCGCTCGGAAGCAAGGCAGGCGCGGGTCGCGTGCCAGCAAGCGAAGTCGTCAGCGGTAGCGCCTCTTCGCGCAGCGGTTCCGGCGGTGGTGCGGGAGACGGAGGTTATGGGTACGCATTGGTCGACTCATTTGAGATGTGTGCTGTCGGCGTAAAAGATGGTGCTGAAGGCGTTCTGGTGAAACCATTTACGATGGCGTGGGGAAGTTTGAAATCGCTCTCTCGCAATCCTTCGGCGTGGTGGGATCGTTCCGTGAAAGAAATGAATGAGGTCGTCGATACAGTCAAAAATTTCGGCGATTTCGCGAGCCGAAAATGGGCAGACTTCAAAGCGAAACCGGCTGCCGAGAAGAGCCGTGTTTATTGTTCGTTCGTTGGTGGACCAGCCGCGCTCGGGGCTGTTTCGAAGATCGCGAAAGTCAATTCGGCTGCGACAGGTGCCGCGAGCGCGGGTAACGCGGAAGTTTCGGCATCGACCCGCACTGGTGGCGCGGGGAGCGCGGAAACTTCGGCATCAGTCCGAGTCTCTCCCAAGCACTCCTCTGGCGGCGCGGGATCTTTGATCGATCAAGCCGCCGTGAGTTTCATGGATGACATCGCCAAAGGACTTAGCTCGGGCGTTGAAAGTCAAATCGCGGCGGCGCTAAATAAAATCAAGGACTTCAAGGGATATCAATTCAGCGAGGAATTCTGGAGTTCGGCGGGCACAGGGAACATCAACAGAAAGATGGTGGAGGTCACGGATCAACTGCATCGTCTCATGAAGAGTGGTGGCTTGACCGAAAGCATGAAAGTACAGGTTGCGGAGGCTTATGTTCATTACGGTCGATCCGCATCGGGCGGGTGGACGAAAGGTTACATCGGCCGAGCGTTGGCGGACGATCTGCCTAGCGCGGTATCGAATTACGCGATTCCCGATGCGGCCAGAAGGGTTTTGCACGAAGCTCTGAATTCCCAATCGGCGGCTTTGGGATTTGGCGGTCCGCAGCCCTTTGTTGCCGGCGCCGTCTTGAAGGCCAAAGACACGATCGGGTTTCTCGGCAAAACGAACGCTGAATTGACATGGAAGCAGCAAAGCGCCGCGCATTCTGTACAG
>CAUJGS010000053.1 GCA_963170185.1 Bdellovibrionota bacterium
GCGATCAAGCACTCTAAAATTCGAGGCGTTGAATCGGGTGGGATGCTTTGTTCGGAAAAGGAACTGGGTCTAAAAACCGAAGGTGAGTCGGAAGGCATCTTGATTTTGCCTAGCGATGCGCCGATTGGAAAACCGTTTGCCGAGTACAAGGGTCTAGACGACGTCTTGATGGATCTCAAAGTTACGCCAAACCGCGCGGATTGCTTAAGTCACTACGGCTTGGCTCTCGAGATCGGTTGTCTCACCGGACGCGAAGTGAAACGTCCAGAGGCGGCGATCAAGGCTGGAGCTTGGATGAGCCCTGTGAAGGTCGAAATTCGGGCCGCAGACTTGGGGCCTCGTTATGCGGGTCGCATGGTCAAAGGTGTGAAGGTTGGTCCAAGCCCAGCTTGGCTTAAGCAGCGTTTGGAAGCCGTCGGTATGAACTCGATCAACAATGTGGTCGATGTAACGAACTACGTGATGATGGAGATGGGACAACCGCTTCACGCATTTGATGTGCGTGAGCTCAAAGGTTCGATGATCGTGGTGGATCGTGCCAAAGCAGGCGAGAGCTTTACGACACTCGACGGTTCGGAACTCAAGCTCGACGGCACGGAACTCACGATTCGTGATGGCGAGCGCGCGGTCGCCTTGGCCGGAGTCATCGGCGGCAAAAATTCGGGCGTTCAAGATTCGACGACGGATGTTTATATCGAGTCGGCGTACTTCACGCCTGCGGCAGTTCGTCGCACGATGCGAAAGTTCGGGATCGAAACGGATTCAGGATATCGCTTTGCTCGCGGTGTGAACGCAGAAATGACGGCCGATGTTTTGGATCGTGCGACGGCCTTAATGATTCAAGTGGCTGGTGGCGAGGCTTCGAGTGATCGTGCCGATGTGTACCCAAGCCCGGTGGCGCGTCCAGAGATCACAGTTCAGCTTGCGACAGTGGAAAGCCGCCTTGGTTACAAGGTTGAAGCTTCGGAATTTGAGATGTGGATGAAGCGACTTGGCGGGGAGTTGAGAGTGATCTCTCCTGGCCAGTACAAGTTTGTTTCACCAGCGCACCGTAAGGACCTTTCGATTGATATGGATTTGGTCGAAGAGTTCGCGCGGCTCAACGGTTACGACAAGCTCGGCGAAACGCTTCCGGGCGGAAGTTTTAGCCCAGCGGCACACGACGAATCAGCCATGCTCTTGATGCGTGTTCGTCGGCAGCTTAAAGGCTATGGCTGCTTGGAGGCGGTCAACTACGCCTTCATCGGGGACCGGTATCAAAAAGGTTTCTTAGGTGATGCGGCTAAGGTTCGTGCAAGCGGACTTTTTATCGCCGATGAAGACGTAAAAATCGTGAATCCGCTGAACGAAGAAATCAACGTCATGCGCAGATCGCTTCTTCCTGGGCTCTATCGCAACGTCGTTTCCAACTTCCGTAGTGGGAACTTCGTGGGGCGCTTGTTTGAGGTCGGAGCCAGTGTACATCGTGCGAGTTCGTCTCGTACTGAACGTTATCCGGGAACAAGCTTCGGCGAAGAGCTTCGTTTGGGCTTCGCGTTTTGGGGTTCAGAGAAAGATCTTTGGGGTCGTACGCAGGCACCAGAGGTGGCGATGGTGTTAAAGGGGCTCTTGGAGTCTTTCTGGCGCTCGTTTGGCTTAAGCGATCTGAAAGTCGAGGCGTTTGAAACGGACTTGGCTCCCGAGTTTTTGCATCCCGGAAAATCGGCTCGGATTTTGGTGCGTGGTGAGGCCGTTGGTTTTATTGGGGCTCTGCATCCGTCGATTTTGTCTGAAGACAAAGTGCGAGTGGGTGTTGCGGTTTGCGAGGTGTCACTTGAGAAACTGGCGGTTGCGGTGAAAATGCCGAAGTTCCAGGAACTCTCGACATTCCCGATGGCCGAGCGAGACGTCGCATTTGTGGCCGCAAAGTCAGTGCCGGCTGGAGAGATCGTCGAGCATCTTCGTAAGACGGCTCGTGGAGAGCCCGAGGGCAAGATCTTGCGCGACCTTTCGGTGTTTGATGTCTTCGAGGGCGAAAGTCTTGGCGAGGGCAAGCGCTCGGTGGCGGTTCGGATGGTCTTCCAGTCGCTTGAGGCGACGCTGTCGGATGAGGCCGTCAACACGCTAAAAGGCAAGCTTGTCGATGCGGTCTGTCAGAAGTTTGAGGCCGTTGTTCGTGGTTAAATGGGTTCTTGTGACCCATTTTTCGGCAAAATATGGGGTGTCTTTTCCTAGACATGAACCAAGTTTTGTCGAATGATTTTGTTAACTTAATTGTGAAGGACACCGTGGTGAACAAATCCAGCGACGTTGAGAATGAAGATTCCGGAGGCCGTAAAGGCCGCGAAGTCAGTCGTTCGACTATGACCAAGGCGGACATTGTTGAGAAGGTCTACTCGAAGATCGGTTTCTCGAAAAAAGAAGCCTCTGAACTTGTGGAGATGGTCTTCTCGACTTTGAAAGAAGTCTTACACAATGGCGACAAAGTGAAGATCTCAGGTTTTGGGAACTTCGTTGTGCGCGAGAAAAACGAGCGAGTCGGCCGTAACCCGCAAACAGGTGAACAAATCAAAATCAGCGCTCGTCGTGTTCTGACGTTTCGTCCGTCGCAAGTTTTGAAAGCGATGCTGAACGGTGAAGATCTCACGGGCTTGAAAGACGAGGATTAATCTGTGATTGAGACAGCTCCGGTCGAAAAAATCCAGGCAGATACATCGGCTACGGAGAATTCGATGGACGAGATTGAGCTTATCCCGTTTCAGATGGAACAGCTGTCTTTTATCGAAGTCGGCCCTAGCGAGGACTTAAGCAAGAGCCTCGAGGAGATTCCGGATCAGCTTGAATTTAAAATTGGGCATGCCGCGGACCTGGTGGGCGTGAAGCCGTATGTGCTTCGTTTCTGGGAAACCGAGTTTGATGCACTGAAGCCCAAAAAGAGCCGCAAAGGTCAGCGCGTGTACTCACGTCGCGATGTTGAAACGGCGATGATGATCAAAAAACTTCTCTACGAAGATCGGTTTTCGATCGAAGGAGCTCGCACCAAGCTTCGTGAACTTCGTTCGAAAGTGAAGGAAGAGCGCGCGGTCTCGGGCATTTTGGAAGAGGTGCGTAGTCTTGCCTTGCAGGAGCTTCGTGCGATCTCCGAAGA
>CAUJGS010000054.1 GCA_963170185.1 Bdellovibrionota bacterium
GGAAGGAAAATTGGATGGGGTGGCAGGACTCGAACCTGCGAATGACAGAATCAAAATCTGTTGTCTTGCCAACTTGACTACACCCCAGCTGAAGACAAATGCAGGCTCATAGGTTTATGGAATTACTGGGGAACAGGCAAGGGAATTTGAGTGGGAAATTTGAGTGGTGAGGAGGCCGACCAAGGTAACTCCTCACCACTCTTCGAAAAGAACCCAAGGTTTAAGCAGGGCCCGGGTTCTTAAAGCTGAAATTGATCAAAAAAGCGGCATCGCGTCGCAGGCCGCGACCGCTCACTCGTCGTACTTGCGGCGCACGGCCTCGAGAGAGTTAGACATCGACTGCACCTCTTTTTCGTAAGCTGCGAACACCATCTTTTCGATGTGCGCACGGGTCTCTTGATTGAGAGGGTGGGCGATATCCTTAAACTGTCCGTCTTTTCGTTTTTTGGAAGGCATGGCGACAAAGAGCCCGCCAGTGCCTTCGATGATCTTGAGATCTCGTACAACAAAGCAGTCGTCGATCGTGATCGAGACATAAGCCTTTAGGCGATCTTCATTTACGGGGAAGACCTTCACTTCTGTGATGACCATCGTTGCTCCTTCCAAGGGCGCATTTCTATGACGTGGGTTCAGTTTAACCGGAAGGATGTCAGTTCACGAATGTGACGAGAATAGTGTTTCAAGATGAAACGGAAATTACGAATTATGAAGCATTCGGCGGAACAAGTGGTACCGAAGCGCGAAAACTGGTGTGCAGCTTTTGCCGTGAATCGAGATCGTAGCTGAGAGTGCCGCCGTGCGATTCGATCAAGCCTTTTGAGATGCTGAGTCCAAGCCCGGTGCCAAAACCGATGGGCTTGGTGGTGAAAAACGGATTGAAGACTTTTTCGCGAATCGCCTCGGGTAAGCCAAATCCGCCGTCAGTGACGACGAAGTGAACCGTGGATTCCGAAATTTCGACATCCAGTCGTACCCAGGGCTCGGGTTGTTTTTTGCCCGGAGGAGCTTCGTTGGAAACTTCGTCGAAGGCGTTATTTAGGAGATTCAAGAGCACTTGTGAGATTTGCGACGGACGACAAGTGAGCAAGATGTCCTCGTTGCCATTTAAGTTCACGTCGATGGCAAGTCCCGCCTTGACGAAACGATCGGAACAAAATGCTAGTGTCTCGTCGACGAGATCTCGTAGGCGCACGCGGCCTGGCGGGTCTTGGTCGCCCGAGCGGGCGAAGGCCAGAAGGCCGGACGTGATCTTGGCGATACGGCCTGCGGTGTTTGCGATCTTTTCGAGTTCGCCCGTCACACGCGCGCGATCGAAGTTCTCTTCGCGAAGCACAGAGCGTAGAGTTCCGCACTTGCCGACGATGATGGAAAGCGGGTTATTGATCTCGTGCGCGACTCCGCCGGCCATTTCTCCAAGTGCTGCCATTTTGGAGTTTGCGACGAAAGCTTTTCGCATCTCTTCGGCACGAACTTCTTCTGTGACATCGGTCATGGTGAGAAGCTTTTGTGAATTATCCGCATAGGAGGGTTCGAAGGGGACGGCTTCGAGGTGAACCCAGACGGTTTCGACATCGTGGGCGACCGAGAACAGCAGACTGGGGCGAGAGGCGTCGTTGTCGCTTGGGCGCGAGCTGCTTTCGAGAAAGGCGGAGACGGCTGCCGCGTAGGCTTCTGGAACGGCCGCAAGAAAAGAGGAGTCGGCTCTTAGCTTGGGAAGAAGCTCGGAAGACTTGCGGTTTAAAACGCGCACGACCGAGTTTTCTCCGATAACGACCATGCCGATCGGTGAGGTGTCGATGACCGTGCGAATCTGTTGCTCGCGTCGCTGTAGGGCGTTTTCAGAGATGGCGCGCGAGGTTTCATAGGCGCGACCAATGGCGTAAGTGCCAAGCGCGATGAGTGCGATGATTAGGCTTCGCGCCAGTGAGAGACGATCTTCGCTCATCACGGGCAGTGCGAGGTCAAAGTAGTCGGCAAGCAGGATCAAAACAACCGAAGCGAAGGTGATGATGAGACCCTGAATGGCGCCGCGGTGTGCGGCAAGGAGGTACCCGAGCAGCGGAATGACGGAAAGCGAGAGCGTGCCCGGAGCGTTCATTCCGCCGGCGCCTAGACCCGACGAAAATCCGACTGATGCTACGCAGAGCAAGAAGAGCAGTGTGAGTGGATGGCGTGGAACACCGCGGTCTAAAAGGTAGCGGATCGAAATCAGAAGCACGCCTGCGACCAGATTGATGGTTGCGACCTGAATATTAAATGGCGCAATCCCATAGCGAATGAGGACGCCGATCGTGATGATGAGTCCGATGGAGATTGAACCAGTGCGCAAGACTCGGAGTCGGAACGTGTCGTCGCTAGCCACAGTTTATTCAACACGACTTTCAGTGAAATCGTCAAATGAAGCATTGATAAATAGCTAGCCGGATATCCGTTGAGAATTCGCACGGAGTCGACTTGAATAGGGACACTTTCGCTTGGACCTATTCCAAAAGGAGACAAGTCATGCTCGATCTCAATTCTCTAAAGTCCGAAATGGCGGCCGCAAGCGGCACGTACTCGGAGCTGCGATATCAGGAAAACACGGACCTTCGCCTCTCGCTTTTAAATGGTCAGCTCGTGACGAACTTGCAGGAAAGTTCGCGCGGTGTTTCGGCGCGTGCGTTTAGTGGCGGCTACTGGGGGTTTTCTTCGCATGTGAGCCCGACGCGAGACTCGGCGGTTTCGGCCTTGAAGGAAGCGGTTCGCAACGCGACGTTTTTAAGCGGCCGCAGACAAAAACATGCAAAGCTTGCGTCGACTCCGGCGATTCAGTTTGAGCGTAGCTACGCCAGCAAAAAAGCGCCGATTCAGACGGCCGCGTGGATCGACTTCATGAAGGGACTCGATGCCATCATCACGGCGAAGTACAAAGATCTCAAAGCGCGTTCGGTCACTCTGATGTCGCTTGATATGGAAAAGTATTTTATCACGTCGGATGGCTCGCTGGCGCACACGCTGGTTCCGCGTGCGCACATTGCGATCTCGATGACCAAAGACTCGGCCACGGGCCCTGTACAGGCGCGCGACGTGCGCGGTGGCCTTGGTCAAATGCAAGACCAGGTGACCCCTGATCCAAAGGCGTTTGAGGAATGGATCGAAAGTGTTTACCAAATGGTTTCGAAAAAATCGGAAGGCATTTTGCCTGCGGCGGGTGAACACGATGTGATTCTCGCGGCGGACCTTGCCGGAATTCTGGCGCACGAGGCTGTCGGGCACACGGCAGAGGCCGATCTTGTTCTCGGTGGTTCTGTCGCTGGCGATTGTTTGGGGAAAACCGTGGCGAGCCCGCTTGTGACGCTCGTGGATTTTGCACACACCTACGAAGGTGAAACGGCTCCGCAGCCGGTTCATGTCGACGACGAAGGTGTCACGGCAAAGGACACGGTCATCATCGAAAACGGAACCTTGAAAACCTTTATGAACAATCGTGAAACGGCCGCACATTTTTCGCAGCCGGCGACTGGTCACGCACGCGCGTTCACATTTGCCGATGAGCCATTGATCCGCATGCGCAACACGGCGATTCTTCCTGGTAAGTCGAAGGTCGAAGAAATGATTTCGTCGATCGAAAACGGTTACTACCTGATGAAGGCCGGAAACGGTCAGGCGGACACGACGGGTGAGTTCATGTTTGCCACGGGTTTTGGCTATGAAATCAAAAACGGTAAGCTGGGGCGTCCACTTCGCGACTCGACGATCTCGGGTGTCGCGTTTGATATGTTGAAGTCGGTCACGATGGTTTCCGACGATTTCGAGTGGGAGTCTTCCGGTTACTGCGGGAAAAAGCAGCCTATGCCGGTTGGCATGGGTGGACCGGCGATCAAGTGTCGCCTGCAAGTAGGAGGTCAGTAATGATCACGATTCAATCCAAACAAGCCGACGCCATTTTGGAGAAGATGAAAAAAGCCGGGTTTGACCAGGCCGAAGTCATTCTCACCGCAAGTGATATGACCGAGATGCAGGTCGACGCCGGCGAAGTGTCGTTGATGCGCAATACGGAAGATCTTGATATCACGCTCCGCGGACTTCGCGGCGGGCGCTACGCGATGGTGAACTTGAACCAAACCGATGACGAGAGCCTTGAGCGCAGCATCGAAAAGTTAAAAGGTGCCGCCGAATCCGCACCCGTCGACGAGGCCCGTGCGTTTGCTCCGAAGCAAGCAAGTGCGAAGGCTGTGGATGAGGGGCCTACGACACCGTCACTTGAACAGATGTATGATCGCATGGCGGGGTTTGTGGAGGTCGCTTCGACAAAGTTTCCGACACTGAAGCTAGAGCAAAGCGGCGTTCAGTTTCGTCGTTCACATTTCTTAAGAAAAAACACCTTGGGTCTTGAGCTCGACGAATCAAGTGGCCATTACTCGATGTCGGTGATGTTCTCGTCAAAAGAGGGCGAGAAGACGAGTTCGTTTAACTTTGCCGGTGCGATCTCCCAAGATCTCGACAAAGACTTTATGAAGTGGGGTTCGGTCGAGCGTCTGGTTTCGAACTCCGTTAAGGAAGTTCACCACGAGGCTTTTGCGGGAAAGTTCAAAGGCACCGTGGTTCTGACTCCGGACTGTGTTTACGACCTGATGGGAACTTGGTTCACGCACCTGCGTGACGATCGCATGATCTCTGGGACAAGCCAGCTTCGCGATAAAATCGGAGAACAGGTAGCAAGCCCGCTGCTGACGATTCGAGTAGAACCTTTTGGAAAAGACTTTGCCGTGCACGAACACAGCACGGGCGACGGTTATCTGGCCGAGCCTTCGACATTCATCGAAAAAGGCGTTTTAAAGAGCTACCTGCTCACAGATTACGGCGCACGCAAGACGGGTCTTCCGCGCGCCGTGAACTCAGGTGCCAACCGTGTGATCGACGCCGGCCAAGACTCACTTGATTCGATGATCAAGTCGACGAAGCTCGGGCTTTTGATGGGTCGCTTTTCGGGCGGCAACCCGGCGGCCAACGGAGATTTTTCGGGTGTTGCGAAGAATTCGTTTTTGATCGAAAACGGTCAGGTCACGAAACCGGTTTCCGAAGTGATGGTTTCTGGAAACGCGTTTGAACTGATGCGTTCGATCTCGGCTATTTCGCAAGAACGAGTGAACGACGGTGGAACGCTGACGCCATGGGTGAAGGTCGAGGGACTAACGGTCGCCGGAGCGAGCTAGCATTATTCGAAAAAGTCTAAAAAAAAAGCTTGGCCGAATGAGGAATTCGGCCAAGCTTTTTTTTAAGGACGTATCGCCCGAGGATTACTTCGTTCCGACGACGGCAATGATGATTGCCGGTCCACGTGCTACACGAATCAGATTGCGCCCTTTTACGAGCTTGCTTGCGACATCGGACGCTTTCGCAACCGTCTGACGATTCACATCGAGGATCACGTCGCCAGGACGCAGACCCACGCGTGCGGCTGGGCCGTTGGAGTCGACTTCCACGATGATTGGTCCCTTGGCTTCGGGAGAAACATTGTAACGCTGGCGAAGCTTTGCAGTCTCGTCGGCGACTTTAAAGCCGAGGTCGTGAGGCACGGCTTTGCCACTTGGTGGCGGAGCTTGTTGGCGCTGTCGCGTTGGCGTGGCGTCCGCTAAGTCATCCGGGTTTTCCGCAAGCGTGACTTCTAGCGTGAGTGTCTTTTTCGATTTGTCGTTTTCAAAACGCACGACTTTGACGGCCACTTTCGTGCCGACATCGGAGTCGCCGACGGCGACCTGCAAGTCCCCAGGGCCAGCGAGCTTTTTACCGTTGAACTCGGTGATGATGTCGTAGGGACGAAGACCCGCGCGTGCCGCCGGTCCACCTTGCATGACCTGCGAGACGATGACGCCGGTCGTGTCGTCAAGACCAAGCTGATCGGCAACGTCCGGAGTCAGGGGTGCTAAGCCAATTCCCAAAAAACCGCGACGGATGCGGCCGTCTTTTTCAAGCTGTGCGATGACACGTTTCACATCATCGATGGGAATCGCAAAGCCAATGCCTTGCGCGCGTGCATCGATCGCCGAGTTGACGCCGATCACGAGACCTTTGGTGTTGACCAATGGGCCTCCGGAGTTTCCGGGGTTGATGCTGGCGTCGGTTTGAATGAAAGGGAAGCGGTTGAGTTCGGGAATCGCGCGCCCGATGGCTGACACGATTCCTTTTGTCATAGTGTGTGCGTGGCCATACGGATTGCCGAAGGCCGCCACCCACTCACCGACTTGAACATCTTTGCTTGAGCCAAGCTGAGCGATTGGAAGGGGGCGTTTGGCGTCGATTTTCAGAACTGCGATGTCTGTTCGCGCATCGCGGCCGAGGACTTCGGCGTCGAAAAATTTGTCGTTGGTGTTGTCGAGCTGAACCTTGATGGTGTCGGCTTGGGCCACGACGTGGTTATTGGTGATGATTAAACCGTCTTCGCGTACGATAAAGCCCGTTCCAAGGCCCGTGGCCTGCGGTTCGCGACTGCCGCCTCGCGGTTGTGGGCGACCTCCAAATGGGCCACCCCAGAACTGTTCGAAGAGGTCTTGCATCGGATCGCGATACGCCTGCTGGCGCGGTGCTTGTGAAGAAAAGATCGAGACCACGGCCGGGTTAAGCAGCTTGCCGAGTTCGATAAAGAGATTCGCCGGCAGCGGTTCGCCAAGTTTTTTCTGATCGAGCGGCGATTCTGATTTCGGAGCCGGCAGCGTCATCGAGACTTTGCCGGACTTGTTTTGAGAAACGGCATCGAGACTAAACGTACATGCCGCCGCCAAGACTGCGGTAGCCGCGACAAGGACGATTCCAGTTTGCTTTTTCATTTTCCTAGCTCCTAGCTAAGTTCCACATACTTCATTTTCAGGTCGCTGAGCACCGAGGTCAGAAAACGCTCTTCGTCGTCGGTGCGGTTCCCCTTGGTTTTATCCGCGAGCATCGCCAACAAGTCGATGTTGAAGCGCGCGAGATTGAGATCCTTTTCGGTTTTTCCTGAAACGGGATGCGGGGCGAGGCCCAAGGCCATCGCCGCGCTCGAAGCGATCGACAAGATAAGAGTCGAAAAGTTGGCTTCGAGTTTTCCGTCTGGCGAATTGGGAGAACCGGGTGGATTGGGATTTGTCATATTGAAACCTCCATTACGGCGGGAATCGGTCGATCAGTGCCCCGATACGGGTGCGGACTCCCGGTAGCGACTTTTCATAGCGAGAGCTGCGAATTTCGGTCAAGGAACCCCACGCAGCGCCACGCCTCATTCCAAGAAAAATTTCCGATGTAAAAACGGTTTGCAGCCCCGCTTGACTCATTGGAAACCGACGTGGCTTGGAGGCCATCATCGAGTCCAGGGTCCAAAGCGTGCGTGCCCAAAGCTCGCGACTCTCGCCGTGGGCGGCCACCCACTCGTCGAGTTTCAAAATTCGTCCGCCTCCTAAAGACAGGCGAAGCGCCCACATCGTGAAAAGCGAAAAGCCGGGGATGTTGAGCAAGCGGGCGAGGCCGGACGCGGCCGTGGCGCTGGCGGTCCACTGCGATGCGATCTTGGCGGTTTCAAAGGCAATGATAAGTCGGCGCTCTTCTGGCGAGAGACGTTCGACCAGGCCATGAGAGAGAATGATCATCGATCTTGTCGAGCTTAAGCCGACGGAGAGTGAAAAAAACTGATCCGTATCAGAAAGCGAAATCCTTGGTGCAGGAATATGTGCCATGTGCGCGGCCTCGCGGGCCGCTTCGAGCAGACCCCATGGATCGCGACCGTCTAGTTCCCAAGTCGAGATATCGCGCACGATTTGCGCGGGCGAAATAAAGAGAATCCAAAGATTCAGCGCAAGCGTGGCGATGAACCCGACGACAAGACCAAAGCGTCCGCCAAACTGAACACCTGCAATCAAGAAGACGGCTGATACGAGAAAGAGAAGAATCCAAATTCGTAGACCATCAAAGCCTGGCTCGAGAGCCTCCGGCTTTGGCGGCGTCACCGCCGTCGGACCGAAACCGCGTGGCAATTGCGAGATGCGAGTTCCGCGAACAGAGCGCGTGAATCGTTCACGATTTTTTGCTCGCCACTCGGCGCGCTTTAAGCGCAAGTAGCGTTGCAGATCGGACCAGATGCTGGGTTCAGTTTGCGGGCTCGGTTGGGGCGTCGTCATACCTGTCCTATAGTCCGTATTTCCGCGCCGCGTTGCCAAGGTCTTTCGTCATTCATTTTTTGCCGTGCGGCCACCTAAGGACGCAGAATAAATAAAGCCGCTTTTTTTAGGCAGTTATTAGGCAGTCTCAAGGGTAGGCAGTCTCAAGGAGTAGAGAACGTGTCGAGCAATGTCGATGTCATGGCGCTCAACGCCGCGATCCAACAAGAATCACAGTTTGTCGGGCGAATGCTGAAGGAGATCGGAAAAGTCGTCGTCGGCCAAAAAGAAATGGTCGAAGGCATTTTGATGGGGCTTCTCACCGGTGGGCACGTTTTGTTGGAAGGTGTCCCGGGCCTTGCGAAGACTTTGACGATCGCCACCGTTTCGAAGTCGATTTCGCTCGATTTCAACCGCATTCAGTTTACGCCAGATCTTCTGCCTTCGGATTTGATCGGAACGATGATTTTCAATCCAAAGACCGGAGAGTTCGCTCCCAAAAAAGGGCCGATCTTTACCAACATCGTATTGGCCGATGAGATCAACCGTGCGCCGGCCAAGGTGCAATCGGCGCTGCTCGAGGCCATGGCCGAAAAACAAGTCACGATCGGCGAAACGACGTACAAACTGGAAACGCCGTTCTTGGTACTTGCGACTCAGAACCCGCTTGAACAAGAGGGCACGTACCCACTTCCTGAAGCTCAGATGGATCGTTTCATGTTTAAGATCATGGTCGAATATCCTTCGAAGAACGAAGAGTTCGAGATCATGAACCGCATGGGACAAGATAAAACACCTGTGATCGAGACGGTCATATCTCGCGAAGATCTGATGCGTGCAAGAAGCCGTGTCGATGATATCTACGTCGACGAAAAGATCCGTCACTATATCGTTGAACTCGTGATGGCGACGCGTGAACCTTCGAAGTATGGCTTGGGAGCGTTGGCGCCACTGGTTCGTGTCGGCGCAAGTCCGCGTGCGACGATCAGTTTGATTCGCGCCGCGAAAGCGCACGCATTTTTGCGCGCCCGTGGGTTTGTTACCGCGGAAGATGTAAAGGCTGTTGCGCCACTGGTGCTTCGTCATCGCCTGATCTTGTCGTTTGAAGCTGAAGCTGAAGAAATTAAGAGCGATCAGGTTGTGAAGGATCTTTTGAGCCACGTCGAGGTGCCGTAGGACATGTCGCTTCCCCCAGAGATCTTAAAAAAAGTCCGACTGCTTGAGATCTCGACCCGTAAGCTTGTGAACTCACTCTTTGTCGGGAGCTATCATTCGGCCTTTAAGGGGCAAGGGATGACGTTCTCGGAGTTTCGCGAGTACGTGCCGGGCGATGATGTGCGCACGATTTCGTGGCCGCTGACGGCGCGCACGGGAAAAGTCTATATCAAAAAATTCGATGAAGAGCGTGAGCTGACGTTGATGCTGTTGGTGGACGTCAGCGGTTCATTGGATTTTGGCACCGGTGCCGAGTTCAAGGGCGAAGTGACCACGCATCTGTCGGCTCTCTTGGGTTTTGCGGCGGCGAAGAACAACGATCATGTTGGGCTTTTGTTGTTCTCGGACCAAGTCGAGCACTTTGTCCCGCCCAAAAAAGGCCGCGGCCATGTGAATCGCATCTTGCGCGATCTCTACTATCAACGGCCGCTTCATCGCACGACGAAAATTGCGCCGGCGGTTCAGTACATTCAGGGCGTCTTAAAAAAGCGCTCGATCGTGTTTGTGTTCTCGGACTTTCAAGACGAGGGCTTTGCCGAATCGCTTCGCATGATCGCCAAAAAGCACGATGTGATAGCGGTGATCGTGGATGACACCGCCGAGAGGACGCTACCGGATATGGGGCTTGTCGATCTTCGCGATGCGGAAACCGGCGAGGTGATGACGGTGGATACCGGTTCGAAATCGTTTCGCGAAGCGTTTGAGCGCGAAGTGAAGGCGCGCGCCGTAAAACGCGAGTCGGAACTTCGAAAAGCGGGCGTTGATCGTATTCTTGTTTCGACCAACGAAGACTTCGTTGCGCCGCTGGCGGCTTACTTTCGACGGCGTGGCACGGGCGGGAAGCGATGAGTGACGTAAGCTGGAACTGCTCAGTTGAAAAAGTGCCGCCGACGGGACTCACCGTCGGGACTCTTTTTGAGTTGGGCTGCCAAGGGCCGCAAGTCGCGGGTCTTGTTCCGACATCGCTTGGGCTGGAGCTAGCCAAAGCGGATCGCTACAAACTTCAAGTTCTTGAGGTGAAGTCGGCGGGTGAAACTGGATTTCATGCCGTGGTGACGGGATACGTACCGGGACAGATCAATCTTGAGTCCGCCGTTTTAACGGACGGATTGGTTCGAATCGCGTTAAAGGGAATCGAATTCGAGGTGCAGTCCGTTTTAGACCCGGCGGACAAAGAGCCCAAGCCGTTTCCTCCCGAAGGTCCGGTGGGGCTGATGTGGCCGCGCCCGGTTTTGTTTTCCATTTTGCTCTTGGGTTTGCTGATCGGCGCGGGGGTGTTGTTCGGGATTCGCCGTCGTCGCCAGGCCCATGCGTTTCGCGAGTGGCTTGAGAAAAACCAAACGCCGCTTTCTCCGATCGATCAGCTCAACAAAGAGCTTCGACGAATTGCCAAGGACCGCAATCCGCTTTCGCAATTGACGGAAATGCAGCGAGTGACCAGAGAGTATCTTGCGCGCGAAACACGTGCGCCGGTTTTGACGGCTTCACCGAAATCCATTTTTAGAAAGATCTCCGATGGTGACAGCAAGTTTCGTCAGGCGATTGGTCCTAAGACGATTCGTCTTTTTAGCGAGTTCGAGCGCCTGACGGAGGGTCTTGAAAAGAAGTCCATCGACGACAAAGAGGCTCTTTCGCGGTCTCTTCCGGCGTTGATGGATCTTGTCAGTGAATACGCGGAACAGGTTCGCAGCTACACGGCCCGCATGAGCGCGGCTCGCTTTAGGAGACAGCCATGAGTTGGTACTCTCCCTGGGCCTTTGCGCTGATTCCTGTTTTTGTGCTCTTGGGCGCTTGGGCGTATTACCAATCCCGAAAAAAATCGCCGACGGTGCAGTACTCAAGTCTGCAGGTCATTAAGGGCCTCGGGCGGGGGTGGCGCACGCGTGTGCTGTGGCTTCCAGCGGTGGTGCTGCTTTTTGGAGTAGGTCTTTTGATTTTGGGCCTTGCTCGTCCACAGCGAGCTGATACGAAGGTGAGGAAAAACGTCGAGGGGATCGACATCATGCTCGTGCTCGATGTCTCGGACTCGATGTTGATCGAAGACATGAAGCCCAATCGCTTGGAAGCTTCCAAGGCGATGCTCACCGAATTCGTCAAGCGTCGTTCGACGGATCGTTTGGGACTTGTGGTTTTTTCGGGAGAGTCGTACACGCGTGTTCCTCTGACTCTGGATTACAAAGTTCTTTTGGAAAGCATTGCTGCGATCAAGATCAGTCGAAATATCAAGATGGGTACGGCCATCGGCGTCGCGCTTGCAAATGGAACGGCTCGTTTGAAAGACTCGACCGCGCGTTCGCGAGTCATGGTGTTTTTGACGGATGGAGAAAACAACTCGGGCACGATTGATCCTGAAACAGCGCTAGAGATCGCCAAGGGGTACGGGCTTCGCATTTACACGATCGGCGCCGGACGAGATGGCGATGCGCAGCTTCCGGTTGAAACTCAGGACGCCTTTGGGCGCAAGGTTAAGCGCTACCAGCCGATTCATTCGAAAGTGAATGATGAGCTTCTGGGTAAGATGGCATCGGATACAGGTGGCAAGTACTATCGAGCAACGGATAACGAGTCGCTAAAAAAAGTCTTCACCGATATTGATCGGTTGGAGCGAACCAAGATCGACGTGAATCAATACACGAAATACGCCGAGCTTTACCAGCCTTGGGTGGAGTGGGGTATTTTACTTCTCGCTCTTTCGACGCTCCTTCAGGTCACCATTCTAAGGAGGGCGCCGTGATGCGGTTTGCGAATCCTGAGTGGTTTTTCTTTTTGTGGTTGATACCGGTTTTCTGGGGCCTGGTGTGGTGGAATCGTCGTTCGGCCGGTAAACGTCTTGCGGCGGGCCTTGGAGCTCGAATGGCTCCGCTGCTTGCGCGCGACCAATCCACGGCAAAGCGTCGATGGAAAGTGGTCTTCCGTAGCCTGGCATTTCTATTTGCGATCATTGCGCTGGCTCGCCCGCAAATGGGAAAGGGTCTTTCCGAAATTAAAATTCGCGGCGTTGAACTTATGGTCATGCTCGATGTTTCGACGTCGATGCTAGCCGAAGACGTGAAGCCTTCGCGGTTGCAGTTTGCAAAGTCGGAGCTGATTCGTCTCTTTGACCAGATGTCGGGCGATAAGGTCGGTCTCGTGGGCTTTGCCGGTTCGGCGGTCTTGCTTTCGCCACTTACGAATGACATCTCCTCTTTGAAGATGTTCCTCGATTCGCTTTCGCCGTACTCGGTCGAAACCCAAGGCACAAACTTTACTCGCGCCCTCTCCGAGGCGGCCGAAGCGTTCGAGCGAGGCGGCACGGAGGACGACGACCGAGCGAAGACCACACGCGTGATTTTGGTTCTCAGCGACGGTGAGGATCAGGAAAAGGGTGCGCTTGAGCTTGCAAAAAAACTGACGGCTCAGGGCGTTCGTATTTTTACGATGGCGTTTGGCACGGAGCGCGGAGGTCTGATTCCGATTCGTGATGAGCGCGGGTTTCTGCGCGGATACAAAAAAGACCGCGACGGAAAAGAAGTCGTCTCGCAGGTGAAGGGGAATTTTTTAAAAGAGCTGGCTCGCGTGGGTCAGGGAGCGTTTCACTTTGCGACCTTCGGCGGCAACGAAGCACGGCTTTTGAAAGACGATCTCGACAAGCTCCAGAAGGCGGAGTTCGCCTCGAGCCTCGCGACTCAGTACGAAGAGCGGTTTCAGATTTTTTTAATTCTGGCCCTGGTTTTTTTGGCGTTGGAGCTTCTCATAAACGATCGCAGTCGTGAGGAACGTGTTTGGAGAGGGCGTTTTGAAGTGGGGCTTAAGTCGCTTGGTCCACTTTTGATTTTCGCCGGGTCGCTCGTGACTTCGAATATCGCGCAGGCGAGCGAGCTTGATGGCGTGTTGTTAAACAATCAAGCGGTTCGTCGCTTCAAGCAGGAGCAACCGGTTGAGGCTCTCGACGGATTTTCGAAATCGTTGGGACATCTTCCGGATCAAGCCGAAGTGCACTTTAATATCGCGACTTCTTTTATGGCGCTCAAAGAAGACGACAAAGCCTTGAAAGAATACGATGTGGCGCTTCGCCTTGGTGCGACGCCTGAACTGACCTTTAAGATTCTCTACAATCGCGCGCAGATTTTGGCGTCGAAAAAACAGACCGCAGAGGCACTTAAATCGTATCAGGAAGCACTTAAGATTCGGCCCGACTCGAAAGAGGTGAAAACCAACATCGAACTTCTCATGATGTCCGGCGACGGCAGCGGTGAGGGCGAGAACAACGACGATAAAAAGAATCAAAACGACAAACAGAACCAAGACCAAAAACAAAACCAGCAAAATCAGCAGCAACAACAGCAGCAGCAAAATCCTCAATCGGGACCTACGCCAAAACCGACACCCAAACCTTTTAAGTCCGAGCAGCTGAGCCAACAAGACGTCTCAAGAATTTTGGAAGAGCTTAAGCGGCAAGAGGATCAGATTCGCGAACGTATGCAGCGAGAGGGAGGGCGAGATGCGCCTCTTGAAAAAGATTGGTAAAAAAATCGGCTTGGCTGCTCTGGGTCTTTCGATGTTCTTAACTGGCGTCGACGGAGCTTGGGCGCAGGCTGGTAAGCTTGAGGTCAAAGCACTTTTGGATCGACGTGCGGTCGAGCCATCGGACACCGTCGTCCTAACGGTCTCTGTAGAATCGTCGGAAGAAGTCGAGGTGCAATCGCCAACGCTTCCTCCGATGAACGATTTCGAGGTTCTCAATCAATGGCAGGCTCGGGAGATGCGCGCCAATCTTGTTCAAACGCCGACAGGACCGCAGTTTCAATCGATACGTCGGACGGTTTTCAACTACCAGCTCGCGCCAAAGCGTCTTGGTAGCCTGACGGTTTACCCGGTGGAGGTCGTGGTCGATGGCCGAAGCTATCGCACGTCGGCACTCTCGCTTCAGGTCGCAAGTGGCGCAAGTCGCGCACGTCCGCAAAATCCCGGTGGCGGCGGAGCGAGACCGCAGCCTGGGTTTAATGATGAAGACGACGAGCCTTCAGAAGAAGAAGACCTTTTCTCGCAGCTTCTTCGTCGTGGCATGGGACAGATGCCACGCGGAGGTGGCTCGCGAACTCTGCCTTCCAACCCCAAAGAAGCGTTTTTCATTCAGGTTGAAACCGACAAGACAGAGGCTTATGTCGGCGAGCAGATTACGGTTTCGTTTTATCTCTACACAACCGGACTGATTCGCGATCTTGATACGCTAAAGTACCCGTCGCTTAAGGGCTTTTGGAAAGAAGACATCGAAATCGCCACGCACTTAAACTTCCAACAAGAAGTCGTCGACGGCGTTCCGTATAAGAAGGCTCTGTTGGCATCGTTTGCCTTGTTCCCGATCAAAGAAGGTACGGCCACGATTGATAGCTATCAGGCGAAATGCACGGTGATCCCGGGGGCCGATCCGTTTGGCGCAATGGGACTTGGGCGCGCGTTCACCTTCACCAAAGCTTCGCAGCCGGTGAAAGTGACGGTTAAACCTTTGCCAGTAGACGGCCGACCCGCTGACTTTTCGGGTGCGGTCGGAGACTTTGCTGTCTCGGCTCGAGTTGAGGACAACAACATCGTCGCCAATCAGCCGTTTCCTTTAAAAATTCGCTTCGAGGGACGTGGTAACGCCAAGCTGATCGACATTCCTCCATTTCAACCGCCAGAGGGGATGGAGCTTTACGACACGCAAAAAGAGGCGAAGTTTTTTGGTTGGGGGACGAGTTTTAAAGAATTCACGGTTTTGTTGATTCCAAGACGTGAAGGGGCTTTTGAGATTCCTCCAATCGGTGCTTCGATGTTCGATCCCGCGACAAAGAAATACATCGCGCGAACGACGAACCCACTTCGCATTCAGGTGGGGCGCGGTGGAGCGGCGAATCGGGGAGGTTCCGAAAGTTTCACGGGGTCTTCGACCAAGCCGGGAACTCGCGGTGCAAGGGGGCCAACCGAGCCTAAGCTCGTCGAAGAATTTCGCGCGAGTTCGAAGTTCTCAACAGCGCAAGCGGTTGGCGGAGCTTTGGGGCTTTACTCGTTTGTCATTGGTTTCTTAGTTTGGATTGCGTCGCGTGAGCTCGGTTGGGGTCGCGGGAAGCCAAAGCTTCAGCGCCTTTTAAAACTTCGCGTGCGTGAACTAGAAAAACGCGCGGGGCGCGGGGAGTTTCAGCAAGTCGGCGTCGGTGGGGTGAATCTTCTGGCATTTACGTTACGAGAGGTTGTAGGCGATCGTGTGGATGGGCGCGAAGTCTTAAAGCTCTTACGTGCGACTCCGCCTTCGATACAAAACGAATGCTCCGCTGAGATCGAAAAACTTTTAAATGAATTCGAGACGCTCGCGTTTGCTCCCGAGGCGACGTTGGCGGAGAAAAAGGAAGCCGGCTACCTAAAAGAGCTTATTGCGCGTGCGAATCGGACAATGGCTCGAGTGGTCGCGCTCTCAGGGTCCGACGAGCAAGGCGTTTGATTCGGATCAGATCGATCAACATCTTAAACGGGTCTAGCCAGATTCGAACCTTCGAGTCTGGCGAATTCACCCAGCGCACCGGGATCGTTTGAATTTTGAATCCCATCATCTGCGCAAGTACGAGAATCTCCACGTCAAAAGCGAAACCGTTCAGGGTTTGACGGCTAAAAACCGGTTCGACGGCGCGTTTGCGAAATGCTTTGAAACCACACTGCGTATCTTTGATGCCCTCCACACCAAAGACCTGGACGAAGCGATTGAAACTGCGTCCCATGTTTCGCCTTACCCAGGATTGCTTTTTGATGATCTGGCTTTTGGCTTCGGCTCGGGAGCCGATCAGGATGTCGACTTCGGGTTGAGCTTGGAACTCGGCCAAGAATTTTAGAACTTCCGCCAGTGGGGTCGAGAGGTCGGCATCCATGAAAAACACGAATTGGCCGCGGGCCCGAAGCATGCCGCATTTCACGGCGTAACCCTTGCCGCGTTGCACGTCATTGGCCACGATTTGGATCATCGGATCGCCACCGGCGGCTTCCTTTGCGAGTTCAACCGTTCGGTCCGTTGATTTTTCAACGACGACAATGACCTCGACCTGCGGAAAGCGAGCAAAGAAAGAGCGGACGTCGCGGATCGTGCCCGGCAGTCGACGCTCCTCGTTGTAAGCTGGGATCACGATCGAGAGCGAAGGGTTGGACGGCGTGCTCATAGGTGTTAGGTTATTCTAAGCCATGAACCGCTCAAAAGAAAATCGTAAGTCCTTCCAGACTCGACCGACTATTTGGCTTTGGCCAATCCTATTAGTTGCAGCCTATTTTCGTTTGAGTGAATTGGGAATCAAACCGCCACATTTTGACGAAGGAATAAACGGTCATTTCGTTCTCACTTTGTGGCGTGACGGGTATTACACGTACGATCCTTCCAATTTCCACGGTCCGTTGTACTTCTATCTCTTGCACCTTTCGGAGATCATTTTTGGTCGCGGCGTCGAATCGTTTCGCATCATGAATGCTTTTTTATCGATCGGGCTTGTCGCACTTCTCTTTCAGTTTCGTCGGTTTGTCGGTGGCGCGGCAGTGTGGGCGGCGGCCATGGTGGCAATCAGTCCGGCCTTTACCTTCTACGGTCGCTACGCGATTCACGAAACGTTGTTCATTATCGGACAAGTGGCGTTCGTTTACGGTCGTTTGATTTGGATGCAACGGCCAAGACGTGAGGCGATTTATTTTATGACGGCCGGCCTTGTCGTGTTACTAGCGACCAAAGAGACGTTTTTTATTTTTGTCGGCACCTGGTTCATTGCGGAGCTTGTTATTTTTCTTTCCGAGCGCCTTCAGGTTTGGATCGCGCTTCGCCGTGCTCAAGGATCGGCCACTGATTTTCCTACTGAACGACCGGCTCCTTGGAGCCGCTTAGGCGAACTTTCTAGCCTGGAGATGCAGGGGCTGATTCGTGCCGCGTGGCTTTCGGCAAGCCTCGCGGTTTTAGTGATTTTGGCATTGTTCACAGGATTTTTTGAAAACCCAAAGGGAGCTGGCGACTTTATCCGCGCCTTCGATTTCTGGAGCAAGACGGGAAATGATGGCAACGGTCACGGTAAGGAGATGGCTTACTGGCTTAAGACACTTTGGCGTTATGAGTGGCTGATGTGTTTGGGGCTTGCCGTGAGCGCGGTTTCGGCGTTGCCGCTTCGTTGGGTGAATCGCTCGCAGCGAATTTTGCTCCTCACGGGATTCGGAAGTTTTTTGGCCTACTCGATCATTCATTACAAAACGCCCTGGTTGCTACTGAGCTTCTGGTCGCTTTTCTTTTTCATGGTGCCGCTGCTTCGTCGTGGGGTTTGGCATTTGGTTATAATTGCGCTTCTTGTCGCGGGGTTTGGGCACGATGCACGTCAGGCGTGGAGTTTGAATTTCCATAAGTACGCCGACTCCAGTGAGCCGTATGTCTATGTGCAGACGACGTCGGATTACACGAAGGTCATGGAGGTTTTAAACCGCAAGATCAAGCTCTCGCCGGACACCAAGAACTCGGTGCTTTTGATCATGGTGCAAGACCCATGGCCGCTACCTTACGATGTCGCGCTTTTTCCAAACCTGAAATACACGAAGCTTGAGGACATCGACCGCAATTTAGACCTCTTAAAAGAGGCCGATATGATTTTGATAGATGGAAGTCATCTCGAAGGCCTGCGAAAGGTTTTTCCTAAGAAATTTGCTCGCATGAAGTTTCAGTTGCGCGATGCCTATGAGTCGGGGTGGGCCTTGTTTGATTTCGAAAAGTTCCAATCGGTCTTGGCGGGCGATGTGGAGCTTGAGGAGCCTCAGCGATGAAGACCAAAGGGCTTAGCTTTGCTCACTTCATAGTGGCGCATTCGGTTTCGGCGACGGCATTGGCCTATGTTCTGTCTTGGGTGTTTGGCGGACTTACGCCGATGATCGCGGCGGTGAGTCTGGTCTACTCGGTGTTTCGCGCGTCGAGTTTCACGCGTGCGATGCGAAACTCGCTTGAATGGCGAGCACCTGGCGGGGTTCGGCCTTGGGATTGGGGCGAGCTTGCGGTATTGGCATTTGTCATCTTCGCCGCGTGGAAACATTTTGCTTGGTTGATGCCAAGTGTTCCGACGGCGGGAACGCCGGCTGTTACGACCTTGTCGCTGACAAACTTTGGCGACTTGCCTTTGCACTTGAATTACATCCGCGCGTTGGCAAGCGGCATGGATTTTTTGCCCCTAAACCCTTTGTTTGCAAGTGAACCGCTTCGTTACCCGTTTGGTCCCAATCTTTACAGCGCGTTGTGGGAGTGTTTGGGGTTTCATACAATCGGCCATCTTTTTCTAACCGGAATGGCGATGACGATAGCCACCTTGGTCTTGCTTCGCGAACTCGGCGGGGTTTGGGCGATGGCTGCATTTTTCCTAGCGGGCGGAGCGGTGACGGGACTTGGCGAGCAAGACTGGAAGAGCCTCTTTCTTTCCGTTTGGATCACGCAGCGGGGAATGCTGTGGGCGTTGCCGATCGGATTGATGCTGCTGATGTATCTGCGTTCGCATCTCTCCGGGCAATCGCGCCTTCCGCAAAAAGCGGTCGGAGGTTTGGGGCGAATGTGGGGAATGTTCCCGTTCTTCCACGCGCACGCGTTTGTCGTCGTGAGTCTTTTGTTATTTGTGCTTGTCCGATACGACTTCGGGCGCTTCTTTAACTGGAGTCGCACGAAAGTTTTTCTGTCTCGGTTTTTTATAAGAAATCGCGCGCTTTATTGGGCATTCGCGCCGGCGACTTTCTTTGTTTTTTATTCGACCGACGGTTTTTCGCGCTCGTCGGTCGTTCGATTCAAGTGGCTTTGGACGCTTCCGGAAAACTCAAGCCTCACGACGATTCTCGACTGGGCGTGGATCAATTTCGGATATTCGGTAGGAGCCTTGCTCTTGGTGGCTCTTGGTCTGTTCCTTCACGAGCGTTTCTTTGAGAAGGAAAGTACGGTCGAAGGTTCTCGCCGCATTTGGTGGCAAGAGGGCTTGATCTATGTTGCGACCTTCTCTTTGGGTTTGGTGGTGATGTTAGCGCCTTGGGATTGGGACAACATCAAGGTTTTAATCTGGCCTTGGATTCTGGCGTTCGGGCTCGTCGGTCGTGGGTACTTGGCGCTTGCCGAGCGTCGCCCGAGCTGGATCTGGCAGGTTGTTTCGATCGTCGGAGTTGTCGTCGCGTTTCATCGTGGCGCGATCTTGTTGACCGAATCGTGGAAGCATCCGCAAGCGAAGTCGCAAACACTTTGGTCGCTGGATCAGCTTGCAAACGCCGAGACGGTTTTGTTGAAAGTCTCACCGAAGGCGATTTTCGCGGCGGCACCGGTGCCTAGTCACCCGCTTTCCTATTTTGGTCGATTCCGTGTGATGGGCTATCCCGGTCACCTGTGGTCGCACGGCATTGAATACGGCGAAACGGAAAAAGACCTCGATGATTTCATGAATGGCACGGCGGACTGGGTGGAGCGCGCAAAGAAGCTGAAGCTCACTCATGTCTATTGGGGACCGGAGGAAAAATCCAAGTGGGGCTCTGCTCCTCGCGCTTGGCAAGAGCGTTTGGCCTTGGTGGCAAAGTCCGGTGAGCACGAGGTCTACGAGTTTAAGGAGGCAAAATGAGACATCAAAAAACTCCCATCGCGGTCGGCGCTAAGACGAGCAGAGTCTCGTATCTGGTGTTGCCTGCGATCGCGACCGTGATGACGACCGTGATGTTCTCGGCTTCGGTCGTTTTGTCGGCGACTTCGGTACAACCGGTAAGTGTTTCGTTGGCGGATCCGATCAATAGCGCTCCGGTTGCGACCAACGCGTCTTCCGTCAAAGAGCTAAAGGCCTTGAAGGCCGCCTATGATGCGAAAAACTATGACCTATGCGTGAAGGGCGTAGGCAGAGCGATTCAGCGCGCGAAGTCTTTAGAGCCTTGGATTCTCGTCTATGAGCTGGAGTGCGCGGAAAAATTGCCAGCGAACAAGGCCAATGCGGATCGCGTAAATGAGATACTGAAAAAATTCGAGACCAAGCGAAACTGGCTGTCTTGGGGGCCTTGGAGTGCGCGGTTGAGAACGGCGTGGCTGAAGGCGACCGTGCAAGCGTTGGATCTGGATCAGAAATACGCGCGTTCACGAGCTTGGAATCATGTCGAAAAACTTTCGGCCGCGCTGACGCTGACGCCCGGTGGACGTTCGGGCTTGGATGACGCCACTCGAGCACGAGTTTGGAAAATGGCCGGCGAGCTTTTGTTTTTGTCGCAGAAATCGGAAGGGGCGCGTGAGTTCTTTCGTCGAAGTCTTGCCGAGCAAGAACAGACTGATGTTCGTGAACGTTTGAAAGCGCTGGAAGCCCAAGCGGCTGGTGCGCCAAGCGCTTCGTCGAATTCGACGGCTTCGGCACCGGAGCTGAAACTTCCAGACGGTACGCAAGAAGAAGTCGAACTCGCGGATCGCGTGACGCAGAACCTGAAGTCGGGCGATTTGGTTGCGGCGGTGGAGGATGCTGTTCGCTTGATCAACGAATTTCCCGGAAGTCCTCGTGCGAAGTGGGCGGCGGATCGGGTGTATGAGACCTATGTTTCGGTCGCGGAAAAATCCAGCGAGAAGTTTCAACCGGTGAAAGCTTCGATTCTGGGCGTGATGGAAAAAGCGGACCCTGATCGTTTGGCCGATTGGGCGAGGCTGACTTTCAATCGCGGACTCTGGGCGGATTCGGCGAGGCTTGGGAAAATCGCGGCCGATAAGCAGGTTGCTTCGCGCGCGACACGCACAATTGAGCTTGCGATGGATGCGGCGATCGCCGTTGACGACGCCAAAACGGCAAAGGCAATGGCGGAACGTCTCATCGAAAAACATGCGGGCTCCTCGTCGGCGCGTTTGGCGCAGCTTCGACTGGGGTTGATCTTGTATCGCGAGAAAGACTGGGCACGGGCCTCGGCTGTGTTTGAGAAAATGATCGCGACCCAAGCCAGTGACAACTATGAACTTCAAGCGCGTTACTGGCTGTGGCGCAGTCTTGAAAAACAAGAAAATCCGCGAGCGAAGACCGAAGCGGAGGAAATCGCAAAGCGTTTTCCGTTTAGTTACTACGGGCTTCGCGCAAGGCTCGAGGCCACGGGCGGTAAGATCGAGTGGGGGCAGGTCAACCCGGTTACCGTGCCGGCAAGCAAGATTCAAAACCGCCTTTGGATGACTCAAGAAGAGAAGATGAGTTTTGACCGTGCGACGGTTTTGGTGACGGCGGGATGGTTCGAGGAGGCGCAAGCCGAGCTACGCACACTTCCTGATCCTGTGACTCCTGAGGACAAAGCCATCCGCGCGCGGGTGTGGGCCGCTGCGAAGAACTATCTTTTGGCATCTCGTTTGGCCAACGAGGCTTGGGATGCGAAGTTTGAACTCCGTCGGCCCGAACTAATGGAAGCAGCATGGCCGAAAGAATACAAAGACATGTTCGAAGCTGCGGCTAAGCAAAAAAACCTGAGTTCGCTTCTTACCCGAAGCCTCACCAAGCAAGAAAGCGGTTATGCGGCTAGGGCGGTGTCGTCTTCGAATGCGCTGGGCTTGATGCAGATGATTCCACCGACGGCTCGCGAGATCGCCGATGATCTCAAGCTTGGCAAAATCAATTTGCCAGATGACATGTTCGAGCCGGGCCGAAACATTCAGATGGGCACGCACTATGTCGCCAAGATGATGAATCAGTTTAAAGGTCATGTGCCACTGGCGCTTGCGGCGTACAATGCCGGCCCGACCCGTGTGGATCGTTGGTTGAAGTCGCGCTCAAGCCTTGGAGGCCTTGAGGCAGTTCGTTCTTCCGCGCCAGAGTTTGAAGTCTGGGTGGATGAGTTTCCATTCTCGGAAACCTCGTTCTACGTGAAGGCGATCTTGAGAAATATTTTGCTCTACCAGATCGTCGAGGATGGCGTGCTGGTGGCGCAAGAGCCGCTCTGGAAGAGCGCGACAACGACACCTAGACCATCGTCGAGAAGATAAATCCGGAATTGCCGAGACCTCAGGCAAGCGGCGGGCGTCTTTTCGTTGCGTATCGAGTGTGTGACCGATACGGTGAAAGAACGTCATGAAGAATTCTGATTCCACGCGTCTAAATTCGATCGGTGTGACTTCGAAATCCCCACTCGCAGTGGCGGTGATCGCGGTCGTAAGTTTCTCACTTTCTGCGTGCGCCTTGCGCCCCGTACGGACTGAGTCCGGCGGTGTCGCTGGTGCCGCAGTCAGCTCGGTGGCCTCGGGGTCCGGCGGTGTTGTTGCTACGGCGACGACGTCCGAATCGGATGCCGGCACTAGCAGCGATTTGGCGGATTCTGGCGCCGACCTGTTGGGCATTCCACTGGAAGTGAATCGTCTGGTTCTGAAATGGATCGACTACTTCCAGGGGCCGGGTCGTCACCATATGGAGCGCTATCTTTCGCGAAGCACGCGTTATGCACCCATCATGAAAGAGATCCTTCGCAAAGAGGGGCTGCCTGAAGATCTGATCTATATCGCTTTGATTGAGTCGGGTTTTTCATCGACGGCGCATAGTTCGGCAAATGCGGTCGGCTATTGGCAGTTTATTCGCGGAACAGGTAAGCAGTATCGTCTTCGCATCGACTCGTTCGTCGATGAACGTCGCGACTTCGAGCTTTCGACTATTGCTGCGGCCGATTACTTCAAGGGTCTCTATAACTTGTTCGGCGCATGGTATCTCGCGATCGCTTCTTACAACGTCGGTGAAAACCGCGTAAAAGGTCTCGTCATGCGCAACAAGACGCGAGACTTTTGGAAGCTTGCTCGTGAGAACCGCCTTCCACAGGAAACGGTCAACTATGTTCCAAAGTTTCTCGCGGCTCGCTTGATCGCGAAGGAGCCAGCGAAGTACGGGTTCACGGATGTCGAGTACATGCCGCCGTTGTCGTTTGACACGGTTTCGTTTGATGGACCGATCGACATTCGCCGTCTCGCCGGTGAGATGGGGCTTGATTACGATGATCTTCGCGATCTGAACCCAGCTTACAAGCGTGGCGTTGCTCCGATGCCAAAAAGCGGTACCCAGCTTGTGCTTCGTGTTCCAAAGGGTCTTCAAGACAAAGCGCTGGCTTCGGCTTCCGCGGCGAAAGCCAATCTTGCAACCCGCTATGTGGCAGAAGATGACTACTCGTACTACCGCGTTCGTCGCGGTGACACGATTGGTTCCATTGCTCGCAAGTTCAATGTCAGCCAATCGCAAATCCTTCGTTTGAATCGCATGTCGGCGAAGTCGATCTTGTCGATCGGCAAACGCCTTCGTGTTCCGAGCGAGAATGTTGCGACTTTGGGGCCGGGCAAGTCTTCGCAGCTTGAGCGTTCGTCGGGACGTGACCGTCAGCCTTCGAACACGGCGAGCGGAAAACAAAAGCCGCAATCGACAAAAGTGGCGGCGCGAGATCGTGCGGTTTCAAGAGCCACAGAGCGTGTGACCCAGCGTGGAATTCAAGCTGCTAAAAAGCGCAATGCTCAGGCCTCGCGACAGGTTCACGTCGTGAAGCGTGGTGAGAACCTCGCGTTGATCGCTAGACGCTACGGAGTTTCGGTTCGTGAACTCGCGACCCATAACCGGATCAAGAAGCAGTCGACGCTGTTTGTGGGCAAGCGTCTTGAGATTCCCAAATTCTAAACGTTCGTCTCATTTTGAGATAAAAAGTTGAGTAGTTGTTAAAAGCTGGGGCAGAGCCATTTGAACCGTGAGACGATAATTTCGTCGGGGATGGTCAAGATGGGTTCTGCCTTTTGCTTTCGTTTGGCTGCGTTTGCAGTGATGTTTGTCATATATACGGGTTCTTCCGCTGAGGCCGCGAGTAAGCGGCGACATTTCGAAAATCGTCGAACAGCCGAGGAGTACGTTCATTCTTTAGGTCGGGCTCGTGAGTTTTTGAGTTCGCTTGGGCTGATGCAAGTCGTGGCGAACGCTTCCTCACAAGAGCAGCTTAACGCGGAGTTTGTTTTTCTTCCCGAGAAGCTTGAATCGCCGAATGTGAAATACGCGTTGGTCGATTCTCGTTTGAAACTAAATCCAGAAGATGTCGGAAAGGTTCTTAAGCACTCCAGCGGAAGCCTTGGCGTGCAGCTTGAGACGGGTGCTCTGGGTAGTGGTCAGCAGATCGCGATTCATCTGGTGGGTTTTGACGGCAAGATCGTCGAAACGGCACTTGAGACTTACAAAAAAACCTATCTTTCATCGGTGACGAAATCCGGAGGCGGGCGTTCGCCGGCCTCTGAAGTCGTCTCTGGAGCCGCGGTTGGCGCTTCGGCGGGGCCCGGTGGTGATGATCGCTCCGCTGGCGAACAGCTATGGAATTCGTTTCGCGCTTGCGGCGGTGGCTTTGTCAGAGGATTTAATCAAATCGTTTTGTATCCGGTGTATGCACTCAACTCGGCCTGGGTCTACGTATTTGGCGATTCGCTGGGTGTTGGGAAGATTGATGATGCTGAGTACGCTAAAGACCCCGTGCAGGCGGTGTTTGCGAGCAACAAGAAGCGGTATCGAAGCGCATTTTCTCAAAGCTGGGACGACTATTGGGCGCATGAGAAAAAAGCGGCAAAAGCTGTGGTGGATGGTTTTAGCGACTACAAGGCTCTCTTAGCCAAGGGTTACAACGGATATGTCGGCATGACGCCCGAAGAAAAGTCGGCGTTCAATTGTGCTCTGACGTCGGGGCTTGGAGCGTCGGCATTGGCGAAAGTCGCAACTCAAGTTTCTGTGAAAGCGACTCAAGCAAGTGTCGTGACTCAAGAAGTGGCCGCGTCGGCGCAGGCTTCTCGTGTTGTAGAGACACCCGCGATGGCGGCCGCCAGACAGCGGATCGCCGCTCGCGAGGCGCAGCGCCAACAAGCGGCGCCGATTCCATATAAAGAAGCGGACTTGCCGTCGAACCCGTCGATCAAAGGTCTTGAGGTGAGGGAACTCCCTCATGCCCCAGATGCGATCGCGGTTCCGGCGGATGACTTGATGAAGATCTACGGCAAGTTTGACCCTTCGAAGATCAAGCGCGCCCCCGAGCCTCCAAGGCCACCGCCGCCGCCGATCGCGACGGGGAAAAGATATTCGGCGATTCTCGATGTTGGCGATGGCCGCAAGATGCCGGTGCAGTTTGAGGTTCTAACCAAACCGAGCCCGCGAGGCTTTGTTCACATTCGCTACGAGAACCCTCTTCATCGAGGTCAGCTCACAGAACGCTCGATTCGTTGGGGTGAGCTTGAGATCGCACCGGGATTTCGCGAACTGACGCCGTAGCCAATAGCACGAGTGTTTCAAATCGAGTCGGTCCCAAATAATAGGGCCGCCAAGACCGTGGATGGCTTTCCATTTTTAGGAACTCCTCTACAATCTTTAGGAATATCTGGGTGGGGGAAATCAAAATATGGGTAGGCATCCGATGGGCTTTAAAGCCCTGACCGGGTTGTCAGTCGCAACATTGATCGGCTCGATGTTGCTCGGGTACTCCAATTGTTCAAACTTCGAAGTTTTGAATCTGAATTCGGGCCTGGAAGCTCGCCAGGGGCCGCCGTCGGATTTTACGAGCGACGTTCAGATTTCAAGTTACTCACAAGAAATCGTGAATGCGTCGAATACAAACTCGGCCTGTGTGGTTTCGGGTGATCTGGATATATCCACTCACTACAAGGCCGGTATAGGACCAAGCCCTGGTGGAAAAGACCATCCGAATATTTTTAATCCCGAACTTTGGAATGAAATTCGAAATAAGAGCCGTCATGTCTACATGTATGTGAATCACTTCATTCCGGGGCACGATAACTATCTTTCGTCGGAATACGACCACGACAAACCAAGCCGTGAGAGCTTTGAAGCCGCGATGCGAGTGATGTGTCATCGCGGTGTGAATAGCGTCGTGGTCGTTCAGCCGGATCGCCCTATCGAGTCGGCGGAAGCTCTTCGAGCTTTGATCAAACCAAACATCAACTCGTTCCAAGTCATTCACTCGATTCTCTTTCGCAAAAACCTATTTACTCTTTACGTTCCCCCCAATTGGTCGGCGACCAATCAGTACGCGCTTCTCTTTAACGGCGCGTACTCGCTGAACTCAAATGTGGTGAATTGGGAAGGTCCAGTGATCGGCCATATTCTCGCCGATCTCTATGCGGAGACGGGTGTCGGAGCCGTGGGGCTTCAGTGGAATGGCGGCGCTTCCTACAACTCGTTTACGTTCAACGAGAAAGCCTACCAGGATTTCAATGACTTCATGCGGATTGCGGTCCCGACGGTTGGGATTCATCCGCAAAAAGGTGTGACATTTGGTACGTCGCGCGGCGGAGTGACGGCGCTCAATGTGTCGTCGCATCCGTTTGTTGATCAGATGCGATTTGCTTTGGCCTATCCCACTGTTCCCGCGTCTGATATCTCGTTTCTCGGCACACTGTTTAGTACGACATTTCCGTATCTGCTTGGAACGATGGATTACGCTACCGGCTATGGAGCGGCTTGGCGTCGGAGTTATCGTACGCCTGAGGGAATGGTCGGCATCGATAAGATGTTTCAGACATTGACGGGAACGACAAATCGTTCGCAGGTCGACACGGTCAACAGCCTTACCGCCTCGCGGAAAGTGAATCGATTGATAGCCAATCGCACGCAGGTCTACTTCGAGCTTGGAACGCACGACAACATGGTGCCGACGGCTGACCAATGGCGGATGTTAAATCGCTATCGTCAGGCGGGTGCTTTGGTTGAGGCACGCATCAATTACAAAGTAGGACATGCCGGAGAAAAAGCTGCGCAGGCGGCGTACCTCCGCGATGCGCTTCTCAAGCTGATTCCATCAACACAGCCGATGACGGAACCGCTGATTCAAAATGGACGAACCACCCATTATCGTATCGTCGAGGCTAAGCCTGGAGCTCGGTTTACGATGAGTCCCACGGCCACTGCGAATATGATGACGATCGAAGTGCCGCGCTTTTATGCGCCGGACGTGATGGCACAGGTCGTGACTCTCGCTCAGCCATCCAAGCGTTTCCTTACGATCTGGAAGGACTCTAGCAATCGTAAATACCCACTCATCATCAATACAAACTCCGGTGGCGAGGCGGTTCAAGACGTTTCCGAAGATCTCGACGGCATCATCTCGGCGACGAACTCGCTTGAACTGGAAAAACTTTTTGAACTTGATCCCGCTAGTAATCGTGGGGTCCGTCGTATTTTGTATTCGACGACGGAGATCGGCACGCAGACGCTACGTGTTTCGCTTTATCCTCGAGACGTTGGAACGGACCTCGTAGAGTTTCATCGCTATCTCACGGAACTCACGTTCGGTACCACATTTGATCGATCAGTCTCTAAGGGGCCAACCCTTGGTTACGGTCTGCTTGAGGAGTCCTCGGCGGCCGTTCTCGCCGAAGAAGAGCTTGAAATCGCGCGACTCTTAGCGCCTCCCGCGACGCCGACCCCAACGCCGACCGCGCGCCCAACAGCGACTCCAACTCCAACGCCTACGCCCACGCCTACGCCCACGCCTACGCCCACGGCGACACCAACGCCCACGCCTACAGCGCGGCCGACGGCAACACCCACGCCTACACCTACACCGACACCGACTCCCACGCCTGTTCCTGCGAGCTTCGCGTGCACGGTCTCCAGTCGCGTGCTTAGCAACTACTCGATGGCAGGTATGATCAAACCAGCGTCAAACCATGTCGGTCGTTTAGGGGCCTACTATGTTGCTGGTTACGATCCAAACGAGAAAGTATGGTGGAGCTACGACGGCACGAAGTGGGTCAAGCATGCTCCAGCTACAACAATGTTCATTTCCTTTAGCGGGGCAGTTGCGCTGAGCGCCGCTGGAATTTCTGGTCCGATCTTTACGGGAGCGGACTTGTCGCCGTTTCCTCTAGGGGAGATCTACCTCGGTTATGGCCTCTCGCCCGATGGTTCAAATGACATCGCAAAAATTTGGAACGAGATGCTTACGACCACTCGGTACAAACTCTGCGACACGCTTCCCAAGGCGACGCCGACACCTACGCCCACTCCAACTCCTACGCCCACACCGGCACCTACACCGCGTCCTGCCGAGTACGGTTGTACGGTGATCAACGGTACTTTGGCGAACTTCACGATGGATGGGAAAATCATCCCGGCACAAGCACATGCAAACCTCAAAGGGTTCTTCTATGTGGCGGGATACGATCCAAACGGTAAAAAGTGGTACAGCTTTGACGGTGAGAAGTGGACTGTGCATGACGACATCGGTGGAGGTATAAGCACCATCGGTGGGGTCGATACGCTGGTGGCGGCCGGCATTCAAGGTCGCATCTTCACCAACGAGGATCTCTCAGCTTTCCCGAATGGGGAAATCTATCTCGGGTATGGTTTGGGCACTTCGCCTGCATCGTCTTGGAAGGATCTCATCGACAACAATCGTTACAAGCTCTGTTCGAAGCTCCCAGCGAAGTAAAACTCGAAAGAAACCGGCGCGCCAAATACTCTAGCAATAGCAAAGCCTTGGCGCGCCGCGTTTCAAAAAAGAAGGTGGCACTTAGCCTTCTAGGCTTCTTAGCATCCATGCGGTTTTTTCGTGGATCTGGAGACGTTGAGTCAGGAGATCCGCCGTTGTTTCATCCGACGATTTTTCGGCGAGTGGGAAGATCGAGCGAGCTGTGCGAATCACAGCCTCTTGCGCTTCGACGAGATTGCGAATCATCGCCTGCGCGTTTGGAATGTCCGAGTCTTCTTTGATTGTCGTGAGCTTGGCATATTGGCTGTAAGTTCCCGGCGCCGGCAAGCCAAGGGCACGAATACGTTCTGCGATTGCATCTACAGCAAGAGCCAGTTCGTTGTACTGACCTTCGAACATGAGGTGCAGAGTCTGAAACATCGGTCCGGTGACGTTCCAGTGATAGTTGTGAGTTTTGAGATAGAGCGTGTAGGTGTCAGCGAGAAGGCGAGACAGACCTTGGGCCAGCTCTTTGCGATCGGCTTCTGAAATTCCAATATTGATAGGTGTGTTTCCCATGTGTTCCTCCAGATAAGACCTTACTCGCTTAGTCCGAGGCCGTGAAATCGATAGTGCTAATTGTCAGATCGAGATTTACGATGAAAGAGGGCGTTAATTGCCCGGAGGGCCTATGAGCCACAAAAGATCCTTTTTGTCAGGATTGGTTGTTTCTTCTGTCCTGGGTGTTCTTGCTGTCTCGTTTCCCGCAGCTGCACAAAAAAAAGCCGGTGACACTTGGCGAACGATCACTCTTGAGCGGCTCAACGAGTTATCCGACACGGCCAGTCCGATGTTTCGCGACAAGGCGTCCGGCAAAACTGTGGTGCTTCGATGTCAGGATGAGGGTTGGGGCACGGTGAGTTTGGAGAGAGTGCGTGGCCGGATCGCTTTGGATCACGAGCTCGGTTTGAAGTCGTGGCCGGAAGTTGAGAAAGCCCTGAAAGACCAAAAAGACGCGTACCTAAAGAGTAACCGCCTTCGAGCGCGCGAGATTTTCGTGATGGACGAAAGTGGTCCCAAACATCCACGCGATGATCTTGCGTTCTTTGGCGACGCCGAGCAGGGGTTTCGATTTAAGTTCGGAAAGTTCGACGAGTGTTCGAAGGTCGACACCGACTCGTTGAAGCCAGGCGCGGTTTGCCAAGTCGTGCTGGAGGTGAAGGATGCCGCACGCAAAGCCGGAGCTAGCGGTTTTGCACGCTTTAAGTCGGTCTCCTGCAATCCTCAGTCGGAAACGGCTGGTTCAGCAGCTCAAGCGGTGACTCCGGCTGGCCAGGGAAAACAAAAACAACCCGTGACTCGGTAAAAAAAGTTTTTGAAATAAAAAAACCCGCCGTGGGGCTGGCGGGGGAGAAGAAACCGATCTCATGGCAGGTGTGAACGGTTCTTCTTTGAAGATGAATCCTCCCAGATGATGCTCAAGCGCTTCTCGTCCTCTGGCAGACTGGCT
>CAUJGS010000055.1 GCA_963170185.1 Bdellovibrionota bacterium
CGCCCCCAAAGCCTCCAACATTGCCACCTTTTCCATAGCCTGATTGTCCGGCATCGAGATAATGCAGCGGTAACCACGCGCTCGCGCAAACGTCGCTAAGCCAATGCCTGTATTGCCCGCCGTGCCTTCGACCAAAACTCCACCTGGCTTCAAGAGTCCGGCTTTTTCTGCGGCGAGAATCATCGCCTTGGCTGCGCGATCCTTCACGCTGCCTCCCGGATTCATGAACTCGCACTTCGCAAGAATTCGGTTCCCCGTCAGCTTTGAAAGCGAGGCGATCTCAACAAGAGGTGTGTTGCCGACAAGGTCCCATGTGGCTCTCGCAATTTGATTCGATGGGCTGTGCATACTTGCCTCCTAAAGTTTCCAGGGCGGAATCCACTTGGGATACGTGTCGAAAAACTCGCGACGGAGATTTGTTTCCGCTGCCGCTCCGTAGAGTTCGCGGAAGTAGTTTGAGCGGAAAGCGCCATGAGCGATCACGTGACGCAAGAACCTCTTGCGAAAGTGAGCATAGGTCCAATCACCCACGTGTTGATATTCCAAACGAACGTTTTGCGCGTACTCACCGTAAACAATCCCCGACTGCCCCAGTATCGACATGTCGAGATCCAAAAACAGCTCGAGCGTGTTTTTTCGGCGCGGGTCAGCTCGAAAGTCTGCCGGTGTCGGTTCGCGATGAGTGGAGAGTTCAATGAGACGCACGATCTCCGCAACCGCCGCCGCGCCAGGTGTACTACCAACCGCGCCACCAAGCACCCGCTCACAAGCTCTCGCGCTTTGAAACTCGTTGTCTCGTTTTTTGAATTCGTAAACGAGATCGTGAAACCAGATGGCCGCTTCCACCTTGATACGCTCGGTGTCTTCAAGCTGACTTGCTGGAACCTGATCAAGTTCCCACAGTACATGTTGCAGATGACGAAGACCGTGATACGCCCGCTGCGGATCACCGTAAGCCACAAGTAGCGACTCGACTTCGTTTGCAAGATCCGCCGAACTCGCCGGGCCGATTTGCCAAACTTCGCGCAGACGAATCAGATTCTGCGTGAGGCGATTTGCCAATGCTTCACGCGTCTTCTCGCCAAAGCCGTGCGGACCGGTTCGGCGCCAAAGAACAAACTGGTGATTGTCGGTGCACGTGCTCGCCTGAATGGATTTTTCGAAATCAAAGTCTGGAAACTTCGCAAACCAATCGAAGAGTCCTTCGGAATCAGAAGGCCCAAAACGCAAACTCCGCGAACCAGCAAAAATGAAGTGATGAAGGTCGTCCTCAAAAGGACCGCGGTCATTTGTGACCGCAACGATGCAGTCCACCTGCTCGGGACCGAGCTCACGAAAATCAAAAGGAACCTCGTCCCCAGAACTTTCCATTCGAAAAGTCTAAGGACGCGGTCCAAAAAAGTCGACGAGGGTTTTGCGATAAGCCGGATTCTGTCTTCCTTAAAATGTTCGACACACTTTATGGGAGGCGGTCATTCCTCTGGGACCGTCGTTACCGACGACCTCTAGCGAACTTACCCGAGAGCCATGTGCGGGTCGCACTTAACGCTCTCCTATTTGTTCTTGCTCCACGCAGAGTTTGGCTGTTTTCACTCCGGCGGCTCCCCTCATGTCTCCCGTTCCCGACACGTGGATCAATGCCCCGGACATTCTCTCTGTTCCACTGTTCCTCACCTTGCGGTGGGGGGTCGTTAACCCCTGCGCTACCCTATGGAGTCCGGACTTTCCTCAACGACTCAAAAAGAGTCATCGCGATCGCCTGCAAAACCGCCAGCAGTATACCACAGTCCCAAGATGACGCAATGTGCATGAATTCCGAAATATTGCGCCAAAGACGCCGATAAGCATTTAAGGGGGGACCATGAATCCTAAAAACTCCCAAAGACCGAGCCTTCGGGCACGGGCCATCCCACTGGCCGCCAAACGCGAGTACATAGCCCGAAAGGCGCTGCTTGTCGCAGCCCTGTTATTGGGCACCTATCTCGCGCTCGTCCCGATCATGCATCGCTTGGCGGAGTAGCACTGGGCGGGTTTCTCCCGAACTCGGTCACGCCGGCCAACATTCCAAGAACGTAGGCGACGTGCGTCCCGATAGTCAGCACGGAGGCCCTCAATAGGGTCGCGAGCGATCGCGACCGGTTGCACACAAAAACTCCGCCAACGGAAAGCAGCAAGTACAGCGAAAGAGCCACAATAAATGGCCCCTCGTCGCCGTCCGCCGCTTTCCTTGCCAAATAGCCTCCGACAAAAAACAGAGGAACCAATGCGCCCTTCAACGAAAGGATCGTATCCGGATGCTTTCGCATCACCTCAATCTGTCCCCAACCATAGCGGTACATACGGCGCCACCAACCAAACTCGCTACGATCTTGGCGATGAATCACAGGCTGCACTCCCAGCAAGCGAAGCTTTCCCACCTGCCGAAGACGTCGACTAAGTTCCAAGTCTTCGCAAACGACTGTGAAGCGGCTATCGTACCCTCCGACTTCGAAAACGGCTTCACGACGATACAGCACGGCACACGAGGAAAGATGATCCACGTCGCGAAATCCTCCCGTTTGCTGAAGTGCCTGCGGTGATCCCAAATAGTTCCACGGCACTTGAAACAGAGCCCCCAACGCCTCCTCGAAGGCCGATTCCCCACGAGGTGGTCGATTGGATGATGCAACCGCCACAAGATCCAGATCACGGTCCAATTCCGCCACCATGCTTGCCACCCAACCGGGCGGCACCTCGACATCTGAATCAACAAAGCCAACAAAGCGCGCTTCGCCATACGATTCACCATGCATAACGAGGTCACGAGCCGCGGCGATTTCACGATTTTCGCGCCTGACGTACAAAGCGCCATACCGCTGCGCTAGCGCCTCCAACCACTTCGAAGTGCCAGACTGACCATCACCGTCGACATTGCCGTTATCGACAAGCACCGTCTGAAAGCGCGGCGCGCCGATTTGCACCGCCAAAGACGCAAGCGTTCGCTCGAGTAGCTCGCGATGCCTCGCGGTTGGTATATAAGCAAGCACGCCAATGGTGATCATCTTCACGTGATTCTAGGATGACGAGCAGCACGTTGCCAAGGAAGCAGGTTGCCACAGGAAACCGCCTGCGAATAATGTCTTGTGCATGGCCGAGTGGATGCTCTGGGGTCGCTTCGGCGGCTCGATCCAGCTGGGGTCGGCACCGCCACCCCGTCTCTATCTCATTCCCTTGAGTTCTTCTATCGAACACGAGGGCTCGCTTGCGCCCGAGATGGGTCATCGAAATCGTGACGAACGAACACTCGAAGGTATTACGCGCGCTCTTGATCGCGCCGTATCTGGAGAATTCGATGGCGTGATCTTCCCTTCGGCGGTTTTAAGTCGGGAAGATCGACACGAAATCTACTCGCGCTGCCAAAGTCGCGGCCTCAAGATCGTTCACCAAGTAACTAACGAATCCTTGCAGACCGAAGTTTTCACCGGGTTTCGCTTCGCCCTCAATGGTTCGGCAGAGTCCCCCGATCCCAATATAGATCCAGCCATCACTCGCCTCGACGAACTCCTGCGACGGCTTGATGCGGGCGACGCACTCAATCTGGTTTTTGGCAGCAAGTCTTCCCTTCGCGACACTCTTCTGGCGAGACTCACGCGATGGCCCGATCAAGTCTACTTCACCTACTCGGTGCGTGCCAAAGACCCAGTCATCGATCTGCTGCATGGCCTTCAGCCCTTCATTCGCGAACGACTGTTCTTCCATTTCCCGTTTCATCTCGAGTTCGGCGACGACCATCTCAGCTGTCGCGAGGTTTACGAACTCACCGACCGTATCCATTCCCGTGTACCTGGCGTAAAAGTTCGGCCTATGCTTGGCACCGAAAACTTCGACCCACGCGTAGATCCCGATCTCGAACTCGAACCCACGCACACGCCGCAGTTTCAAACAAAAGCCGCCGGCGCCTCTCCACGAAGCCCAACGCCACTGGCCGTCACCACTCATGCCTACGATGTCTCGGTCATCATTCCGAGCTACAACAATCGTGACTACCTTTTAAACACGATCAAACATCTCGTGCGGCAAGATCTCCCACGTGAACGTTTCGAGATCGTCGTCGTCGACGACGGATCAAACGATGGAAGTCTCGAGGCTGTACGCAGTCTCGTGGCACCCCTCGAGGGTCTACTTAATTTCAAATACATTTACTCGCCACGGTTAAAGCCCCGCAAAATGGGCGATGCAAACTACCGCGCCGGGATCTCGCGCAACCTCGGCGTGAAAAACGCCAACGGACGCATTTTTTGTTTCTTGGATTCCGACATTCTCACGCCGCCTGGGTTTCTTCGCGATTTGATCGAGAAACACAGACGGTATGATGTCATCCAATGCAAACGCCTCAATCTCGTTCGCGAAAAAAGTGACGCCGATATTCGCTTCGAGGACATCGACCCGGCCAAAGACACCTTCTTCACGGAAGGTGGCTACTGGGAGCATTTCTATTCGCTGAGAGAATGGAACAAAGAGCCGTTTTTCTGGAAATACACCTGCACGTACGGACTTTCCGTACCGGCCACGCTCTTCAAACGCGTTGGCTGGATTCGCCGCGGGTTTGTTTTTTACGGATTTGAAGACGTCGAGCTCGGATATCGCCTAGCCAAAGTCGGATCGCGGTTTCACCTGAACGAGATGGTGACGTACCACCTTTTTCATCGCAACGAACGTTCCGAGTTTTACAATTCCGACTATCTTCGTCAGATGTTGCTCGCCAAAACGGCGCAGATTTTTTACCTCGGCCTTCTGGAGCCCGAAATCTATTTCCACTTTCGCGGCCTGATGAAAGAGCAGCTGCCCCTTTCCAGTCTGATAAAGGCCGGGGCTCGCAAACTCGGTCTCACTCGCATCGAAAATGGTTTTTCCAACTGGCTAGCCGCCCGCCCCGGCTCCGATAAACCCACCAATGCGAAGTTCGTATGGTTGATGATTCCGTTTGTCGCAGTTTGGAACTGGCGTTGGTTTATCTGGAAACAGATCCAAGTCGGCAAAAAAAATCCTTACCTACG
>CAUJGS010000056.1 GCA_963170185.1 Bdellovibrionota bacterium
ACTTTACTTGGTGGTTAGCTGTTTTTGGAAGGTGTCCCAATCGAGGATGGCGACGCCTAGTTCTGTCGCCTTTTGAAGTTTCGAACCGGCCTCTTCGCCAGCAAGCAGGAAGTCCGTTTTTTTACTCACGCCGCTTAAGACGATTCCGCCGTTGGATTCGATAAGATCCTTTACCTCGTCTCGGCCCATGGGAAGAGTGCCCGTAATGACGTACTTCTTTCCGCCAAGCGCACCGCCTCCTGCCGCGGACGAAGCCATGGCTTTTTTTGCCGCTTCGATCTGAACGCCGAGTTGCTGAAGCAATTGGACTTCGTCTTTCAGATCGCCGTCTTTTAAAACGCGTACGATTTCCAAAGCCATCTTTTCGCCGATGTCGGGCACCGAGAGCAGGCTGGCTTCATCGGCCGCCAAGAAGGCGTCAAGAGTTCCATAGAATTTTGCTAGGGACTTCGCCGTCGTTTCGCCGACGTGACGAATACCTAGAGCAAATATCACGCGAGCAAGATTGGATTTCTTCGAAGCCTCAAGGCTTTCCAAAAGATTTTGCGCAGACTTCTCGCCCTGTCTTTCCAGCGACAGAATCTTTTCGGCCGTGAGGCGGTAGAGATCAGATGGGCGTTTAACGAGCCCGGCATCCACGAAGGCGTCGATCAGTTTGTCTCCGAGTCCATCGACATTCATGGCGCGTCTGGCGACGAAGTGTTTGAGCGCGCCTTTGAGCACGGCTGGGCACTTGCGATTTACGCAGCGAAGAACGACTTCGTCTTCGGGCTTTTCAGCGACACTTCCGCAAATGGGGCATTCATTTGGAATGCGAAACGGAACGGAGTTCTCAGGCTGTTCGAGAACTTTCACGACTTCCGGAATCACATCGCCAGCACGTTGAACCAGAACTCGCGAACCGACGCGGACTTCTTTGCGATCGATTTCGTCTTGGTTGTGAAGAGTGGCGTTGGTGATCGTGACGCCGCCGACGCGAACCGGTTTCATGACAGCGACGGGTGTGAGTGCTCCGGTGCGACCGACTTGGATGTCGATCCGCTCGATGGTGGTTTCGGCCTGTTCCGGTGGAAACTTCGCCGCCGTCGCCCAGCGCGGGCTGCGGGCGACGAACCCCAAGTCCTCTTGTAGGCGGTAGTCGTTTACCTTGACGACGATTCCATCGATATCAAATGGCAAGAGTGAACGAATCTCCTGGATAAAATCATAATAGAGCCTGGCTTCATGCTCGCCCTTGCACACCCGCGCCAGCTTTAGCTGCTGTGGCTTGGCTTTTGGTCGGCCGGATTTCGTATTTTTGAGTTCGAGAGTCTGTTTAACTCGCTCGCGAAACGCCTCAAAGGATTCTTCCGGGTTGGCGACTCCGACTGTGGGAAGGCCGATAGTTGCACACAGCGTTTCAAACGCCGATTGGGACTTTGGAGGTGGATTTTTGCCGAATTCGAGAACCCCTGGAGCATAGGCGAACATTCGAAGCGGGCGAGCCTTGGCGATTGCGGGGTCAAGCTGACGAATCGAGCCCGCGGCGGCGTTTCGGGGGTTGGCAAATGGTGCTTCGCCGGCCTCTTGTTGCGATTCGTTTAAAACCCGGAAGTCTTCTTTGAGCATCACGATCTCGCCGCGGACTTCAAACAACGTCGGGTGCAGGTCCTTTAGGCGTAGCGGTATTGAATCGATCGTTCTGACATTTTGGGTGACGTCCTCGCCAACCGTGCCGTCGCCGCGGGTGATGGCGCGTGTGAAAACACCGTTCTCGTAGACGAGTTCGATCGCGAGTCCGTCGAATTTTGGTTCACAGAAGAAATCGAAAACTTCGGGTGCAAGGTCCTTCAATTCTTTGCGAGCGCGTTCGGCAAAGGCATCGATGTCTTCGGTGTTGTAGCTGTTTTGCAACGAAAGCATGGGCGTTCGATGCTCGACCTTTTCAAAGGCCTCCAGCACTTGGCCCCCAACGCGTTGGGTGGGGGAATCCGTCGTAACCAGCTCAGGGTGCTTTTGCTCGAGTTCTTTGAGTTCCGTAAAGAGCGCATCGTAGTCTTTGTCTTCGATCTCGGGCTTATCCAGCGTGTGGTAGAGGTAGTCATGGTGCTGAATCTGAGCCCGCAGCTCGGCGGCCCGACCTGCCGGATCGGCGACCGGCTTCTTTGCTTTTGAACGAGATGCAGTTTCCGAGGACGTCATGCCCTCTCATTCATGCCAGGAAATACAGGCGCTGGCGAGCGGCTTCGGCTATAGGCCACCTGGGAATGGATTCTATTACGCATAGCGTGAGCCCATGAGTTTTGCTCGCAAATTCGGTAGACGAAACATCCTATGAAAAACCAATCCAACGACTCAGCCAACAATGGTCCAGCAGCGAAGCTTGATCTCGCAACCGTTCAAAAGGTGGCGAGCCTGGCACGGCTAAAAATCAGTGACGAAGAAGCGACCGCGATTGCTGGTCAGCTCTCTGCCGTTCTCGAAAATTTCAAACAGCTTTCGGCTGTCGACACAACGGGCATCGAGCCGCTTGTCACACCAACGGATCTTTC
>CAUJGS010000057.1 GCA_963170185.1 Bdellovibrionota bacterium
GGCGTACCCACGCAGATGAAGCTCGATTTCCAGTAGAGGTTGTAGAAGAACTGATCGTGAGCGCGTTTGATGAAGAAGTCATAGACGGTCATCAGCGGGAGAATTGGAATTCCCAAGAACTCACGAATCTTTCCGTACGAACCCACGCACGACATGACGTTGGATTCCGCGATTTCAAAGCGGATGAAACGATCCGAGTTGTCTTCGCCGGGAACGAGGTCAGGAAGCTTTTTGTCTTTAACCCCGAGCTCAGTTTCGAAATCCGGCACGACAGCCGCGCCGAAAATCTTTCCGTCCATCGCCGGGTTCAAGTTTGTCGACGTTCCGACGTCAGGAGCCATAGTGACAAAGAGTTCAGCCGGTGCACGCCAAGGGATTTCCTCTGTCGGTAGCGGCTTCAATTTCTTGTCTTCGCCCTTGGCCGTCTGGCCTTCAAGCGGAGCGTTGGCGATCCGTGTGAGTTTCGCCGTCAACTGGCCAAGCATCCACTGTGTGTGAGGGTACTGAGCCATCTTTAGCGAGATGCCGAGTGCCACAGGGATTTCGCCATTTTTCTCGAGACGCTCTTGGAAGGCATTCCAGTTGCGATCGCGAGCTGCGTAGTGCTCTTTGATCTGCGAATAGAGCTCTTCGCCGCGCATTTTGAGATAGTCGCTTTCGGCCGTGCCGTCGGCGAAACCTTCGAAATAGCGGTTTGGTGCGAAGCCTTCGGCTCCGGCTCCTTTTTTGTCGAAAGAAAGCTCTTGAGCGATACGAAGCGCATCGACTTCTGCTTGATCAGGTAAAGACGAGTGGTTGCCTGGGGCAGCCGCGTCTTCAAGGCCCCAGCCTTTCAGCGTGTGGGCGATGATCATGGTCGGTTTACGCTTGTTCTCTTTGGACTTCATCATGGCTTGCGAAAGCGCAATGATGTCGTGGCCGCCGAGATCGCGGAACGCCCAGTAAAGCTCTTGGTCGTTCACGTTTGCCAAGAATTCTTTTAGCTGAGGACGCTCTTTTAAGAGGCCTTCGCGTAACGCTTTGTAGTCGCGAACAAGAAGTAGAGCTTGGAATTCGTAGTCTTGGAGTTCGTCTTCCAAGAAGGTTTTGAACGCGGCTCCGCCTGGGCGTTTAAAGAGCTCAAGACGTTTGTGGCCGTGCTGAACCTGAATCACATCCCAACCATTGGCGATCATCGTGCGTTCGATGCGCTTGTCATCGGTGCCGTTCATGATCTCTTTGTTGGTGATGCGATGGCCATCGAGTGATTGACGGTTGTAATCGACAATCCATGTGAGATTTCCGAGTTCGCGTTCAGCGAAATCAGGAATCGCTTCGAACAAGCTTCCTTCGCGGAATTCCGAGTCACCGATGATCGCCCAGAAGTGCGCATCGGGAACTTTGTATCCGTGCTCGGCCGCAAAGCGGTAGGCGTGTGCAAGATAACCCACATTTACTGGCGGAATGCCGACGGTACCAGACGGCAAGAAGCCATGATGGTCGGAATCATACGCCGAGTGATAACTTTGGAAGACGTGTTCGCCATGCGAAGCAAACTTCCTTAAGCCAACCATCGCTTGATCCATCTCTTCTTGCGTGAGGCGAGAAAGATCTTGCCCCATGAAGTCGACAGGCGAGCCGTGATGGCCGCCGTTGTTCAGGAAGAGTTTTAAGAGATAGTTGTACGAGTGATCGACGGGAGCCGCGTGCGGCTTGTTCGCGATGAAGTCGAAACCACTCTTGACGACCAGATGAAGCGCTCCGGTGATGTGGAGACTGCTGGCGCATGCGGCCGGATGTCCTCCAATCTTGGGATCTCCTTTGTCTTTCTCGCGATTGTTCGCGAGCCAGATCATCTGTGTTGTTAAGTAATGTGCTCGGCCGCTGATGCGGTCCAGAACCTCTTTTGGCGCGCGAATCGGAGACTTTGCAGTCGCGGATACGCGGGCAGAAGGTTTCGAAGACACGGCTTCCTCCCCGCTAAAATTGTTGAGCAAAAGGTCTAACAGGCCTTCTGCGACTTCTCAACTTATCGGCATTGGCGGGGGGCCTCTGGAGGCGGGGGCGCGACGCGGGTAGCCGAGGCTTTAGGCATCGGGGTAATGGGCCGAGGCGCTTCACGCCTCGAGTACGAAGTCCCAACGGATTTTGATGGTGCCGTCGGCTTCTACGATCCCTTTTGGCGGGTTCGGGAAGGGGGCGGCGGCGCGGAAGGCTTCGACGGCTGCGTCGTCGAGGTCTGTGACGCCGGATCGGCCAACGACCTGAACTCGAATCAAAGTTCCGCGATCGTCGAGAATAATGATCACGCGCGTGATCTTGTCGCCTTCGCTGGCGATGGTTCGACCTTGACGCATGATTTTTGTGAACTTCTCTTTGATCTTCGGTTCCCAGTGCTGACGGAGCTGACTTTTGATTCGGTTGTAATACGAGTAGTAGAGAAACTCGCGTGTCGAAAGCATCGTATCTAGCCCCGAAGGCACGTCTTTCAAGTGGTCGTCGGTGGCCGAGATCTCGCGGCCGTCACCAGAAGTTTCATTCGGAGCCGCTGTCGGGTCTGGAACGACAGGAAGTTTTCGGAAAGACGGGTTGAAAGCGGCAAGCCCCGTCTTAGGCGCGACGGCGAGATCGCCACCTTGAAAGGTTTTGATGTCGGATTTCGTCGCCAATTTCTCGGAAAACTTCTCCGATTTTTCCTGCGGTTTCGGCTCGGTTTCGCGAGGAGTTTCGGTCTTGGCTTGAGCCGGAGCGGCCGCGGCTCCTTTGCCACTGGTGTTCGCAAATTTTCCGGACTTCAATGCACGAGTTTCGCGAACCACCTTTTGGTCGAATTGACTCAGGTACTTGGCGTTTGGATCTTTCTCGTCGTTGAGACGACGGTCATCCGAGGACACGATTTGCTGCGCTTTTGACTTTGCATCCGCCGCTTTTTTTAAGAAGGCTTGTAGCTCCTCGGGAGACATCAGCTCGACAGAGGTCTGGGTTGGTTTCTTCACGGGCTTTTGCGAAGGAGCAAAAACCAGCCCGCCCCCTAGCAAACTGTGGAAAAGAAGCGAGAGGACGAGGGCTGCCCAAAATCGCGTGCGTGGTGCCGACAATTTCATGAAACCTCCCTTATTTGCGTATCGGAATAATGGGAGATTTCTCGAGAGTCCTGGCCGTCGATATTGGCAGACCTAGACTGGACATCTGGAAACAGAGTTTTGTTAGCCTAAGGCGCGTTTCCTCTTTAAACTAAACACGTGGCATCTCGTGTTCGTGTCGTCTGTAAAACTGATGTTGGGTTGCGCCGTGAGCGCAACGAAGACTCCTTTCTCTACGATGAAGAGATCGGACTTTACTGCGTGGCAGACGGAATGGGTGGCCATCGCGGTGGCGAAGTCGCAAGTTCGATGGCGGTCAAAACGCTTTTGGAATTCGTACGAGGCGCGAAATCGCAAAGTCGCAAATACGGCGCCCGCGAACTTCTAGTTCGTGGTTACGAAGAGGCGAGCGCGAAGATCTTCGACAAGAGCCATGTCGAAAACCCAGAGCTTCATGGGATGGGAACGACGCTCGTTACCGCCTTTGTATGGGGCGAGAGTTTGTTTATCGGAAACGTAGGTGATTCAAGGGCTTATCTCTACTCGCAAGAGCAGCTGTGGCAATTGACGGAGGATCACTCCTTGGTCAACGAGCAGCTGCGAGCGGGTCTTATCAAGGAAGAGGATCTGCCCCGTTTGACCAACCGAAACGTTATCACCCGCAGTGTTGGCTTTGAACGAGAGGTTCAGGTCGACATCCTCGAGCGGTCGCTTGCGAAGGGCGACATGTACCTGATGTGTTCGGACGGGCTTTGTGGTCTGGTCGACGACGACCTGATCGATGCCACGATCCGCAAACATGGGACAGACAACCCTGAGGCGATCGTGACGGAGTGTATTGAGGAAGCCAAGAACGCAGGGGGCGACGACAACGTCACGGTCATGGTTTTGACCGTATTATCTTGATTATATGAGATTTGAGGGCCGCCGACTCGGTGCGTTTTGACCCATTTCGACGTTGCGCGCTAACGAATCTCGTAAAAGGCTTAAGCCTCGAGTTTGGGGCGGATTGTTCCGATACGAGTCATGAGGCCCGGGCTGCTAAGGGCCGAACGGTTTTGGAGAGCGTTTTGTGAAAAACGAAGGTCAAACAACCAAAAGAGATGTGGGTGGAGCTGTCGTAGACCCGACCGCACGCAAGACGGTGACGTTCTTGATGCTCTCCAACCGCAAGGGTCGGACGATGAGTCTGACTTTGTCGGATGGCTGGCTGAAGGCCGTTTTGAGCTTCGTTTTGGTTCTCTCGGTTATTGGGGCTGCGGCTGTTGTCGATTACCTCAGTCTCCTTGGGGCCTCGGTTGAAAACCGCCGTCTGCGCGCTGAAAACTCGCTTCTTCGTGAGCAGTTCCAAGTTGTCGAGGGAAAGCTCAATGCTCTTGAAGGGAACCTCGAGCGCGTTCGTGCTTTCGTGACCAAACTTAAGCTCATCACCAATATCGAAACCGAAGATCGTTC
>CAUJGS010000058.1 GCA_963170185.1 Bdellovibrionota bacterium
TTTAGCTACTTGGGCCGGATGTAAGGTGTTGAAAGCGAGACTGATGGCTTGATCTTGTGGGCCAAAGGGCCTAAACGCTAGGGCACGATGATTTCTACGAGTAATGTGAGCCTCCGCTATGGGGCGAAGAAGCTTTTTGAAGATGTGAACGTGAAGTTCACCCCCGGAAACTGCTACGGCCTGATTGGCGCTAATGGTGCTGGGAAGTCGACTTTTCTCAAAGTCTTGTCGGGCGAAGTCGAGCCCAATACCGGCGAAGTCATTATGGGAAAAAACTTGCGCCTTTCGGTATTGAAGCAAAACCATTTTGCCTTCGACGAAGAGCCCGTTTTGAAAACCGTGATGATGGGAAACCAGCGTCTTTCGGAAATCATCAAAGAAAAAGACGCTCTTTACGCAAAACCTGACTTCAATGAAAAAGATGGCGAGCGCGCAAGCGAACTCGAGGCGGAGTTTGCCGAACTCGGTGGCTGGGACGCCGAGAGCGAGGCCGGTGCGATGTTAGAGGGGCTTGGTGTGCCGACGGCCCTTCATGGGAAGCTGCTAAAAGAGCTTGAGCCGGGAGAAAAGGTGAAGGTGCTTTTGGCGCAAGCGTTGTTCGGGCGACCTGATGTGCTTTTATTGGACGAACCGACAAACAACCTCGACATCTATGCGATCAAGTGGCTTGAGAACTTCCTTTTGGAATTTCAAAACACAGTCATTGTGGTCTCGCACGATCGCTACTTTTTAAACCGAGTTTGTTCGCACATCGCGGACATCGACTATGGGAAAATCAAGGTTTACACAGGAAACTATGACTTCTGGCGCCAGTCGAGCGAACTCACGCAGCGCCTGCTCTCGGATCAAAACCGAAAAGCCAGCGAAAAAGCCGAAGAGCTAAAGGCCTTCATCCGTCGCTTCAGCGCCAATGCCTCGAAGTCCGCGCAAGCATCCTCTCGGCAAAAGCAGCTTGAGAAACTGGAGTTTGCGGATATGCCGGCTTCGTCGCGAAAAGAGCCCTACGTCGGTTTTACTCCGAAACGCGAAATCGGAAACGACGTGCTGACGGTTGAGAAGGTTTCAAAGACGATCGACGGCGTCCAGGTTTTAAAGGATGTGAGCTTCACGCTTAAAAAAACCGATAAGCTGATTTTGCTAGGACGAAATGAGTTGGCGAAGACAGCGCTTCTGGAAATTCTGGCTGGCGAGATCGAGCCGGACAGCGGGTCGGTTAAATGGGGCGTGACTGTCTCAAGATCCTATTTTCCAGCGGACAACAGTCGTCACTTCAAGAAAACCGATGAAGTAAAAACTCTTGTTGATTGGCTCAGGCAATATTCCGACGACAAGGATGAGTCGTTTGTGCGCGGGTTCTTGGGGAAAATGCTCTTTAGTCGTGATGAGGCGCTGAAGGCACCCGATGTTTTATCGGGTGGCGAAAAAGTTCGCTGTATGCTGGCGAAAATGATGCTCTCAGGACCGAACGTACTGATTCTCGATGGGCCGACGGCGCATTTGGATTTGGAAAGTATCTCGGCCGTAAACGAGGGAATCGTGCGCTTTAAGGGAGTCGTGATCTTCACAACTCACGATCATGAATTCATTCAAACGTCGGCGAATCGTATCATCGAGCTTGGCCCGGCCCTTGGTGCCGCAGGGGCGGCCGGAGCTTGCACGATCATCGACGATCAGGACATGACCTACGAAGAGTTTATTGCGCGCAAAGCGAAGGCGCCTTAGGCTTAGAGTTCTATGAAGGTCATTGATCATATCAAGCGCGCTCAGGGCTCGAGCGGTAAACTGGAAATCAGCTACGAGATCGTTCCGCCTCCGCGTGGCTCGTCTATCAAAGAAATCTTGGATGCCGTTGAAGTATTGGCGACTTTGAATCCGCCTTGGATGGACGTGACGTCGCATTCGTCTGTGACGCAGTATCATGAGCGTAGCGATGGCAGCATTTCCAAGCGCACTGTGCGTAAGCGTCCCGGTACGCTTGGCATCTGCGGGATCATTCAGAACCGATACAAGATCGACACGGTCGCGCATATTCTTTGTCAGGGGTTTTCCAAAGAGGAAACCGAAGACGCGTTGATCGAGCTTTCGTTTCTTGGCATTCATAACTGCTTGGCTTTGCGTGGGGATGCGCCGGCGGGAGCAGCCGTGGTGAGTTCGGCAGCAAACGGGGCGGCGAGTACGGTGCGAAACCGTTATGCGGCGGATCTCGTCGCGCAGATCAACGAGGTTCGCCAGGGTCGGTTTATCGAAGACATTGCCAATAGTGATCCGTTGGATTTCTGTGTGGGTGTTGCTGGCTACCCTGAAAAGCATTTTGAGGCGCCAAGCTTGAAAGTCGACATCCAGAATCTCAAACGCAAAGTCGAAGCGGGTGCTGACTATATCATCACGCAGATGTTTTTCGACAATGCGAAGTTCTTTGCCTTTGAAAAAGCGGTGCGTGAAGCCGGTATCCAGGTTCCGATTATTCCGGGGCTCAAGGTTTTAAAGTCCGCCGCGCAGCTTAGAACTTTGCCGAAGGCCTTTTATATCGACCTTCCAGACGCCTTGGTGGATTCGGTCATGAAGAGCCCGGATCGCGCGGGTGACATCGGTCGCGAGTGGGCTCTGATGCAGGCTCGCGATTTGGTCAAACATGGCTGCCGGAACTTGCACTTCTACGTTCTTAACGATGCACCGTCTGTTAGAGGCATCGTCGAGAAAATCTGACGGAATAAAAAAAAGCCCGCACGTCCTTCCTAGACATACGGGCGAAATCGGGTGATTGGGTTTTGTGGTCTGCTGGCTTTCTAGTAATTCAATTGCGAGGCCACCGACCGATCACTTGAAACGAATTTATCGGGCTCTGAAGGTGGGGAATTCTGCGAGAATGCTCACAGTCTCGCGAAACCATGACATCTGGTAACGCCGCTCTTCGAATCCAAACAATCGTCACAATTTGATTTTGCGACCTCGAAATCGTTGTCGAACTTCTGACTGTGACAGGAATCTAACATTTGAGCTTTGCAAGGTGGAGAGGGCATGGCGAGGGGTCTTCTCGTGGAGTCTCATGCGAGAATCGTTCGATCTTGAAACAAGACTGTGAGCAACTCGACCTAAGTTCTGATCAGGATTTCGCCGAAACCGGGAAATTCGAAAATGAAATGTAAGTTCGCAATCTGGAAAAATGCCGTCAACTCGCGCTCATTGCCCGAGAACGTTTCGATATGAGTCGAATGCAGTGTTAATCTCGTGTGCAGATGTCGAAGCTGAGCACGGATGTTGCTCCTATGACAATGTGGTTAGTTTTTCGGCTACGTAACTTGGGGGAACGCATGCAGGCAATTCGTAACAAACTGAGACCATTGGGCACGTTGATGATCTTAAGTGCTGTCATCACGCTCGGGTACCAGAACTGCGGAAACAACATGGTTTTCCAAGGGGTCGAAGACCTCAATAGTATGTTGGCCGATAAGCAATACGCGGAAGCCACAGCCGGTGATGCAGATTCATTTCCTCCATTGAAGCTTCTCTTTGTCGTGGATAACTCGGGAACGATGGGGATTAACCAGATCAACCTTTCCAATGCGTTCAGTCGCATGTTTGCTGGAAGCAACCAGAACAACTTGGTTCCATTCAACGCAACCGCGTACGTGATCAGCACGTCGCAGTTCGTTCCGGAGAAGTCTTCTCCGACATTTAGCAAGATCCCATCGCAAGCCGTCGAAGAATTTGCGGCGATGACTCCCGAGCAGCTCGCGGCTCATCGCAACCCGACTCTGAGTGGTCGTATTCCTGGCGATCTTGTGGGAATTCGATCCTCGCAAGTGGTTGAGCCGTCGCGGACGGTGACGAGCTTCCGCCCAGCGCCGGTGGCACTTATTAGCCCAGACTCTCAGGTTACCTACGCTTCCTTTAAGGCGCGTGGTGTATCGGTCGCGAGTTTCGAAGATGACTTCAAAAAACGTCTGGCGCTCTTGAATCCGGACCTTTCGGAAATCGACTCTGGTACACGTCGAGGGGTGATGGATGACATCATCGACCAAGAAAGCGGCCTTTGTGCGCTTGCTCGAGTGTTGAAGCACAATCAGGGTTTGGTTAGTACGGGCGACCTGGCAAGTGTTGTTTTTGTTTCGGATGAAAACGACGCTGACCCGGCGGGCCGGACTTGTTTAGAGGCCTTTATCGAAGGCAAGAGCGATATCGATTACGTGGACGGTGTGTGCGAAGTCGCAGCAAACCAGCTTCGTTATCGCAAGGCGATTGCGAATCCCACTTACGCGAAATGTCGCGTCGACTATCAGAACAATTTCTCTTATCGCATCGACTATAAATATCCGACGACGAACGTTCAGTATCACACGAAGTCCATGTCGTACGATCAATTGCGCACCGAAGTTTCGTACTACACGTCGTCGATGTCATACGATCAGCTCCGCACGAATGTCTCTTACTACACCTCGTCCATGCGCTACGACGCGATTTCGACTCCGGTTTCCTATTACACGAAGTCTCCGACTTACGAAATTCCGCAAACGAGCGTGAAGTACCATACCGAAGTGCGAAACTGTGTGATTCGTGATGGTGCTGAAACTAACTGTACTTACACTTATCCGGATGCCACGGTCGTGCTTCAGGGCGCTCATGGCAACAATTGTGATGCCTTCGTGGCGGGTCGATTGCCTAGCGGCGCTCTTTATAACAAAGAAGGGTATAAACCCACTTGTACACCGGCGGCGCCGCTTGCGCGTAACGGTGCATGTAGCACGACCGACACGACGATTCAAAACTGTCGCCAAAACTATTCGGCGGTGATCAACACGGTTCTTTCCGGAAAAGTCACATCAAACTGTGATGCGTTCGTTAGTGGACGTCTTCCGGGCGGCGCCGTCTACGCGGACGCTGGCTTTAAGCCGATGTGTGGTAACAAGATCGTCGATGCGGATCGCACCGGAAATTGTACGGTGAACGATGCCGATAAAGAAAACTGTCGCACGGTGTACACATTGGCGGGTTCGAGTTCGACCTTGAACGGTGTGCCGGGTTCAAGAACCTGTCTTGAGTTCGCGCGCAATCGGCTACCTAGTGGCGCGGTTTACGATGCCGGTGGTGCGGCTTACTATCCAACTTGTTCGCCGGGCACGACTTTGACGAATCGTACGGGAACATGCTCGGTGACTGATACCAACGTCACCAACTGTCGCACGAACTATTCGGATGTGAACAAAATCACCTTGAACGGTCGACCAGGAGCAGAGGGTTGCGAGGCGACGTTCCGTTCGGGCTTACCTAGCGGAGCCGTGCTCGGTAATGCAAGCTATCCAGTGTCGTGCTCGAATGCTTCGACGGTTCGTGACGTCGTCGGCAACTGTTCGGCAACAAACACCAATATCGAGAATTGCCGAACCAATTACAGCGCAGCCTTGAACACCAATCTAGATGGTGCTCCCGCGGCCGGTTGTGCGGCCTTTGTTAGTGGTCGTTTGCCTAGCGGTGCGGTGTATTCGGATGCGGGCTACGAGCCATCTTGCTCGGTCGGCACATCGAAGGATCGAAACGTGACGGGAACCGAGCCGTTTAGCAAATTCCCTACTGCGGCTTTCGCGCTGAACGGCGCCTGCGAGTCCGCTGTACGGGATTCACTGGTGACGTCGAGAGGTCTCGTGGTGGCCTCCGGCACGACGCCGGAATGTCGAGTCACAGCACTTGGCACGGCAAGCGAGACTCTGCAGATGGCGGGGCAAAATCTGACCTGTGCAACAGCTGCATGGCGTGAGGTTTGTACCAATAGCAACGGTTCGAAGCGTGCTTGTGCGTCGACCGATATCGCCGCCGGTGAACGTTACGAGACAAACTTGACGTCCGTTACCTATGAGGGTGCGTTTAGCTGCAACACACCATGTTCGGAAACAAGCTTCTGTCGTACATCTTCTGGTACGGTGGGCGACAACTATTACGCTTGCGAAGTTTCGTCGGCGACTCCTGTCGTGAAGTCGAACTTCACGATGCAGCCGGCATCAAACAACGCGGTTTGTGCCGCTGGGCAAAGCCGTCGTGTAACGCGCGGTCCATATAAGACCGACGTTGCTCGAAAGGACTATGTTGCCGGCGCGCTTTCGGAATCGAACCAACCGAATGCGCTGACGGATTATATCGTGGCTCGCAGCCGAGAGATTTTCCGCGAAGTGACGCCAATCGTGTCGGTCTTTGTTCGTCAGAGCGGCGACCCACTTGGTACGAACGGAAGCTTGGGCGAGGCCTACAATCGCCTTGCTGACCAGTTCGGTGGCAAAAAACGTTCGGTTCTCGCTAGCTCGGAAGAGTATGCGTCGGCTCTTGAAGACCTTTCGGCGGTGATTCGTGAGCGTCTCAGTCAGACGATCGCGTTCCAGGTACCTGATGATCTTCGAGTGCGCAAAGTCTGGTTCCGCAAAGCCGGTTCGCCAGATTGGGGTGCTCCTCTTGGCCAAGAGCTTTGGACGGCATCAGGCGGGACGATCACTTTGGACTCTAGCTTTAAGTTTGAATACGGTGATCAGTTCCGTATCGAATACTGGTAAATTGAAACTGCTAAGCCGCATCTTGGTAGCCGTTGCCAACGGTTGTTGGCAACGGTACCTAAGAAGGATGGTTAACACTCGGCAATCTTCTGTTGTTCAAGAACTCGAGCAATTGCTCTCACGACGGATCCTGATCATCGATGGCGCGATGGGGACCATGCTTCAGCAAAAGAAGTTTACCGAGAGTGATTTTCGCGGACACCAGTTTCGCGATCATGCCAAGGACTTAAAGGGCAATAACGACCTTCTTTGTATCACGCAGCCCGAAGCCGTTTATGAAGTGCATCGCGCGTATCTCGACGCCGGCGCGGATATCATTGAAACCAACACCTTTAACGGAACGCGCGTGGTGCAAGCCGAGTATGGTCTTGAGGCCCATGTTCGCGACATCAACCTAGCCGCCGCGCGTGTCGCCCGCCGGGCTTGCGATGACTACATGAAGGATCATCCTGGGAGACGTGTGTTCGTAGCGGGCGCGATAGGGCCTCTAAACCGTACGGCGTCGCTTTCGCCGGATGTGAATAACCCTGGGTATCGTGCAATCGACTTCGATACGATGGTCGCGGACTACAAAGAGCAAGCGGAGGCTTTGCTCGATGGTGGTTGTGATATTCTTTTGCCTGAAACGATCTTCGACACACTTAACTCCAAGGCGGCACTCTTTGCGATCAAGACGATCGAAGAGGAACGTGCGGCGAAAGAGCCGGGGTATCGTATTCCACTGATGATCTCGGTGACGATCACGGATCGCGCGGGGAGAACTCTTAGTGGACAAACAGTGGAAGCCTTCTGGAACAGTGTTCGTCACGCCAAGCCGATTTCCGTAGGTCTTAACTGTGCGCTTGGAACCGAGGAGATGCGTCCGTTTTTGGCCGAGCTTTCGCGTGTCGCGGAAACTTACGTCAGTTGTTACCCGAACGCTGGTTTGCCGAATCCGCTTTCGCCGACGGGATACGATGAAACGCCCGAATCGATTGCGCTTGGGTTAAAAGCCTTTGCGCGTGCTGGGTGGTTGAATGTTGTCGGTGGGTGCTGTGGGACCACGCCTAATCATATTCGGGCAATAGCGGAAACGATGCGGGAGATGGCGCCGCGAAACCCCGAGCAGGCTTTCGGCGCAAATCGCGAAGCTATGCGCATTTCGGGGCTTGAGCCCTACACGATCTCTCCAAGAAAGGCTCTAGGGGAAGTCGGGACGAGCTTCACTATGGTGGGCGAGAGAACAAACGTAACGGGTTCTCCACGCTTTGCCAAAGCGATCAAAGAAGGTCGCATGGAAGACGCTGTCTCGATCGCCAGACAGCAGGTGGAAAACGGAGCCAATGTTCTCGACATCAATTTCGATGAAGCGATGATCGATGGTCGAGTGATGATGCGCGAATTCTTGCGACGCGCTTTGGCCGAGCCGGATATCGCGCGTGTGCCGGTGATGTTGGATTCTTCCAAGTGGGAAGTTTTGGAGGAAGGTCTAAAGAACGTTCAGGGCAAGTGCATCGTGAACTCGATCTCTTTAAAAGAGGGCGAGGCTGAGTTCCTAAGGCAAGCCGCACTTTGCATGAAGTACGGTGCCGCGGTGATCGTGATGGCCTTTGATGAAAACGGCCAAGCGGTTTCTGCCGACGAGAAAGTGAGAATTTCCAAACGTGCGTATGATCTTTTAACGAATCGGTTGGACTTCGATCCGCACGACATCGTGTTTGATCCGAATATTCTGACGGTTGCAACGGGAATGCCTGAACACGACGGCTATGCGCTCGAGTTTTTAGAGGCGATTTCGCGTATTAAATCCGAGTGTCCTGGAGCGACGGTAAGCGGCGGAGTTTCCAACTTGTCGTTTAGCTTCCGCGGCAACAATCCTGTTCGCGAAGCGATGCACTCGGTCTTCTTGAAGCATGCAGTGGATCGCGGTCTCGACATGGGAATCGTGAACGCCGGGATGCTGGAAGTTTACGACGAAATCGAACCGAAGCTGCTTCGTTTGGTCGAAGATGTTATTTTAAATCGAAAACCTTCGGCAGGTGGGATTAGTGGAAAATCACCTTCGGAAGAGTTGGTCGAGTATGCGGAAGCACTGAAGGCCCAGGGGCTTGGAACAACGGGAACGACGCAAGCGGCGAAGCAAGAAGAGTGGCGTCTTGGGACGGTGGAGGAGCGCATTGCGCACGCCCTCGTTAAGGGACTTGATGCACATGTCGTGGAGGATACGGAAGAGGCATTGGCGAAGCTCGGAACACCAATCGCCGTGATCGAAGGCCCTTTGATGGACGGCATGAAGATCGTCGGCGATTTGTTTGGTGAAGGGAAAATGTTTCTTCCTCAAGTCGTAAAGAGTGCGCGTGTCATGAAGAAGGCGGTCGCTGTTTTAGAGCCGGTCATGTTTGCCGAGCGAGAAAAACGAACGGCGATGGGCGGTGTGAAAGAAAAGGCGAAGACCTTCGTGATCGCGACCGTAAAGGGCGATGTTCACGACATCGGGAAAAACATCGTCAGCGTTGTGCTTCAGTGTAACGGCTATCGCGTAGTGGATCTTGGCGTAATGGTTCCCACTTCGAAAATCATCGAATCGATCAAATCGGAAGGTGCTGACATCGTGGGCCTAAGTGGTCTGATCACGCCGTCCTTAGATGAGATGCGAGTCTGCTTGGAGGAGTTTGAACGTGCGGGTCTGCGCCTTCCGGTTCTGATTGGCGGTGCTACGACGTCGGGTCTGCATACGGCTGTGAAGCTCGATCCGTTTTATTCGGGCGCGGTGGCCCACGTTTTGGATGCTTCTCGGGTTGTTCACGTCTGTTCGCGGTTTTTAGCCGAAGCGGAGGCGGATCGGGCCAAGGAGCTCTCGAGTTTGAAGTCGCAGGCCGAAAAAATGCGAAACGATTATTTGGCTAAAAGTCGCGCGCAGAAGGTGTTGACCTTGGAGCAAGCGCGCTCGCGCAAGTTTAAGACGAACTGGCAAGAGATCGACATTCCGGCTCCCGAAAAGACCGGCGTCTTCGACTGGGCGGTGACGGTGGCCGAGCTTGAACCGTACATCGACTGGAGTCCACTTTTCTGGTCGTGGGAGCTTAAAGGTCTCTATCCGAAGATTTTCGAGCATCCGAAATATGGTGAGCAGGCCAAGTCACTTTACACAGATGCGCGCGAACTGCTGGATCGCGTGATTCGCGAAAACCGCTTTCACCCACGAGTACTAGTCGGCTTGTATCCGGCACATTCGGACGGTGCGGAGACAGTCGCGGTCTGCGACCGCGAAGGCCGTGAGCTGGAGAGAATCACCTTTGAGCGTCAGCTAGAAGATGTGAAGAGCGAGTCCGGCGATCCGGCTACTCGCTTTTCTTTGACGGACTTTATCGCTCCGAAGGAGAGCGGTCGCACGGACTATATTGGGATGTTCGCGGTCACGGCTGGGCGCGATGTCGAGGCATTTGCACAAAGCTTCTATCGCCAAAATGACGACTACCGCGCGATTCTCGTAAAAGCTTTGGCGGATCGCATCGCGGAAGCCGCTGCCGAATGGGCGCACAAGCGTGAGCGTGAGCTGTTTGGTTTTGGTCGCGATGAAAATTTCAGTCTTGAAGATCTTCTGAAGGAAAAATACCGAGGTATTCGACCGGCGCCTGGTTATTCTGCGTGTCCGTCGCACGCTCACAAACGAAAGATCTGGTCGCTGATGCAGGTGCAAGAACGAATCGGTCTGCAGCTGACGGAAAGTGACATGATTGATCCCGCGGCCAGCGTTTCGGGCTTTTTCTTCAATCACCCCAACGCCCGATACTTCTAAAGGTACCTCTATTTGCGGAACTGGATGGTGGTGTGGATTTCGTTGGTGGGGAAGTTCCATGCGAAATACTTTTCGTATTTGCGTGGCGAGAGCCAGTAGATGATCTGACCAGGCAAATCAAAAAGTGAACCGGTAAACTTAAGACGGTTTTCCAGCACGGTGAACTTGTCGTCGCCGATGGCCTGGCTAAAGAGCTGAGGCAAGGAGCCTAGCGCAAAGTGGTGCACGTGAGTGGGGTCGCCCCAGCTTGCGTAAGACGAGTAGTGCGGAGTGATGAATTTCACAGTCGCCCCGTCCTTGGCGACTCGGTACATTTCGCGTGCGACGTTGTGGACTTCGCGAAAGTGTTCGATCGCGTGCTGACACCGAATGAACTCGAAGCGATCGGCCTCAAGTGGCCATGGCGCTTGATTGACGTCGTGAACGATGTCGACGCCTTTGAGGGGAAACAAATCGATTCCGACTGCTTGATCCATGCGGTGGTTGCCGCATCCAACGTCGAGCCTAGTAATTGTCGCCATGGCCCGGTTGTAACACGAAAGTGCCATCTTCTTTTTTGAAACGCGCGGCGTCCGCCGCGCTGCGTTTCAAAAAAGAAGATGGCACCCAAGGATTTTGCGGTGCGTTTGGCGGCTTGGCGGTAGGACTCGAGCAGCTTGTTGCGGAAGGTTTCTTCGTTGTGAAAGCGTTCGAGCATGTAGCGCGCGTTACCTAGTAGCATATCGCGAAGCGCTTTGTTGGTGCGAACGTCGTTGAGGGCTTGCGAGAGGCTCTTGGGATCGTCGGGATCAAAGAGCAGCGCGGCCTGGTGTTTCACGAATGGTTGGTGAGCTGGAACATTTGAGAGCAGACAGACGCAGCCGGCAGCCATTGCTTGAAGGGCGCCGTAAATTTGTCCATCGCCAGTGGATGTGCTGACAAACACGTCCAACGAATTGAGCCATTTTCCGATATCTTGCACTGGCCCTACGACTTCGAGTGCTTCGTGCAGTTTTCCAAACTTAACAAGGCGTTCGCGCGGATATCCGGCGCATGACCACTGCCCTTGGCCAGCGGCATCGGCGGCCGCTTTTAGAAACAGATTATGTCCACGCGTGGCCTCGACACGCAAAAAAGCTCCGATACGAATACGGTTGTGAGTTTCAGGCCGCATGAGATCCACCGAGCAAAACGGAAACAGATTTTGTTTACGCTTTGGGAACTTCGAAAGATCGATGGCGCTATAGAGAATCATCGACTCGTGCTCGGTCGAAACAAGTCGTTTTTCGAGAGCGCGTTCGCGCTCGGTTTCGGACCCAAACACCGGAACAAAACGTGTCATCCCTAGGAGAAGGTCAATGAAGTGGCGAAAATTTCCACCCAAGCCGGATTCATTGGGGATTCCATGAAAGGTATGAATGACTTCGACTCCGGTCATCAGTCGAAGCAAGCGGGCGTAGAGACCGGCGGTGCGGCCGTGCGAGTGGATCAGGCTGACGCTGTGTTTTACGATTTGACGACGAAGCGCGAACAGCGTGCTCCATGAAAAGTCGCGAGGCGGGATGCTGATAAGTTTATCGGCCACGCGCTTAAGCTCGAAGCCGTGGGGAGGATTCGTTGGAGCGGCGATGAAGACACGAAGGCCTATCGGCCGCATCATGTTGGCGATGTCGATGATCTGCTTCGGTGCGATTCCGCCGTCGCTTTTTGCGGTGATAAAAAGAATTGTTGTTGGCCCAGGAAAACCTTCCGGAACATAAGCTTTCTTTTCGAGTTTTGCGCGTTGACGATCTTCCAGAGTTCGCGCCATCGGGATTTCGCCGGTCTTGCGCCAGGGTTCGTCGAGAAGGCCGCGTCCACTGGGAATGGGATCGTTGTCACTAGTGGCTAGAGGCATTTCAGTTGGGCGTCTTGAAGGACGACCAGATTCGACGGCGTCGCTGCGCGAAGGAATTTTCATTGTCGGAATACCATCTTCATAAAGTGGTTTCGGACGACGAGGCTGCAATTCGCTTCTCACTTGATCGAGAAGTTCAGATTGCGGCCGTGATTTTTGCGGTTTCGTTGAAGACATGGGTTTCCCTAAATAAGTTCGCGTTGCAAAGAGCCGTTAAATTAGAAGTTCGTGAGATGCCGCTGCCACCAGGGTGACGTTGATGTAGGAAACCTCTGACTTGTTCGTGCAACCGACCGCGGTGAGCGAGCCCATGGCGACGGTCGCTAGAACCTTTGATACGGCAAGCAAACGAGCCGAAATGACTTTGGTCATGATTCTCCCAATCGAACTATCGCAAGAGGTTCAGTAGTCCCTCTTCTGTTTCGGCTTTTCCCTTTAGATTCCTTAGGCTTAGGGTGGAGATTCCCGTCTTGGGACGCGACCAAAGCGGGTGCGGAAACGGTTGCCGCCTGAGGGGAAACAAGCGATATACAGAAGGAATCTCAGGCAGCTACAGGAGTCTCACATTGAACCAGTTTCCCCTGATTGTGACGGGTGCTTGTGGTTTCATCGGAAGTCAATTTGTTGAAAACCTTCTCTCGACTTCAGACCAGAAACTCATCGTTCTCGACAAACTGACATACGCCGGAAGTCTCCTCACCTTGAATCACGCGCTGGATGTCGCGGCCAAACGCCGGGGTGTAAGCCTTGAGGAAATAAAAAAACGGATTGAGTTTGTTGAGGGTGACATCGCGGACCGAAAACTCGTCAACGAACTTGTTCAGGCAAGACGTCCTCAGGCGATCGTGAATTTTGCGGCGGAAAGCCATGTCGACCGTTCGATCGAATCGGCGGCCGAATTTGTCGAGACAAACGTGATGGGTGTGTTCTCGCTTCTGGATGCCGCGAGAAGGTTTTTTGAAAGCCTCGACGTGTCGGCGGGATCCGCGACATCGCCGGGGGGATCGACAAGTGGATCTACAAGTGGATCTACAAGCGGGCAGGGTTCGCTGTCCGCCTCTGAGCGTGAATGGTTAAAGTCGAATTTTCGGTTTTTGCAAGTTTCGACGGACGAAGTTTTTGGACAGCTTGGCGAGACGGGCGCGTTCACCGAGACGACGCCTTATGCTCCTAGTTCGCCGTATTCGGCTTCGAAGGCCTGCGGCGATCATCTGGTGCGAGCGTGGTATCACACGTACAAGCTGCCAATTGTCGTGACCAATTGTTCGAACAACTATGGTCCACGGCAGTATCCAGAGAAGCTGATTCCACACATGATCAACTGCGCATTACACGGTAAGCCGCTTCCGGTTTATGGAAATGGGCGCAATGTACGTGATTGGATTCATGTTGCGGATCACGCTCGCGGCGTTGAAACGGCTTTGCGACAAGGCCAGGTCGGTGAGAGTTATTGTTTCGGTGGTCGCAGTGAGCGACGCAACATCGACGTCGTCGAAGCGATCTGCTCGATCTTGGACGAAGTTCGGCCACGTAAATCAGGTGGTTCGTACCGCGAGCAAATCACGTTTGTCGAAGATCGCAAAGGCCATGATTGGCGCTATGCGATTGACGATTCGAAGGCCGAAAACGAGCTTGGGTTTCGTCGGGAATTTGACTCGTTTGAAAAGGGCCTACGGGCCACTGTGAACTGGTATCTTGAGAATCAGGCGTGGGTGACAGCTGTTTTGGAGGAGAAATGAAGGGTATCGTACTAGCGGGTGGAAGCGGCACACGTCTTTACCCATGCACACATTCGGTTTCCAAACAGCTGCTGCCGGTTTACGACAAACCAGCCATCTACTATCCGATTTCGGTGATGATGCTGGCGGGGATTCGCGAAATCCTGATCATCTCAACGCCACGTGACCTTCCGATGATTCGTGCTCTCATGGGAACCGGCGAGCAGTTGGGTGTGCGCTTCGAGTACGCCGAACAAGCGCAGCCAAATGGAATTGCGCAGGCTTTTGTGATCGGCGAGAAGTTTATTGGCAACGACACGGTTAGCCTCATTCTTGGCGACAATATCTTTTACGGCGAAGGTCTTACGCGTTTGCTTGAGCGCGCGGCCGGAGTTACTTCGGGAGCACGCGTGTTTGCATATCATGTGACCGATCCCGAGCGCTACGGTGTTGTCGAGTTTGATGATCAACATCGTGCGATCTCGATCGAAGAAAAACCCAAAGCGCCGCGCTCGAATTGGGCGGTGACGGGGCTTTATTTCTACGACTCGCAGGTGGTTCAGATAGCCAAAAACTTAAAACCGAGCGCGCGCGGTGAATACGAAATCACGGATGTGAACCGCGAATATCTCAAGCGTGGCGAGCTAAGTGTCGAGGCTTTCGGGCGTGGTATGGCGTGGTTGGATATGGGTACCGAGAGCGCGCTCTTGGATTCGGCCAATTTTGTCGCGACCATTGAACGTCGCCAAGGGTTGAAGATCGCATGTCTGGAAGAGATCGCTTTGTTTAAGAAGTTCATTTCGCGCGATCAATTGAAGAGTTTGGTAGATACGATGCCCAAGAGCGCCTACACGGCCTACGTGCAGAAAGTGGCGGAACTCTCTCGTGCCTAACAGCGTCTTAAGAGAAGCCAGTGGCAAGGGGCAAAAGGTTTTAGTGACAGGTGGAGCTGGGTATATCGGTTCGCACGTGGCACGCGAACTCTGTGATCGTGGATTCGAAGTCACGGTTTTAGATCTCCTTCGCGAAAACGGCGGAACCGGCAATCACTGGGCGGTGCCGAAAAAGGCAAAGTTCGTTCAAGGTGATATGGGTGATGCAAGTCTTCTTGCGACGCTCTTGCCGAAAGGGGATCGTTTCGATGCGATCTTACATTTCGCGGCTTTTATTCTTGTCGAAGAGTCCGTGCGCGAGCCGAATCGTTACTTTCAGAACAACACCGAGGGTTCGAGGACGCTATTTCAATATGCGGCCGACACCGGTGTGAGTCGGGTGATCTTTTCCTCGACGGCGGCGACCTACGGCGAACCTCGTCACGACCTGATTCCGGAGACGGCCGACCAAAAGCCGGTGAACCCCTACGGAGAGTCGAAACTTCGCAGTGAGAAACTCTTAAAGGAAATCGCAAAGCAGGGCCAAGGCCCGATGAAGTTTGTGGGCCTTCGTTACTTCAACCCGGCCGGTGCACATCATTCGTTGGAAATCGGTCAGGCGAGGCCTGAGGCCACGCACTTGGTCAATGTGGCCGCCGAAGCGGCTATGGGAAAACGTTCGAAGGTGATGATCTTTGGAACGGATTATGAAACTCCAGATGGCACTTGCCTTCGGGATTACATACACATCGAAGACTTGGTGGACGCGCATATCTTGGCGCTGGATTACCTTGAAGGCGGCGGTGAATCGGACTTTTTCAATGTCGGATACGGCGAACCGTATTCGGTGCGTGAAGTGATCGACGCCATGAAGCGCGCGTCAGGTGTGAACTTCCCTGTGGAGATCGCCGGACGACGTGCGGGAGACCCGGCGAAACTCGCAGCGGACTCGAGAAAGATTCAAGCCAAGATGGGTTGGTCCCCCAGGCGCAAGTCGATTGACGATATCTGTCGTTCGCAGTTTTTGTGGGAGAAACGGCGAATTGAACTTGGCGTTTAAAATTCCTGCTCAAACACACACTTGGTTTTAGGAGTCTGCAATGAAGCGCGAGGATGCGAAGCACGAACCAAAACACAGATGGCAATATGGGCTGCGGGGTAGGGCCGTTATCTTGCTTCTGACGGTCGTAGCTGTGTTTAGCACTCTTGGTTGCGCTTCGAACCGCGCCAATCGTTGGATCACGACAGGCGCTGGATTTGCGACGGGGTTTGCTGTCGGCACGGCAACGGCTCCGGCTGGAGAGCGAAAAGAACTTCACTCGGTTTATTGGGGAGCGCTGGTCGGCCTAGGAGCCGCACTTGTGGCGGGTGAGGTTTTTAGTGACGAGGCGGAGATTTCAAAGCTTCGGCAAGAAAACAAGAACCTCGGCCTTCAGTTGGAACTCATTCAGAATGCCAACACGGTTTTACTCAAAGAAGGTAAAGGGTATTTCAAATCTCCGGGCGGCGAAGAACTGTTTTCTAGCGGAAAAGCCCGATGGCGACTGTATCAGATCGACAAATGGGTTCGCTCGGGTCCGAACCAGCTCTTTCACCAAGACAAGATGGTGGAACTGGTGCCACTTGGCGACGAGGACAAGAAGTGAGTTCGCGCATTCTGATCGTGGCGTTGTTGCTGTCGCTGGGGCTTAACGCCGTTTTGCTGGTTTCGAATTTTTCAAGATCTGACGACATGAAAGGCGGCCCGCTAGCGGAGGGCGAAACAGAGTTTCAGGATTTTGAAATCGTCGCTTTTGCCCGTGAGTTTGTTGAGCGCTTGACGAGCTTTGAAAGCGAAACCTTTCGCGCCACACAAACGGCTGCCTCTTTTTTGATGGCCGAGGACCTACGGCGTAAACGTTTGGCCGAAGTCGAACGTCTTGGCGAAAAAATCCAATCCAGACGGGTCGTGCAACGCGGGCGACTGATGTATCTGACGAGAGTTTCCGGAGCTGAAGATCGATTTCACGCACGTGTGCAAGTCGATCTGATCGAGGGCGACGGTAAGTTGCAGTCGGGTTATGACATTGGGATGCGGTTTCAGGTGAAACGGGTCGCTCGCTCCGCTCAAAATCCCTGGGGCTTTCTTGTGGAAGTGCTAGAGCAAACGGTGGCGACCGAGAAGCTTTCTCAAGAGTCTCGTCAGGAAGAAAAGCTCATCAAGATCGCGCCATCGAAGTCGGTTCTTCTAAGATTTCCATGTGTCATAGAAAATGTCGAAATCCCAAAAGGGACACCGCTTCGCGTGCGATTGACCACGTTGGATATTTCCGAAGTTCAGATTCGATCTCAAGACGTGTTCAATGGCGAGCACGTGATGACCGCGACTTGCCGTGATCGCGCCTTTCGCGTGAGGCTTCAAAGTGCGGACGACCCTAAAGGGGAGCTGGTGGCTCTAAAGGCTTTGACCTTTGACGATGCGGAGTCATTAAAGGCCGGCGAAGCCACAAAGCGCCGCCGCAAGACCGCCGTCGAGCGGTCGATCGAAGAGCAGCTGGGGTTTGTTATCGAGGGAGATTGAGTCTTACTTCGGTGCCGTGGTTGCGTGTCGATTCGTACACAAGGCGTCCGCCTCGCGCGTGAACCCAGTCTCTGGCATGGGCGACGCCTAAGCCATTGCCGCGTCGTTTTCCGAAGCTGAACCCTCTTCGGCCGAGGCGAGTTGAGAACTTGTCATCCAATCCCAGTCCATTGTCTTTGATCCGAATTTCGAGATCGCTAGCTTCCAAATTGAGATCCACGACGACGGCTTGTAAAACGCCTTCGGCACGCGGGGCCTCGAGGGCGTTTTGAATCAGGTTGCTTAAGACTCTCCCGAGATCGGAATCGACTAAGTGAGAGTCGTCGGTAGTCGCGGACTTCGGAATTTCATTTGGTCGAGAAATCCGAAGTTCAAGGGCCGAGGTCTTCGTCTGCAGCCGTTTTTCGTGAACGATACTTTGCACGGTGGACGCAACAACCGCGGGCGAAATCCTTGGTTGAACAGCGTGTTTCGTGAGATCGCCGGGGTGTGGATTGGAAAGCAAGTCGTCGGCAATTTTCGTGATCCTTGCTGTGGCACCTTTTAAGAGATCTAAGTGCGGGCTGATGGCCTTGAACTCATCACCCTGATCCTTTTTTGCCATGGAGATAAGACTCTCATTGATCACGTTCAGTGCGCCTACTGGAGAGCGGATATCGTGAGCGACTTGTTTTGCTAGTTGCTCCAAAGCCTCGGCGGTTTTATTTGCCGCTTGCAGCCGTGCGGCTTCGAGTTCGCGTCGGCGATCGATCCAGAATACGAAAAGAAGCCCAACCGACATCAACAAAATGAAAACCGGACTTCGTAAGCCCGCCTGAAGAACCCCGGGTTGACTGCGGCAAACGTAGAGATGGCCGCTGGGGGTGCCGTACAGTGTGATCGGAACAGTCTGTACGAGTGCGCACGATGGCGAACTTTCGGGAGAGGTGGTCAGAACAGCCGAAACATCGCGGGCGACATCTGGAATCTGCGCTTTGACCTTTTCAAAGAGCGTGACGTCGCCTTTAAGAAGCAGGTTTTTTGCGATCTCTTCTTCCCAGACAGAAACGTGTTTTTCCACGGCAGTTTTCGACGACAGGTACCCGAGGAAGGTGCCGACAGAAAGGGCGACCAAGAGAACCCCGAGGATCGCCGCAAGCACTGTCGAAATGCGAATCATCGCACGCCAATCGCGAGACGCTTTGAGCGACCGGATATGGTTGTCCGTGAGGTCGATAGTGTGACGTTTCGAGCCTGATTTCACGACTAGCGAGGACTGCAAACCTGACGCCTTGATCTTACGATTCAGGTGCCGGCTGAAAGGCTGTCTGAGGCACTATCTGAGGCGCTATCTGGGTTTGGACTTGGCGAATTTTCAAGGTCGATCAAAGCTTGGGCAGCGAGTTCGACGCGCGAAGGAGCCTCGTTTGTAGGAAGCCCAAGCCATGCCGAAAAGCGCGCTTTCGCTGTACTGATTTGTTCTTCGCGCTTTACGCGTTTATCGATGCGCGCATGTCGTTGGACTCCGGCCGCTTCTGAAAACCGCTGTGGGTCGGGCATGTGGCCAAAGTTGATATTCGTCGGTTGAAAATGCGAGATCTTGGTTTCATCGGTGATCGCGGCATGTAGCGAGCCTAGTGCAGTCTCTCGCGGCGGGAGAAGCGTTTCGCCGTCGCGGTTTACGGCTTGGTCGAGGTCGCTTGCGTCTGGCGAATACAAGCCTTCAATTTTAGCTGAAAGCAAACGGGCAACCAGTAAGCCCATGCATGTCGATTCGAAATACCCTTCGACTCCGGTGATCTGCCCGGCAAAGAAGAGCCAAGGATCGGCTTTCGACGAAAGATCGCGATTGAGAAGTTTCGGAGTGTTCACGTAGAGATTGCGATGGATGCTGCCAAGTTTTAGGAACTCGGCCTCTTCTAATCCTGGAATCAGGCGGAACACCTTTTTCTGATCGCCGTAGGCCATCTTGGTTTGAAAGCCCACCATGTTGTAGGCGGTGCCTTCGCGGTTATCTTGGCGAAGTTGAACAACTGCAAACGGCGTATTGCCGGTGCGTGGGTCGCGAAGTCCTTTGGGGCTCATCGGACCAAAGCGCAAAGTCATGGGGCCGCGTTCAAGCAGAGCTTCAATCGGCATGCAGCTTTCAAAGTACGGCGTTTTATCGAAATCTTTTTCGAACTCTTTTGATTCCACTTTTCTGGCGTCGCGAAGGGCTTCGATGAAGAAGTGATATTCTTTCTTCGACATCGGGCAGTTCCAGTAATCTTTTGTGCCCTTGTCCCAGCGATCGGCTTTCCATGCGATTTTGTCATTGATCGAGTCGGCCGCGATGATGGGGGCGATCGCGTCGTAGAAATAAAGAAAGTCGTGTTTCTGGTTAGAATCTTCGCCAGTGATTTTCGAAAAATGCTCTTGCATCGATTTCGCCAAAGACTCGTGAGTCAATGGCCCCGTCGCGACAACGGTCGGGCGCGGAACATCGTCGAGAGTCGCCACAAGTTCGCGGCGAATTTCGATGTGAGGATGGTTTTCCACTTTCTTTGTCATGAGGCGGGCAAAGACGTCGCGATCCATGCCAAGCGCTTGGCCGGCGGGAACGCGCGCTTCCAAAGCGGCGTCTAAGATTTCGCTACCCAGGCGCTCGGCTTCCCATTTCAAAAGGCCAGGGGCCGCGTGCGATGCCAGCGAGCCGAAGGAGTTTGAGCAAACAAGTTCGGCAAAATCTGAGGTGCGGTGCGCAGGTGTATTCAGCGGTGCTTCGGCGCTTCCAGAGCCTCTCATCTCGTGCAAAACGATTTTGATTCCTAAGGGCCCTAAAATCTTCGCTAATTGCAGGGCGCACTCCGAGCCCGCCAGGCCAGCTCCAACGACGTGAACTTCGCGAAATGCCTGTGAGTTAGAATTTCCACTGTTTTTCACGCTCACTCCTGCTATCTCTAGGGGCATGTCGAACTTCGACGATCCCAAAACCCGCGAACGGCGAAAAAAAGGTGACGACACCCTTCGTCCGGCCTCAGACCTTGTAAAGGGGCTGATGCAGAATGTCCAGAATCCGCTGGCTGTGGGATTTTTACGCCTGAAACTAGAGGTACAGTGGGCAGAAACTGTCGGGCCTCGCCTGGCTAAAATGACAGCCCCTGCGGCCTATCATGGCGGCGTATTAGAGGTCTGGGTGGCGCATTCGATGTGGATGCAAGAGCTCTGGTACGTGAGGGATGAAATTCGCTCGAAAGTGAATAAAACGCTCGCGCTTCCGGCGGACTCGCCAGGATTTTGCCGCGAGGTGCGCTTCACGCTCAATCGCCGTCAAAGCAGCGGCGCCGGAGACGGAACGGGCAGTGGCGCTGGGGGCAGCACGGGCGGTCGCCCGATCGGACGCTAGCCAGCGTTTTAGTTGAATAGCTTGGTTTGACTTGGTTCGATAAGCAGTTTGGTTGTTTGAACTCCTTAGTGAGGCTGCTGATCTGGACTGGGCCTTTTGCTACGGTCTCACTTATCCTAAAAGGGATGCCGTTTTACGAATATCGCCCAAAATCAGGTTCTTGCGAAATCTGCCACGGTCGCTTCATGGACCTTCAAGGCATGTCGGAAAAACCGCACGAGTCTTGCCCCGAATGCGGCAAGGCTTGCGAACGTATTTTAAGCGCGCCGATGGTTTCGGTGAAGGGTTCAGAATTTCGCGCGGCCGAAAATGCAGAAAAGCGCCGCGAAAGTGTGAAGCGCGCCAACCACGAACACAACCAGCTTCGCGCTGAAACCGAACGCCGAGTTTTGGGCCACACGCACAACTGTGTTGCCGCAGGCTGCTTCGGCACCGCCGCCCGCGAAAAATACCTCGCGGATAAAAGCCGGGCCGACAATAGTTCGGCCGCATCCACTGACTCGGATGCGGAATCAGGTTCCGACCCAGGTTCCGACTCAGGTTTGAGCGCAGATCGCGCAGCAGGCACCGGCGATCGCATTCAAGGAATGCCCTATCTCGTGGGCGCTGTCCGTGCGAAAGACAGTAAAGCCAATTCATAATCGTTCTGACGGTCGCACGGCCGAGGGGAGACCTTTGCGCGGAGGTCCTGCATTAGCTGCAGCAGATAGACTCAGCGGACAAATAGCGATCTCCCGTACCGTGACTCAAAGCGCTTACCTATTTACGCGGTTTGGATATTCACCTCGTTTTTCAAGTTTGACGGACTATCGCTACTTTGCTAAAAATGTTTTACTTAGAAGTCTGTGCGTTTCTGAAAGTTCATCAGCATGTTTTTCATGCAGTTTCTTTCAGTGGAGTTGATATTGCGACAGCGGCGACTAATTCCAATCCAGCAGTTGAAGAGGCGAAGCTTCGGTGAAGTCGGAATGTCGTTTGGCGGAAATCACCTTAAAAACTCGCATGCCAAATCGGAGCGGCCGTTTTCACCGCGGGCGGCGATTCATACCGTGCTTCGAGCGCGGGCACCGTTCACTCTTTTGAAACGAGGACGGCGAGCAAAAGTCGAAAGGCTGGTCGAAACGCTTGCGAAAAGACATCGCGTCCATATTCATCGGTTTGCCAATGCTGGAAATCATCTTCATCTCTTGATCGAATGCCGAGAACGAAAAGGTTTTCTCGCCTTCTTGCGTACACTTAGCGGAGCGATCGCTCGTTTCATCAAGCTTGAAGAAGAGACAGCTAAGAATGAATCGGCAGAATCACTTTGGCTACAGCGGCCTTGGACGCGAATTCTTGGTCGACGCGGTCGCACGTTTCTGACGGCATGGCGTTATGTGGATCTCAATGACATTGAGGGAAGCTACTGGGGCATTACGCGAGTGGAAGCTAGGCGTATTCAGCTTCAAGAGCTGGAGTTTGGCGCGCGCCGGAATGTTAAAGCTCCGGTTGCCTAAGGCAAATAACAAATTAGATTTCCGGCGAAATCGAAAGACGACTAGTCAGCGGATTTGATGGTTTCGCGGACCATTTCTTTCATGAACTTTCCGCGCGGTGATGGGCCTAAGATATTTTTTAGCGACTGATGCACGCTTGGATCGTTGATCAACTGGCCCAGGGTGCCTTGGCCTTTGTCGATTTTTTCTAGGACATTTGCCAGTGAGACGAGCGCTTTTTTGACTTTCTTGTCTTCAGGATTGGCGCCGTTTACATCGGTAAGAAGCTGATCGAGTTTGGTTACCGTTGATTTTAGTTTTTCGCTAGCTTCTGTCATGTTCGACATCATCTTCGCCGACTTGCCGTCTTGGTTGAGGCTTGCGACTAAGATGTGAAGTTCTTTGATGAGATCCACGGCTCGTGCCATGCCGTCTTCGCGGCTCGTGAGAAGTTTTAAGAAATCAGTTTCATCACTAGGTAAAATCGCGCCATCGGCGACGGGTTTTCCGTCGGCAGGGCCGGGTTTGATATAGAGGTACTTGTCGCCAAGTGCGCCTTGGGTTTTCACTTCGACAATCGAACCTTCGGTGATGCGTTTTGCGAAGCTTGGATCAATCGCCATTTCGATATCGAGTTTCAGATCGTCGGCAAGCGTGATGCCTTTGATGTTTCCGATTTTCAGGCCAGAGAGACTCACAACTGATCCGGGGAAGAGGCCCTGCACCTCGGTGAATCTCGCGTGAAGGATCGCTTGTCTTTGTAGAACAAATCGATCGCCGCCGATAAGCAGAATCGAAACCATGGCGCCGATAAGTCCGATCGCGACGAAGATGCCGACTTTCAATTCGATTTTTGAGCTTTGTGGTTCCATTCGTCTCTCCGCTGTCGATTAATTCGGTTTCTAATTAAAGCTCATCGCCGTCGATGAAGCGACGGACCCAAGGGTCTTGTTGTTCGATTTCTTCTCTCGTGCCGATCGCGTGAATCCGACCATTTTTAAGTACGGCAATACGATCCGCGACGGCAAAGAGCGCCGGCATATCGTGGGTAACGAAGATCGCGCTTGCGCCGTCGGCCTTGAGCTTGAGCATCATGTCGCAGATGCGTTTCGTGTTGTAGGGATCGAGACCCGCTGTGGGTTCGTCATAGAGAACGACACTCGGCTGCAAGATGATGGAGCGCGCAAGACCAACGCGCTTTTGCATTCCGCCCGACAAGTTCGCCGGAAAGAGACCCTCGTTTCCAGCGAGACCGAAGTCTTTGAGTCGTCCTAGGACTCGACCACGGATGACCTCTTCGTCGAGAGTCGTGTGTTCGCGAAGTGCGTAGGCGAGATTGTCGAAGACCGACATCGAATCAAAAAGCGCGCCGTTTTGAAAGACGTAGGCGACTTGTTTTCGAATCTCGATAAGGTCGAGCTCTTTGAGTTTTGAAATCTCTTGGCCTCCGACAAAGATCTCGCCGTGATCAGGTTTTTCAAGGCCAACGAGCGAACGTAAGATGACGGATTTCCCAGCACCCGAACCGCCGATAAGTCCTAGGAGTTCGCCTCGTCGCAGGTCAAACGTGATGTCCGAGTGAACTCGTTTTGTTCCAAAACTTTTGGCGACATGACGAAACGAGACGACGGCGTCGGGCTGAGGGGTTTCAGCCGTCTTCCTTGCAGGCGAGGATTTTGTCGTCGAGGTTTCCAAAGCCATTTTTAAGATTTCTCAAATAACACGAAGAAGAGCTTCGTGAGAAAAAAGTCGCTGATCAAAATCGACATGGAGGCGACGACGACGGCTTTGGTCGTTGTCAAACCAACGCCTTGAGTTCCGCCTTTTACGTTGAGTCCAAAGTAACAAGCCGAAAGCGAGATCGAAAATGCGAAGAAAAAGGTTTTGCCAACACCTGTGAGAAGATCGGTCAGATTGATGGTGTCGATCACCTTTTGATAGAAGAACAACGGATCAAGACCGAGTTCTGTTACGCCAACGAGAAGTGCTCCGCCGATTCCAACGAGATTCCCCAACATACAAAGCAAAGGGAGCGCGATCAGACAAGCCAGCATTCGCGGGATCACGATGCGTTTGATAGGCGACGTGCCAAGGACTCGAATCGCATCGACTTGTTGAGTGACGACCATCGACGCGATTTCCGAAGCGATACCAGCTCCGACTCTGGCCGCTAACATGAGCGAACAAAAGACAGGCGCAATTTCGCGTACGATTGACAGCGAAACGATTTTTGGCACGTACAGCTTGCCGCCGAATTTTTCCAACCCGAGGCCAAATTGAAGCGCCATGACCATGCCGGTGAAAGCGGCTGTGATTAAAACGAGCCAGGTTGATCGCACGCCGATCTGGTAGATCTGATCGATGATGAGGCGTGGGTAGCTTGGACGCGTCCACACGTCACGCAGCACGTTTTGAAAGAGAAGCCAAACGCCGCCAAGCGTTTGTAGCAACTCCTTCGTGGCGTCCAGAATACGTCCGCTGACGGCGGAGGTGACCGAGTTCAGCATCAGGGAGCCTTGAAGCTTGTTAGAAATTTCGCAAACTCCTCGGCGTCTCCGTTCGAAGGGTCCGGCTTGGATGCGGTGTCAGCAACCAAGGACTTTGGAAGAGTCACGAACGTGATGACGTAGGTGCACTGATTTTTGCGGTAGATCATCGCACGCACGCGCGTGGCGACGCCATCCACTTTGCCCTCGTGTTCGACGTCAAGTGCTTCGCGGCCATCGAAAGGAACTCGGTCGGCTTTTAGACGTTTGCTGCTTTCGAAACCGGCGAAGAGATCCTCGGCAAGAGATTCTAGTGGGCTTTCCGCCGTGTCGCCGCATGAGCTCTGATAGGCAATCGTGCTGCCGGTCGCCGAGCGATTCCAGGCGCCATCCGCGCGAGAACTTTTGATGGCTTTAAACCCCGAACTCGGTTCGGCGAAAGTGACACCGTCGGATTTTTCAACTTTGCCACCGCCGATATTGACCGAAACACAGGCCGTGCTGAACGCGATCAACGCCGATGGCATGACGGCCATTCGCACGAGGGGTGGGATTTGATTGAAAAGTTTTGCTGCCCAGTTCACGTGTTGTCGCTCCTGATGCTGATCTCTCGGAAAGTCTCGTCGGTTTTTCCGCTGGCTGAATCTAGACCAGTCCAGCCCAGTTTCCAATCGGAAGTGTCGGAACGTGAGCGTCAGGTTGGTAGCGTCAATCCACCTACCTGCCGTCAGAGATTTGTCGTTTGTCACAGGGACTTTCGCCGAATTTGAACAGGAATCATGCTTAAGCACCTACAGAATCGAGCTATTTCCCTAGCGTCCACGACCGTCCAGTTGGCACCTTGCGTGCAACCTCTAAGTTTTACCGCCATGCAAGGCGGAATACGCTGCTGGCAAACAAGAGGGTTCACGGAAGATGGCAAGACCAATGTCGATGAAAAAAATGGGAAGTCCGACTTGGGCAGGACTCGCCTTTTTGCTAGTAGTCCTGATCTCCGTCATTTTCTCCAGTCCCGTTTTTGCCCAGAATTCTGGCCAAGTTTCTGGCCAAATTCGTGTCGAGTTTTCGCGCATTGGCGACGCTTCGCATTTCGAATTTGAGGGTGCCGGGTCGGATCGTTACAAACTCGAACGCAATGCCAAAGGTGAAGTCGTTCTTCGTCTTCCTTCGTTGGACGAAGGCTCGATGCGTCGTTTGCGTGAAGTGGCCGATGGGCAAGTGAAGGTTCTTGCGATCGAACCCAAGGCAATCGACGGAAACGTTGAAATCCGCTTCCATGCAGGAAAAGAAGTCGACTACTTCGACTACGTTTCGGATCAACCCAAGCGTTTGGTGGTCGACTTTTTCCCGGCGCAAGATGCGTTGAAAGACGCCAAACCGCTGGCCGCGGCCAACGAGTCGGAAGAAAAAACCACGGCGAAACCCTCGGCGGCAAAGTCGGTAGCAAAGGCTGGCAACAAGGCCGACGATAAAACCGCGCAAGGGCGTGAGCCTGCCGGCGGTGACTTTGTGATCGTCGCCAAGCAGGGGCCAACCGGAGCCACGACCCTTTCCGCGGAACCGGCTTCCCTGGCCGAGCAGATCGCCTCTCGAAAAGATTTCGAGCGCGGGATTTTTGATGGTGGCGATCCCGAGTTTCGTCGTTTCACAGTGAAAGATTACGAGATTCGAGAATCCGCGCGTCTTCAATCGCGAGCAGCTCTTCGTATCCCGTTTCCTATGTTGGATCTTGGTTTTCCAAAACTCGCGGAACTTCAAGCGGCGCCGCCTATCTATGAAGTTCTTCCGAAGGATACAGAAGAGAACAAAGAGGCACGTCTCTTATTGACGCTGTTTAAAAATCAACGTCAGGCATTGTTCCTTTCGACGGCGAAAGACTTTTTGAAAACCTACCCGCAGTCGGAATATGACGAAATCGTTCGGTACGCGATGGCCGATACCCACTATGCGCTATGGCGTCAGGAGCGAGACTACAACGACGAAAACAAGATCAAAAGCGAGTCGAATCTTCACGACACGGACTTTGAAGAAGCGATGGGGATCTACAACAACCTCGTGGAAAAGTACCCGGACTCTCCTATGACGACCCGAACGTTGCTGCTTGTTGGTTATAGCTACCTCGAGCGTGGGGATAGTTTCGGCGCTCTTAAAACATTTCAGCGATTTGTTCGTCTGAAGCCGGATTCCAAGTACGCAGGCCAGGTAAAAATCTCGATCGCGCGCGCCTTTCTTTCTTTGAACCGTTGGGATGACGCCTTGAAGGAACTCACGGATGTCGAAAAAAACGCGAAGAGCGTGAAGGATCGGCAAGAAGCGGGGTTTCGCACGGGGGATGTCTATTTCCGCCAGGGCGATTATCAAAAGGCGATTGCCGAGTATGATCGCGCCATCAAAGCCTATCCGGCTGCGACGGGTCGTTTTCCGAACGCGTTTTACAATCTGGCTGAGTCACGTTTTCGTCTCGGACAAGAGAAAATGGCGATCGATTCGTTTCGTCAGTTCCTTCAGAAGTTTCCGGAACATCGCCATGGCGGCTACGCGATGACTCGTCTTGGTGAGTTGATCGAAACCTTAGTTGGCGCAGATGACTCGCGCGTGACGGGAGCGTTCTTTGAATCGTACTTCCGCTTCCGTTCGACACCTGGGGCGGATATCGCGCGCATGCGAGTACTCACGGCTCGAATTCCTAAGATGATGAAAGACCGCGAGCTGAAAGACGCGCTCTTGGAGATCGATGAGATCGTGAAGCGCGACGCGGATCTCCCGTTTATTCAGGAGTTTCGAGTGATTTCGGTTGCCGATGCGTTCAACGAACGCAAGGAGTACGACCGGGCAACAAAGGATCTCATTCAGTTTTATAAAGAGAACACGCAATCCAAACACCTGCCCTTGATCAAGGGGCGCATTGTTCGAAACCTTTCGGACAATATCCGCAACTTTGTTGAGCGCGGCGATTTTATCCAGGGCTTGCGTCTTTATTCGCGCGATCAATCGAGTTGGTTAAAAGGAGTGAAAAGGGCCGATCTCCCATACTACGCGGCCAAGGCTTATGAGTCGGCCGGTGTTTTGGGCGATGCCAGCGAACAGTATCGCGAGACACTTGTGCGATTGGACACGCAGACTCCGGAGACGCGCGATGTTTTCGAGACGCCGATTTCCAAGGAAAGCGTTCGTCTTCGCCTGGCGGCGGTCGCCGCGCAAAACCGTGACTATGCCGGTGCTGAAACCGAGCTAAAGCAGATCAAAGACATCGCCAAGCTCTCTGCGAGCGAACAGTCGGAGCGCGCGGGACTGGCTGCGGACGTGGCGGAAGCGCGTGGGCAGACCGAGGTTGCGCGAAAGTTCTTAGCCGATGTGATTAAGTCGATGCAGGCAAAGGGTGCCAATGTCGCGATTGTCGCCCCTCTTCATTTGCGAGTCGCAAAGCTTGCGTTGAAGGCGAAAGATTTTAAGTCGGCCGAATCGTCTATCGAGACGGCGATCGGTGGGATCGACAAAGGCTTAGAAGCTTTGGGGGCGCCGGTGGCGGATATTGAGAAACAAAAGTCGGTGGCCCTAGAGATCAAAGCGGAGGTC